>NZ_JALUYR010000114.1 GCF_027012695.1 Thermococcus sp.
TAGGGTGTCGAAAAACCCCAATTTCGACACCAAAAATTTTTCCCACTTTTCAGAAAAAATAAAAACCTAACAAATAAAAACATTTAAGTAAAAAAATAGTATAGTAAATAAGAGAAATATAGAAAAGAGAGAAAAAAATATGCTACAAACATCAAAACTATATCAAGCAAGAAATAATTGGAGAAAAAAGGCAATAGAGAGAGCCGATGAGATAAGAGAGTATAGAAAGACAACAAAAAGGCATAAAGAGACAATATCAGAATTGAAAGAAGAGATAAAGAGATTAAAACAAGAGTTAGGAAAAGAAGAGACAAAAAAAAATATAGTCATAACAATATAATAAAAAGAGATGAATCAAACTCTCAACAAATCCGAATAACATCAATACTACTTATTTTAAGTGCCGTAGTCTCCTATCGAAGTATCCCCAAAATTTTAAACATATTTAACAATCAAACAGCTCTAAATGTAGAATGGATTCCACACTTTACATCAACCATCAATTGGATAGGGAGAGTTGGTGTAGGAATGTTAAAAGAGATAAAGAAAATTGATAAACCGTGGATTGCTATCATTGACCATTCAATTAATATTGGAACAAAAAAACTTTTTGTTGTTCTTAGAATAGAGCTAGATGTTTTATGTAAAAAGGATAAGGCAGTAACACTAGAAGATTGTGAATGTGTTGGTTTAAAAATTTGTGAAGTGGTTAATGGAGAGAGTGTAAAGAAAGATTTAGAAGAGATTTTTAAAATCTCAGGAAACCCGAATGCAATTATCAAAGATACAGACTATACCTTAAATAAGGGAGTTAAGTTATATAATAAGAGTCGAAAAAAGCCTATTTTATTAATAGAAGACATTAGTCATGTTGTCGCTAAATCGTTAAAAAAAGAGTTTGAAGAGACAAAAAGTTATAAACAGTTTACACAACTGATAAAAAATGGTTCAGCGAGAATCAGAAATACAGAGATTGCATTTTTAACTCCTCCAAAATTAAGAAACAAAGCTCGTTTCCAAAATGTTAGTAGATTAGGAAAATGGGGAGAGAAGATGATGAAACATTTTAATATCAGAGGTAGAGCAAAAAAAGGTTCTATTTTAGAGAGACTACGTCTTGCATTTCCTGGATTTAGCAGACTAAAACCGTTTATTTTAAACTTTTCAAAAACAACAGCTGTTACATCTAAAATCATGCAGAGATTAAAAAATAAAGGATTAGAAAAATCTACCTATGATGAATGTAAAATTATGTTAAAAGAGCTTCCAAAAAGTTCAAGAACAGCCAAATCTTTAAGAGATTGGTTAGATAGACATCTCAAAATTCAAAAACAACTTGGCTCTTATCCTATGCCTATTAGCAGTGATATTATTGAGTCACTCTTTGGTAAGTTTAAACATACGATAGAAAAAAGTCCACAAAGTGACATGAACCATTCGATACTAATTATTCCTCTTTTATGTGGAAAAATAAGTGAAGAAAAAATCTCTGATGCTTTAAACAGCGTTAGTCAAAAAGAGTTAAATGAGTGGAAAGAGAAGCATATTGGTAAAACTATGAGGATGAAGAGGATTGATTTTCTTAATCAAAATATCCAAAAAGTGGGAAATAGTTAAATACTATATAGGGTG
>NZ_JALUYR010000115.1 GCF_027012695.1 Thermococcus sp.
CCTGAGGAGCTCCGCTATGTCGTTGAAGAACTCTGTGGTTTTCTCAAGGCTCTCCCTCTTTGCCCGCATCTCAAGCTTTATGCCGTTGAAGTTGTAGCGCTCCCCGCTTGGCTTCGTTCCATCCGCTCCGAAGAGGCCGCGCAGGAACTCCCTCTTGACGAAGAGGTTGCCCCTCTTAATCCACTCCGGAACGGCGTAGCCCTTCTTCGTCTTGTTGCCGACCTCGACCTTCCAGAAGCGGAGCAATGTGTGGAAGGCAACGCTGTCAACGTAGAGCATGTATATTTTGCCCTTGACCTTCCTTCCGCGAATTTCCGAGCTCGATTCGCGTTCTATTATCTCCGATGGCTTTAGGCCGAGCCTCCTGAGGTCTCTGGCAAGCATCTCAAGCTCTTCCCTGCTGGAGTTGAACCAAACCCTGACCCCTGTTTTGGCGAGGTGCCCGTCGCCGAGGACGAAGCCAAGAACCCTCGCCAGGATTCCTGCCTTCTCGTCGTCATAGCGGACGAGCCACTTCTCATTGACCTCTCTGAGAATTCTGTAGGCGATTCCGTCAACCTGTCCGGAGAGGAGCTTCTTAACCGTGCTGTAGCTTATCCTTATGCCAAACTCATCCTCAAGGGCGCGCTTTACGTCCATTGCATTCCTCAGGGGCCTCCCATCGCGGAGCTTCCTGACGAGCTGTTTCCTGCCCTCGATTTTCCTTTTGATGTAGCCCTTTCTCTCAAGGCTCTGGAGGAGCTGGTTGAGCCTGACGCGCGAGATTCCGGCCTTCTCCTGCAACTCCTCCCTTGATGTCCATCCCTCTCCGAGCAGAGCTAGTATCTCGGCTTCCCTTTCAGTCAGGCCGTTCTCCATCCCGGCCTTGAGCTCAAGGGCCCTCTCCAGGATTCTTTCCTTGTCCCTCGTCACGAGCTCCCTGAAGGTTTTGGCTTCGCCGAGCGGTTTGAGGCCGTGCTCCCTCTCGACCTTTTCGAGGAAGCCGTAGAACTCCCGGAGGTCTATTATCTGCCTCGGGTCCGGCTCGTAGGGCGTTCCCTCAAGGGTGGGCCTTACGAGAACCTCGGAGCCCTCCTTGAGGTCATAGGTCTGCTTCCAGCCTTCCGGAGTGAGGAACATGTGGTCGCCCGTCGCTTCGATGACCCTTCCACTCTCAAGGGTGAGCCTGTAAACCGGATGGCCGACTATCTTTGAGTTGAAGGAAACGGCCGCGATTACGGTGTCCCTACCGAGTCTGTTGCTCACCTCCTTAACTAAGCCGTTCTCGAAGTGGTTCATGAAGTCCCTTATCTTAATCTCCCTCTCATCTGGCGTGTATATCCTCGTGTCTCCGGTGACACAGCTGAGAATAAACCTCACGTTGTTTGAAAACATCTCCATTGTCCTTCTCAGGGCCTGCTGGGCGTCTTGCGTTAAAGCGTCTGCCTCGTCGAGGAATATTATTTTGAAGCTCGCTCCACCTATCGGCTTTGTTCTCGCGAACTCCTTCACCTTCTCGCGTATGACGTTTATGCCGCGTTCATCGGAGTTGTGGAGCAACACGGGTACCTCGCCCGCGAAGAACATCTCGTTTCCTGGAACGCTGACGTCGTAGACGAAGTCGTTGTACTCAATCACCTCAATCT
>NZ_JALUYR010000116.1 GCF_027012695.1 Thermococcus sp.
AGTGGATAGACGAGCTCGAGCCAGCATTTGCCGACAAGTTTATTTTCGAATAGGAGCGCAAATATGCTCGTTGCATATTTGTGGCTTCTGTAGATCGACGAAACAAATCTCAAATAAAATATTTTTCTGCTTTCGAATACTAAAGTGATTTACAATTCTTAGATCATCATTTATTTTGGGATAGATCAGGAGGACTTTTTTACAATTTTTATATTTTGCTGCATATGCAAATATCTGATAAAGATCAATTTGAGAAATGTCTTGTTCGCTTTGAATAATTTTCCATTTAGTATCGGCTATGATCTCTCCATCATTGATGACTATATCGGGTTTGAGACGAAATCTGCTACAATCTTCATCAAATAAGCAATATCTACTGTGTTGCAATTTTACATTTTTGCACTGCTTTTTAAGTAGTCTCCCCACATACCGCTCAAATACCTTATTCATATCAAACAATAGCGCAAAAGCTATACTATCCCCTTTGTAAGATGTAAAAGATTTTTCCATTAAAAAGAGTTTCGCCCAAGCAAGAGCATTGGCATAGTACTCCATTGTTCTATCTATTTTGATACGAGAAAACGCATGAGCAATATTGTGGGTAATTGGCTCCACTTCATCCAAAACAAACAAAAACTCTCTTATTCTTTGTTGATTAGATATCGATTTTGTTATTTTTGCAAGTTTTAAAAGAGTGGTTTTTAGGATTTTGTTTTCTACTCTATTTGGCAGATACTCGTCAAAAGCTACGAAAAATCGCTCTTGATGAGCAAAGTTTTGTCGGATATGATCATTGAGTTTCAGTTTTCCTTTGAGAAATTTTTGATTTTGCTCTTTGATTATGTAGTCATGTTTGATACCTCTTTTACGAATCATATCCATCTCATCCAAAAACATCGAGATAAAAATCTCATAGAGAGGAAGTTTTTTGGTTTTGAGGCTCGCGAGCTGAAAATGGTGAAACTTTTTATCATAGAAACGTAGCATTTTTAGCAAAATTGATTTTGAAGCTTCTTTATTATCGCTCTTTGCCGTTTTTGGCAAAATCTCGACTACAAAGCCGCTTTTGGTCTCGATGATGCCTACATAGTTTTGAGATTTCAGCCTACCACTTCGAGAGTAGATCAAAAATCTATTTTCATTATCTTGGGCAAATTGTTCGAGTTTTTTGAATATTTTTTTAGCTTTTTGATGATTTTTTACAATTTTTTCGATCTTTTTCTCATCTATCTCTTCATACTCAATCACTTGGAGTGTCATTGCCTAACTTTTCATAGATTTTGATATAGCTATACTTTTCTCCAAAAGCATCTTTTATTTTATACATCTTTTTCTCTTCATAGAACTCGTCATCTTCGCCAAATAAAGATTCATAATCGTATAATGCCCCTAAAAAACTGGACAACAAATTTCCAAACAATCTTTCAACTTGGATAGAATATGAAGAGATAAAGAAAGAGGGAAAATATCATGAGCAAGAAACGCAAAAGCTACAGCGCAGAGTTCAAGACAAAAGTGGTTTTAGAACTACTCAAAGAAGAGGAGCCAGCTGCTAGTATAGCCAGCCGATACGGGATAACGGTACAAACGCTAAATCAATGGAAGAGAAAATTCCTTGAAA
>NZ_JALUYR010000117.1 GCF_027012695.1 Thermococcus sp.
GTCAACCTCAGGTGGTCGGGTAGTTTCTCCCTCCTCTCTATGTCCTCTATGTTCTCCGCTTCCCTTATGAGGTGGACATCGCCCGAGGTGTCTATAAGCACCACGTTGGGGCGGTAGCGGATGAACTGCATCCACTGGGTGACGTTGTAAGCGCCCACGGGCGATAGTATCAATCGGGTACCCCTCGGAATTGGCGGCAGGTACTCGAGGTCGTTTATCACATCGATATTCATACACAGCGGTCCGTAGAGGACGCTGGGCTCGGGGGCACCGTGGAGCGGGCGGTCCACTTCCACTTTGAAGTTGTACCAAAAGGCCGTAAAGAGTATATTGACCCCTGCGTCGAGTACATAACCTTTCCAACCGTTGGGCAGGCGCTTTGCAGCGTATACGGTCGTTATCAGATAGCCCGCTTCGTCGACGATCGCCCTACCCGATTCGATGATAAGCTTGGGAAAATCCCCGGGGCGCAGGTTTTCTAAGAGGGCGGAGGTGATATGCTCGGCGTACTCCTCTATGTCGGGAACGGCCACCTCGGGGGGCAGATAGACGCCCTTTAGGCGGTTTTTGGAGGGAAAGCCGCCGCCTATATCGAGGTACTCGATTTTGTACCCGTAGGTGTCCTCAACGTGGTAGGCGAAAGAGAGCATCTTCTTCACTTCCACAGCGTAGGCCCTGGGGTCGAGTATAAAGGTACCCATATGGCAGTGCAGACCGTTTAACTCGAGCCAGTCGCTGGCGGCTATTCTCTTGACCGCATCCTCGGCCTGTCCGCTTTCGAGGTTGAAACCGAAGCGGCTCCACTGGGGTCTTATACCGGTATCCATATTTATCCGTATGCCGATTTTGACCTTTTGACCGAGCTCCTTGGCTATCTCCTCTATATCGGAGAGCTCCTCGAACGTATCGACGTTGATGCGCGCCCCTTCGAGGATGGCGGTTCTGAGGGCGTCCTTTGGCTTATAGGGCCCGTTGAAGATGATCTGGTCGCCGGGGATGCCGAGGCGTCTCGCCTTTTCGTATTCGAACTCCGAAACCACCTCGGCGGTTTCCCCCTCCTGGTGGAGGATGGCGCATATAGCCTTTAGGTAGTTGGTCTTGTAGGACCAGCTGAACTCCACATTGGGATAGCGGGTCTCAAAGGCGCGCTTGAATCGGCGGAAGTTCTCCCTCAATTTCCTCTCGGAAAAGACAAAGAGCGGAGAACCGTACCGCTCCACAAGTTCATGAATGGGAACCCCGTCTATATTGTCCCTCACGCGGGAAAAGGCGAAAGCCTTTCCCCCCATCTTGTTTGCAAATCCGACATTTATACGGCTGATAACCGGCTTCTCGTATTTTCTCTTCATCCCCCACCTCCTACTCGCAATAGGCTTTTATAGTTTCGAGCTTAAGCCGCTCGGCGGCCGAGCTCAAATATTTGGGATTTACCTCCCCTACGAGGCGGCAGGCGTCGGTTTTATACCCCTCCTCGTAGAGCTTCACCGCCACTTCGAAGAGGGCGCGGGAATATAGGGGTTCGTACCTTAGCTTCCTAACTTTGAGCAGCAGCGCGTACTTTAGCGCCGTTTTTAGGTCGCCCCTCTTTAGCGCGAGCATCTCCAGTTCGTAAGCGGCTT
>NZ_JALUYR010000118.1 GCF_027012695.1 Thermococcus sp.
TGGCGATGAAGTTGTGGTGCCCCGGAACCTGGAGGTCATAGACCCATGGGTGTTCGGGTTTATACTCTTCAATCTCTTCAACTCTGTCCCAGAAGATGTCCGACTCTTCAAGAAGCCTCCCTAGACGTTCATCTTCTGTTTCAGGCACTGTTCTCGGCTCGTTTTCTTTCCTTGGAGTTGCAATAAAATCTCCAACCTTCAGTTCCTCCGCTCTCCTCGTTTTAAACTGTCCATCCTCAAAGACGAAGAACGGATGGGTTGGCGTTATCTTAATCTCCCTGCCACTTGCCGTCTTTATCCTGAACATTCTCTCTGGAGCGGTCCTCTTCCAGGCTATGTTCGCTTTAACTTTTCTCACCTTCAGGGTCTTCGCGTCGAGGGCGTAGAGTTCAAGGTCAATGGGAGCATAAAAGCCATCGTCAACTTTCCCGAGCGTTCCCTCTTTTTCGGCTCTTCTAACAGCTTCTTCCACAATTTCCCCAATCCTCTTCAGACTTCCATCGGCCAAAACAACCTCTGTATTGTAGTCAACGCACTTAGCAACACCAGGGTCACCCACAAGCAGAACGTGACTCTCACCGCGAAGCTTCGTCCCATCGGGCAGAGTTCTCTGCACACCGCCGAAGAGAGCCAGAGCTATGCCCTTCTTCACCGTTCTATGCCCCCAGATGGCAGGAGCTATCGAGTCCACTATCGCGTCAACGATGTCCTTCCTCTTCGCTAATTCGCGAATCTTCTGCTCGTCCTCCGGGGAAATCTCAAGCTCCTCTATCTCCTTGCTGAGCTGCTCTATGTGGTTGACCTCCAGGACCTTCTTGAAGATGGGCCTCTTGTCCTTCTGCTCCAGGATAACTCGCAGAATTCCCGTGACGAGAACGCGGTCGCCTGGAAGGGCCGTATCGACGAGGTCGTCGAGGAGTATCGAGTCAACGAAGCGCGGCATCTGACCGCCCTTGAGGCTCTCGGGCCTGTCCTGTAACCTGAAGCTTTGGAAGTTCACAAAGCGGCTCTTCTCGACGTCCAGCTCGACGTTTCTGCTTCCACAGGCATCGCACTTCGCCGGCTTGACGAGGTTCTCGTACGGCCTCTGGAGCCGTATCATCTCATTGCCGCAGTCCTTGCACACAAAGACGGCCTTCTCAACGAAGGGCTTCACTTCACTCACGCGCGTTATGATTCCCTCAACCTGGATGAGCCTGTTTATGTGCTCGCTTCCGAGTTCCTTCACGAGGAGCGTCTTCGGGAGGTTGAAGAAGCGCGCATGAATCTTCAGATCCCTTTCGACGAGGAGGGGAGGCTCCCGGAGAACTATTCCTATCGCGTCTTCAGCTGCCAGAATGCTCTCCTCGGGGTTTTCCATCAGTTCGGCAGCGAGTTCCGGATCAAAGGAATTGAGATGCGTCCAGTCTATAGAGAGGGAACGCCTGGGAGTTACCGTGAGCAGGTCCTTCAGCCTGTTGAGGTAGACCTCCTTCCCGTCGTCATCAACGTACTCGCGAAGGAATCGCGCATACCTCTCTATCATCTCCTCCCTTTCCATCAGACCTCACCAAGCCACTCGTTTCTTATCTTCGAAAGCTGGAGGTAGACCCGCCTCTCCTCCGGCGAAAGTCTTGAGAGAAGTTCCAGGCTGTTTGGCCTCAGCATGACCGCCTTCAGAATCTTGTTGAAGCGTATGATCTTCAGGTGTTCGGTCTTCTTCTTCAGGTTGGCAAGCTTGGTCAGTTTAACGTTTATGGTCTCTATGCTCTCGCTCGCGTTCAGTCTCACGTAGTTTTCCAGGTAGTACATATAAAATTCCGCCCTCTCATAAAGCCCCTCTGGAAGGGGCATGAGGGGTTCGTTGGAGCGCTCCTCGGCTATGACCTTGTCCACCTCGCCTATGACCTTGTCGGCCTCGTCAACGACCTCGACGACACCCGTCTCCCAGAGTACCTTCGCCTTCCAGTCCTCCACGAGAACTATGTCACCGGCCTTCCAGTCGCCGAAGGGCCGGAGTATCTTGACGGCTATGAGCGCCCTTCCTGTAAACATGCCACCACCTTCTCGAGTATCTCCCTTGGAGGGAGGGCTCTTAAAGTTTCCGAGCCGGGGACGGATAAGCCTATAAGCCCCTTCCTTTAATAATATCCGGTGAGAGCATGCTGATCGGGATAATGAGCGACACCCACGACAACCTTCCGGCGATAAGAAAAGCCGTCGAGCTCTTCAACAGGGAAAACGTTGAACTCGTCATCCACGCCGGTGACTTCGTTGCCCCCTTCGTGGCGAGAGAGCTGAAGAACCTCAGGGCTCCCCTCAGGGGAGTTTTCGGCAACAACGACGGCGAGAGGAAGGGTCTTTACGAAGCGCTTGGCATCTACGATGAGATTATAGAGCTTGAGGCCGACGGGATGAAGATAGCGGTAACCCACGGAACGAACGAAGTCCTTGTCAGGGCACTCGCCAGGAGCAGGCTCTACGATGTGGTCGTCGTCGGTCACACCCACCGCTACGAGATAGTGGAAGAGGGCAGGACGATCCTCGTGAATCCCGGCGAGGTCTGCGGCTACCTGACCGGAGTCAGGAGCGTTGCCCTCCTGGACACGAGAAAGAGGGAAGTGAGGATAATCAACCTTGACACGGGGGAACTGCTCGGGGCAATGAGCCTCTAACGAGCGCCTCTGACGAGTTGCGGGCGGTGGCTATGGAGGACATCCTCGTTCCCAAGGAGAGAACCGATGCGGTCGTCTTCGTTGGAATCGACGGAAGAGAAAACGTCGAGCTTATCAAGGTCTACGCTGTCAGCGAGGAGGCCGCCTTAGAGGCGCTGGAGACCTTCATGAACGCGAGGGGCCTCCATCCGGCCGACTACCGTCTCGTCAGCAGGGGCTTTGAGGAGACCGCGGGAAGGAGAGCAATAACCACCCGCACCGAGGGGAAGCTCTCGGCCCTCGCCTCAAGGCTCGGCCTTAGGCTCCTCTCCAACGGGATTCTGCACATCGGCGATTCTGAAAAAGTTTACCAGCTCACCCTCGTTAGCGAGGATCTGTACGAACGGCTGAGGCGGGAGCACTCCTCCAGGGTGAGAAAGAAGGGACTGGCCATCAGCGTTCAGAAAGCCCTCGAACTCGGCCTTCCGGCACTCGTCGTCAACTTCAGGGGGATCAACCTCGAGCCCCTTATCCCGGAGGGGGCAATCCTCCTCAGGGAGCCCTCTCCCGGAGAGGTTCTGAAGGTCATGAGGGAGAAGGTTGTCGTTGTGGAGACGGTCTGGCCGGATAAGTACGAGGGACTTCCCTTCGCCGTTCGGATAAACCTTCCACCGCTGTCGAGGAGGGAGTTCGTTGAGGAGCTTGAGGGAAGGCTGGGCTTCACAGTGGATCCCGGCCTGTTCGAGGACTATCCCCCGTGGCTTTTGAACTACAGGAACATCGACTTCCTCGTGGAGATCGTTGAAAAGCTCTTGGAGGAGGGTATGGACAGAGAAACCGCCCTTGAGACGGCCGTCATGATCAACCTTGGCTTCACTCCCCCCAACCTGGAGGGGGATTAACCCCCCAGTGCCCTGAAGTACCTTTTGACGGCCTCCCGAAAGGCCGGGTTGTGCCGTCCCAGGGCCGCGTTGATAAGCTCCTTCAGTTTTCGATCATCTGCGAGATAGCCCAGGAGGAGGCCCTCGTCGACGCTCAGCCCCGAGAGGAACTTAGTCTCTCCGAGGAAGGCTTCTCTATCCTTTTTTTCCGCCAGGATTTTGAGTTTTTCGAGATAAGGCCTTAGCCTATTAGCTCTTCTCTCGAACTCCAGCCAGTCTACGGAGAGAATCTCTCCGGGCGAGGTATACATTCCGGGGCTTTCGAGGTAGGGCCTTAGCGCTTCGCCCAGCTTTGAGTTGAGGAGCTTTCTCCTGAAGACCTCCAGCGAGTCGTAATCGTTACTCAGCCTCTTCTTATCAACGAGGTCTAGGGAGTCGAAGAGCGCTATTCCCGTCAGGTAACAGAGGGCGGCGAAGGGTAGTTTGGGAAGGGTTATAGCCCTCCTCGTTACTGAAATCAGCTCCCCCTCCTTCCTCTCGAGGTTCTCCAGGAGCATGCCAAGGGGATAGCTGAGGCTCTTAACGCAGAATTCAAGCTCGTCCATGTTCTCACCGGTGGAAGTTGTTCGGCCACCCTAAAAGTCTTTCGTCAGGTTTTTAGGTTTTTGAGCTGAGAGGGTAAAGGTGGGAGAATGGAGTGGGTTGAAATAAACGGTTCCTACGGCGAGGGCGGGGGGCAGATACTCAGAACGGCGGTGGCTCTGTCCGTAATCACGGGAAAACCCGTGAGGATATACAACATCCGCGCCAACAGGCCCAACCCGGGGCTAAGGACACAGCACCTCCATGGGATTCTGGCTTTGAAGGAGCTGAGCAACGCGAGGGTTAGGGGCGCTCAGGTAGGCTCAACGAGACTAGAATTTATTCCCGGTAAGGCGAGACCGAAGCACATCCGCGTTCCGATAAAAACAGCGGGCAGTATAACCCTCGTCCTCCAGGCTTTACTTCCGGCTATGGCCTTCACCGGGGGTAGCTTCGAGGTAACCGGAGGAACCGACGTCCCCTGGAGCCCGCCCGTTGATTACCTCAAGCACGTTACCCTCTTTGCCCTTGAGAGGATGGGGTTGAGAATTAGGCTCGAGATAAAGAGGAGGGGCCATTACCCGAAGGGTGGCGGTCTGGTAGTTGGGGAAGTTGAACCCTGGGAGGAGAGGAAACCGCTCATAGCCCTTGAGTGGAGGAAAATCGAACGCTTCGCTGGGATAAGCCACGCCACCAACTTGCCAGCCCACGTCGCTGAGAGGCAGGCAAAGGCCGCCGAGGAAAGGCTGAGGAGATTTTACAGCGTTCCTGTCGAAATAGAGAGGGAAGTTTCGCGTTCTCTCGGACCGGGGAGCGGAATAGTGGTCTGGGCCGAGACGGACTCGCTGAGAATCGGGGGAGACGCCCTTGGAAAGCGCGGTAAGCCGGCGGAAGTAGTAGGCAGGGAAGCGGCCGATGAGTTGCTGGAAGCGCTGACTTCAAGAAAGGCCGTTGACAAATTCCTCGGTGACCAGCTGATACCCTTCTTGGCCTTCACGGGTGGAGAGATTGGCGTTGCCGAAATCACGAGCCACCTTGTGACGAACGTCTGGGTCGTGGAGAGGTTTTTGGGTAAAATCTTCGAGGTTGATGGCGAAGTTGGTAAGCCCGGAGTTGTGAGGGGTGTGTGAAGAGGGCAGAAGTCTGACGAGGGGGTTAAATATCCCAACACCAATCCCCAATCTGGTGGGGAGAATGGAGATAATAATCCCAGAGGACGTTATCACCGCTATGAGACTCCCCAGGGGCGAGGTTGAGAGAGAGCTTAGGCTCGACCTAGCGGTTATTCTCTACCAGCGAGGAATCCTCCCGCTCGGAAAGGCGGCGAAGCTCGCGGGAGTAACCAAGAGGGAGTTTTCTTGAAGAGCTAGCCAAGAGGAAGGTTCCGAGGCACTACACCGAGAGGGAGCTGGCGGAGGATGTGGCCTTTGCCCGTGGTGAGTAACTCGACCCCCTTAATTCACCTCGCTAAAATAGGAAGGCTTGAGCTTCTCAGGGAGTTCTTCGGTGAGGTTTTAATTCCCGAGACCGTCTATCGAGAGTGCGTAATTGAAGGCGGTGACAGCGAGGATGCTCAAGCGATTAAAAACGCCGAGTGGATTAAAGTGGAGAAAATAATGGACGAGAGGCTCAAGCGTTCCCTGATGATTAAGCTTGATGAAGGTGAGAGCGAGGCTATAGTCTTAAGCTTTAGATAAAGAATGCCGAACTTGTCCTAATGGATGACTACGATGGTAGGGAAGTGGCAAGAGCCCTTGGCCTGAGGGTGGCAGGAACCATTGGTGTTCTCCTCAAAGCCAAGTTCACCGGTAAGGTAGCCAGCCTTAGGGACGAGCTGGAGAAACTAAAGGCCACGGGCTTCTGGCTGAGCGATGGACTTTATGAAAAGGTGTTGAAGGAAGCAGGCGAGCT
>NZ_JALUYR010000119.1 GCF_027012695.1 Thermococcus sp.
CTACGATTATGGCCTCGCCAATCTTATCGTACTTCGGCCTTCCGGCGCGACCCATCATCTGCTGGATTTCGAGGACGGGAATGTCTGTCCAGCCGAAGTTGGAGTAGCGCTTCGTGTCGCGAATTATAACGCGGAAGGCGGGGAGGTTTATCCCGGCGGAGTTGTGAACTATGAAGCCCACGCTGTAGCTCTCGTCTCCCTCGACTTCAAGGTTATAGACATCTCCCTCATAGTCCTCTTCCTCAATTGAACGGACCTTGAGGAGCAGATAACCATTCCAGATTTTGTTGAGGTTGTAGGTGCGGTTTCCCATCGGCGGACTATCAAATCCAAGCTCCTCCAGAAGTTTGTAATAGCTCTTTCCGCTTACTTTCACGGTGTAGAGGGGTTTTCTAGTCTTTCCAATGCCGCTCTTTCTGATAGCAACATCGATGGACGAAACGTAGCCCAGAGAAGCCAGGAGGAGCTGAATCTGGTACGCCAGCGAAGGAGATGTAGTCGTGTAGCTGATGTAGTTCGCCCGAGACTTAGCATCCTTCCTTATGTATCCGTCCCCCTCTATCAATCCCCTGAGGAGGCCCAGCTTGACCTCACGGTTCTCGTTGAAGAGCAGTTCCTCGGGGATTGTTTTTTTGTGGGCTTGGTGTCCAACTTTCTCCCGGAGCCACTCAGCGAAACGCTTGTTGCAGAACCTCACCGTCCGACGGTTCCTCTCGTGATCTCTAACCACCACGTTGGCCCTTGGGAAGTATCTGGGAATTATATCAACCAGAAACTTTGTTATCTCCTCCTCGTGAGAGCCTATGTTAAATATTATCGCCCCCGTTTTGCTCGTGGAACCTTCCGCAGTCCAGAGGCCAATTAAACGGGCGGTTTCAAAGTTAATGGGGAGAAACTCAGGGGTTCTGCGGACTGAGGGATGAAGCTTATTCGTTTTTCCGTGCTGGTTGACAACGTAAACCTCTTTCCTCAGCGGGATTTTAGTGGCCTCGATAGAGTGTTTTGGAATCGGCTGGAGCAGCATGTAGGAGACCTTTGGGTCGGTCTCAGACTCAAGTCTTTCCTTAAGCTCCTGAGCTGTCATCCATTCAGGCCCTTTGAACTCCCACCATATAACCTGCCTGCCGTCCGAGTAGTGGGACTTGTGTCTTATCTGCCTGATGACCCACACCATGTGCTCGGGGGTTATCCTGACCGGAATCGTCCCGTGGGCCTTTATAACGAGGAGCTTTCCACGGTGCTCTCTCTTTAAGGGTTGTATCACTCTCTTGAATTCTCCCGTGTGGGTGAGGACTTCGTTCCCCTCTCTCAGCTCCGAGACCTTTTTCACGCCGTTTTTCGTTACCACGTGTGTGTCAGGATGCATGCACAGCGTCGGCGTCGCTGTTATCACCTTGATGAGGCCCTCTCGGAAGGCATCCTCTATCAGCGTCCTCTCGACCCTGCTCAAACCCGCGTGGTGGAAGGCGACGCCGCCCTTTAAAGCCTTCTTGAGCTTTTCCGTTGTCGGATTGTCCTCTATTTGAGAGATTAGCTCCTCCAGCCTTCTCGTCTCCGGCTTGGTGAGCAGCTTGGAGATCTTTGATGAGAGTGAAACGG
>NZ_JALUYR010000120.1 GCF_027012695.1 Thermococcus sp.
GTTAACTAAGTCATAGCGCTCGGCTATGCTGTTAAAAAGCTCCCTTACCAAGTTCTTCCCTCCGCAGGATTTTCTTAACCTTCGCGGGCCTTCCCCCGAGGACGTAAACCCTGTGGGCGACTCTAAACAGCTCCTCGAGCTGGTGCGACACTATGATAACGGCCTTACCGGTCTTGGAGAGTTCACCGACGATTGAGAGCAACGTATCCTTTGACTCGGTGTCGAGTCCCGTGAAAGGCTCGTCGAGGATCAGAACGTCGAAGTCGAGCAGTAAGGCCCTCGCTATCGCTGCTTTCCTCCGCGTTCCACCGCTCACTTCCTTGGGGTAGAGGTCAAGAAACCCCTCTATTCCGAGTTTTCTGGCAACTTTAGAGGGGTTGCACTCCCTCCCGCGGAACCTGGGGCCGAGGCAGATGTTGTCGTGAAGCCTCTTCCATGGAAGGAGGTAGTCCTCCTGGTAGACGACCGAGATGTTGCCACCAACCGAGACCTCGCCGGAATCGGGCCTCTCCACGCCGGCCAAAATCCTCACGAGGGTACTCTTCCCCGTTCCGTTTGGCCCGACTATGCCGACCACCTCGCCCCGCTTAACATCGAGGTTTATCCCACCGAGGATTTTCTCGCCGTTGAAGGATTTTTCCAGATTCCTCACCAGTACCAGCGTCTCACCCATAGTTCAAGCCTCCTCAGAACGAGCTGGTCTACCGTTATCATGAGCACCACGAGGAGGAGCGCCCACGCGAAAACACCGGCCTTAATCCCGAGGTCGTAGGAGTAAACGAGCTGGTAGCCGATTCCACCGGCCGAGCCAAAGGCTTCGGCAACGACGCTTATCCTCAGGGCGATGCCGATTGCTATCCTGCTCGCCGAGACCATCTCCGGGAGCGTTCCCGGGACTATGAAGTGCCTGTAAAGCTGAAGCTTCGATGGCCTGAGGAGAACCACGAGCGGGCGGTATTTTTCGAGAAGGTTTTCGCTCGAACTTATTCCTGCTGAAAGGAGGGCAGGAAAAGACGCCATTGCCGTAACGAGGATTGGAGCGATGGGACTTGTAACGCCGAAGAGCATTATGAAGATTATAGTCCAGACCAGAACGGAAACGCTCTGGATGAAGACGTTTAAAGCGCTTAAAAACGCCCGGAACTCCTCTGAATAGAGCGCCAGCAGTATAGCGCCCCCCGTTAGGCCGAAGGCTATGAGAAAGCCCGAAAGGCTGTGGTAAAGCGTCAGGAGGAGAGATTTGAGAACCAAACCATAGCCAACCTTTGAATAGAAGGAGAGGGTTTCGCCTATCCCCGGAATCAGCGTGGGGTACAGCCTAGTAAGGACCACCCACGAACCCGCTGCAAAAAGGAAGAGATAAAGCCATCCTCGTCTCATCTTCAGCCCCTGTAGAAGATGTCAAGGCTTTCGGGGTTTTCCTTCAGATAACCCCCGAGGTACGCCAGGTGCCACTCGCTTTTTATCCCCTTGATGAGGTCCTCGTCGAGTTCATCGTCGTTGACCTCAGTCCGGGAGTAGAGCACGTCGAGGGTTTTTTCGTCGAGGTGGTAGAGGTTTCCGAGGATTTCCTTTGTCCCCTCGGGGT
>NZ_JALUYR010000121.1 GCF_027012695.1 Thermococcus sp.
CAACCTTTGCCCGGCAAAGCTTGACCAAAGAAACTTTTCTAGTGAAAAAGTTTCATCAAACAATCCTCCCTCAAACAGGGAGAGGATTACAACATTGGGTTTCTCCCAGACATCCCCCACCTAACGAAGAACATGCATAATGGGAGCATCTTGCAAGGGTTTCCTACTCTTTGACGCCCTTCGGGCGTCTTTTTGAAGTAAACCCGTTTAAAAGGAACCCCTTAAAGATGTTCTCACTCAAAAACTAAATCTCAAGGAGGGAAACCCGCGTTAAAGAGGGCTTAAGAAACAGTTTATCCCTTTCCGCCCGCGCTTTGCGGATCAAAGGGCTGATTGCAAAAAAGTTGCACACTTCTCAAATCAAAAAAGGGTTGCAGCCTTCGAAAGCCTTTTAAATACCCTCCATAGAGCCCAGTTCAGCATTGAAGTTATCAGGGCGAAGGATGACGGAAAATGGCCTGGCACATCTTCATTCCGGACTCGCTCCTCGAGGAAACCGATGACCCGAAGATCAGAACCTACAAGGTCGGCCAGATAGCCAGGGCTTCCGCCATCTTCGGCGTCGAGCACATATGGATCTACAAAGCCGGGGGAAAGGACGGGAAATTCATCAAAACGGTCCTTGAATACGCGGAAACACCCCAGTACCTTCGCAAGAGGATGTTCCCGCTGATGCCTGAGCTCAGGTACGTCGGCGTCATCCCGCCCCTCAGGACGCCGCACCACAAACTCAAGGAAAAACCAAAGGTCGGCGAGATACGTGAGGGCTTCGCCTTCCGGAAAGGTAAAAGGGTCTACGCGGACATCGGCCTCGACGACCTCGCGATGGTTGAGGGAGATGTTGAAGGGCGCGCGACGTTCAGGATCGTCTCGGTAAGGCCGCTGAAAGTGATACCCGTGAAACCCATGGAGTACTGGGGGTACAGGGTGCACCTCACAGGAAAACCCCTGGCGAAAACACTTAAAAAGGCCGGACTGGATCTGGTCATCGCGACCTCGAGGAAGGGTCGCGACATCAGAGAGGTGAAGCTTCCCCCTCTTAAGGGGGAGGTGGGGTTCGTATTCGGCTCGCCGAGGAAGGGCGTGATCGAACTCCTCGGAGGAGAGGATTACGACTTTGATCTGATCCTCAACACGATTCCAAATCAGCGGACAGCTACCGTCCGCACCGAGGAGGCGCTCCTCGCTACACTCGCGGTGTTTAATCTCATGAGGAGGGATTGATATGGGAAAGATACACAGGCCAAGGAGAGGTTCACTGGCTTACTCCCCGAGAAAGAGGGCTAAGAGCATAGTCCCGAGAATCAAGAAGTGGCCGAAGGACAGCGAGGTCAGGATGCTGGGATTTGCTGGCTACAAGGCCGGTATGACCCACGTCCTCATGATAGACGACAGACCAGGGCTCACGAAGGGCAAAGAGATCTTCATGCCGGTTACTATCGTGGAAGTCCCGCCGCTCTTCGTCTACGGCATCAGGGCCTACAAGCAGGGCTACCTCGGCCTCGAGACTGCCACCGAGGTCTGGTTCCACGAGCTGAATGACCACGTCAAGAGGCACATAAAGACCCTGCCGAAGGACTACAACGAGGAGGCCTTCAAGGCCAAACTCGGCCAGCTCGAGGACCTCGTGGAGAGCGGCGAGATAGTTGATGTTCGCCTTCTCGTCCACACCCAGCCCTGGCTCATCAAGCTCAAGAAGAAGCCGGAGGTTATGGAGTACGCCATCGGTGGCGACGACGTCAAGGCGAAATTTGAGTACGCCAAGGAAAAGATCGGCAAGGAGATAAGGGCGAGCGAGGTTCTCCACGAGGGTGAACTTCTCGACGTCATAGCCGTTACCAAGGGCAAGGGAACCCAGGGACCGGTTAAGAGGTGGGGGATAAAGGTCCAGTTCCACAAGGCTCAGCGTGCCGGAAAGGGCAGGCACGTTGGCAACCTCGGCCCGTGGCACCCGACTAGGGTCATGTGGACCGTCCCGCAGGCGGGTCAGATGGGCTTCCACCACAGGACAGAGTTCAACAAGAGGCTCATAGCGATAGGCGAGAACGGCAAGCTCAAGCTCGACGATAAGCACGAGGTTGAGATAACCCCGAAGGGTGGCTTCCCGCACTACGGAATCATAAGAAGCGACTTCCTCATGATACAGGGAACCGTTCCGGGTTCCTTCAAGAGGATCGTCAGGGTCAGGCCGGCCATAAGGCCGCCCAAGAAGAAGCCGCCCGTTGAGAGGCCGCAGATAACCTACGTCAGTAGGGAGTCCAAGCAGTGAGGTGAGATAGATGAAGGTTAAGGTTTTCAATCTCGAAGGCGAGCCGGTGGAGGAGATCGAGCTTCCTAAGGTCTTCAGCACTCCTTACAGGCCCGACCTCATAAGGCGTGCAGTCATCGCTTCATGGACCCACAGGATACAGCCCCAGGGAAGGAGTCCATACGCCGGCAAGAGGCGTGTCACCGAGAACATTGGAAAGGGCCACGGCATGGCGAGGGTTGAGAGGATAAAGACCTCACCGAGGTTTGCTGCCTTCGTCCCCTTCGCCGTCGGTGGAAGGAGAACCCACCCGCCAAAGGTCGAGAAGATAATCTGGGAGGACATCAACAAGAAGGAGCGCAGATTGGCTATAATGAGCGCCATCGCCGCCACCGCCAACTACGACCTCGTTAAGGCGAGGGGCCACGTCGTTGACAACGTCCCGCAGGTTCCGCTAGTTGTCGTTGACGACCTCGAGAAGGTCTTCAAAACGGCACAGACCAGGGAGATATTCAAGAAGCTCGGCGTCTGGGACGACATCGAGAGGGCCAAGAAGAACACCAAGATAAGAGCAGGAAAGGGCAAGATGCGCGGTAGGAGATACAAGAAGGCCAGGGGACCGCTCGTGGTCGTTGCTAAAAACGAGGGCATCGTCCAGGGCGCGAGGAACCACCCGGGCGTTGACGTGGTAACCGTTGACAACCTCGGCGTTGAGCTGCTCGCTCCGGGTACCCACCCGGGCAGGCTTACCATCTGGACGAAGGGAGCGATAGAGAGACTCCGGGAGATTTACGGGTGATGGGATATGGATCCGTACAAGGTCATCATAAAGCCGGTCGTCACGGAGAAGGCCGTGGCGATGATTGAGAACGAGAACAAGCTCACCTTCATAGTGGACAAGAGAGCCACCAAGGGGGACATCAAGAGGGCCGTGGAAGAGATGTTCAACGTCAAGGTCGAGAAGGTCAACACCCTCATAACCATGAGGGGAGAGAAGAAGGCCTACGTGAAGCTCAAGCCCGAGTACAGCGCGAGTGAGGTCGCTGCCAGGATAGGATTGTTCTGAGGTGAGGTGAGATGGGGAAGAGTTTGATCCAGCAGAGGAGAGGTAAGGGGACCACCACCTTTAGGGCCCCCTCCCATAGATACAGGGGCGCCGTCAAGTACGTTCCACTCAACATAACGAAGGAGAAGACCCTCGTCGGCAAGGTCGTCGAGATACTCCACGACCCGGGAAGGACCGCGCCAGTTGCCCGCGTCAAGTTCGAGGACGGCACGGAGAGGCTCATCATAGCCCCCGAAGGAATCCTCGTCGGCGAGGAGATAGCGATAGGACCGAACGCCCCGATCAAGATCGGCAACACCCTCCCGCTGGCGATGATACCCGAGGGAACCTACGTCTACGACATCGAGGGGATCCCCGGGGATGGCGGAAAGTACGTTAGAGCGGGCGGTGCCTACGCCCTCGTTGTGAGCAGGGAGAAGGACAAGGTTATAGTTCAGCTTCCGAGCGGTGAGCTCAAGCAGTTCAAACCCAACTGCAGAGCTACGATAGGTGTCGTTGCCGGCGGTGGAAGGCTCGAGAAGCCGATCGTCAAGGCCGGTAAGGCCTACTACATAGCCAAGGCTCGCAACAGGTTCTGGCCGAAGCCGAGGGGTGTCAAGATGAACGCCGTCAACCACCCCCACGGTGGTAAGGAGCACCACATCGGAAGGCCGAGCACCGTCTCTAGAAGGGCCCCGCCCGGAAGGAAGGTCGGTCACATAGCCGCGAGAAGAACTGGTAGGAGGAAGTGATGAAGATGGCGAGAAAAAAGGAGTTTAGGTACAGGGGTTACACCCTCGATGAGCTGCTCAATATGTCCCTTGAAGAGTTCGCGAGGCTCCTCCCCAGCAGACAGAGGAGGAGCCTTAAGAGGGGCCTTTCCCCGGAGCAGAAGAAGCTCCTCAGGAAAGTCCGCCTGGCGAGGAAGGGCAAGTACAGCAAGCCGATAAGAACCCACAGCAGGGACATGGTCGTCCTTCCGGAGATGGTGGGTATCACCATCCACGTCTACAACGGCAAGGAGTTCGTTCCTGTGGAGATAAAGCCCGAGATGATTGGCCACTACCTCGGCGAGTTCGCACTCACGAGGAAGATAGTCCAGCACGGCTCACCAGGTGTCGGAGCAACGAGATCATCGATGTTCGTCGCTGTGAAGTGAGGTGGTACAGATGAGCAGGGGCAGGTTTTCCTACTCATTCCAAAATTTTGACCCCGAAAGGATGGCAAGAGCGAGCGGAAGGGACCTCCGCATGTCACCCAAGCACAGCGTCGAGCTCCTCAGGGAGATAAGGGGCATGATGCTCAACGACGCTCTCCGCTACCTCGATGACGTCATCGCTCTGAAGAGGCCGGTTCCGATGAAGCGCTTCAACGACAGCCAGGGCCACAAGCCGGGTAGGGGCTTCGGTCCTGGAAGGTATCCCGTCAAGGTTGCCAAGGCCGTCAGGAAAATACTCCTCAACGCCAAGAACAACGCCGAGCAGAAGGGTCTCGACCCGGACAGGCTCAGGATAATCCACGCGGCGGCGCACAGGGGGCCCGTGCTCCGCGGGTATATCCCGAGGGCCTTCGGAAGGGCCACACCGTTCAACGAGGAAACGACCCACATAGAGATAGTCGTCGAGGAGATTAGGAGGTGAGACTTTTGGCGATCGAGAGATACTTCATCAAGGAAAACGTTAAGGAGATGCTCATCGACGAGTACCTTGAGAAAGAACTCAGGAGGGCCGGCTACGGGGGAATTGACATAAAGAAGACCCCGCTTGGAACCAAGGTTACCATCTTTGCGGCGAGCCCCGGCTACGTCATAGGCAGGGGTGGAAGACGCATTAGAGAACTCACCAGGATCCTCGAGAGGCAGTTCGGTCTCGAGAACCCCCAGATCGAGGTTGAAGAAATTAAAAACCCCTACCTCAACGCCAAGGTCCAGGCCGTTCGCTTGGCACAGGCCCTCGAGAGGGGCATCCACTTCAGGAGGGCTGCCTACTCCGCCATAAGGGCTATCATGAGGAACGGAGCTAGAGGTGTCGAGATTCGCCTGAGCGGAAAGCTCACCGGCGAAAGAGCGAAAAGCGTCCGCTTCTACCAGGGCTACCTCGCAAAGGTCGGAAACCCGGCCGAGACCCTCGTCAGCAGGGGCTACGCCCAGGCCAAGCTCAAGCTCGGTGTCATCGGTGTCAAGGTCTCGATCATGCCGCCCGACGCCAAGCTTCCGGACGAGATAGAGGTCGTCGACAAGGTTCAGGAAGAGGTGAGCACCAATGAAGCCGAGTGAAATTAGAGAGATGAGCATCGAGGAGATCGATAAGAAGATCCGGGAGCTCAGGCTGGAGCTCGCCAAGGAGAGGGGTGTGCTCACCATGGGGGCCTCTCTCGAGAACCCCATGGTTATAAGGAACCTCAGGCGCGACATCGCGCGCCTGCTTACAATAAAGAGGGAGAAGCTCAGGGAGAAAAGGTGAGGTTAGGTGCCGAGGATTGTTAACCCCCTGGATGAGATGCTCTTTAAAGAAGTGCTAAAGGAACAGCAGAGGATAAGGGTCTACATCGAGAGGGCCCGCTACGGAAAGCTTAAAACCATAATCGAGGGCATAGACGAGAAGGAGTTCGATCTAGAAGAGATAGCAAAGAAGCTGAAGGCGAAGCTGGCATGCGGCGGAACGGTGAAGAAGGGAAGGATCGAGCTTCAGGGCGATCACAGAGACAGGGTCAAAAAGCTGCTCGCAGACCTTGGGTTTTCCGAGGATCTGATAGAGATCGAGTGACGGCCAAAAACATCGTCTGGCACGAACTCATAGGCCTCAAAGCAAAGATTATAAGGGCATCCCATCCAGGGCTGGTTGGCATCGAGGGCTACGTCCTTGACGAGACGAGGAACACCCTCACCATCGGCGGTGAGAGGGTGTGGGTTATTCCAAAGGACGTGGTGGAACTCGAGTTTGAAACTGGCGATAAGAGGATCCGGATCAAGGGAAAGGAACTGGTTGGAAGACCCGAGATGAGACTGAAGAAGAGGTGGAGAAGATGAGAGAGATCGGATTGAAGGTTCAGCCTCCCGCTGAGAAGTGTAACGATCCCCACTGCCCCTGGCACGGGCACCTCAAGATACACGGCAGATACGTCGAGGGAGTCGTCGTCAGCGACAAGGGCAAGAAGACCGTCGTCGTCGAGAGGCAGCACTACCACTACCTCAAGAAGTACGAGAGGTATGAGCTCAGGAGGAGCAGGGTTCACGCTCACAACCCGGAGTGCATAAACGCGAAAGTTGGAGACCGCGTTCTCATCGCGGAGACCAGGCCGATAAGCAAGACCAAGAGCTGGGTTGTCGTTGCCGTCACCAAGAGGGCCGGCGAGAGGTGATGTAAATGGCGAAGAAGGGTGCTGGAGCCACCAGAGGAATTAGCCCCGTCAGGCCGACCCGTGCCCTGCCGGTCGGTGCCTACCTCAAGGTCGCTGACAACAGCGGTGCCAAGATCATCCAGATCATAGGCGTCGTCGGCTACAAAGGGACGAGGAGGAGACTCGCAAGCGCGGGCGTTGGAGACATGGTAATAGCGACCGTCAAGAAGGGAAGGCCCGACATCAGGCACCAGGTCGTTAGAGCGGTCGTCGTCAGGCAGAGGAAGGAGTACAGAAGACTTGACGGCATGCGCGTTAAGTTCGAGGACAACGCGGCAGCTATAGTCACCCCCGAGGGCGTCCCGAGGGGAACCGAGATCAGGGGTGCCATAGCGAGGGAGGCTGCTGAGCGCTGGGTCAGGCTCGGCAGCATAGCGAGCATAGTGTTGTGAGGTGAGAAAGATGAAGCTCGATACTAAACAGCCGAGGAAGCAGAGGAGGTTCCTCCACAACGCTCCCCTTCACCTTAGGAGCAAGATAATGGCCGCCACTCTGAGCGAGGATCTCAGGAGCAAGTATGGAATAAGGAGCATGCCCGTCAGGGTTGGCGACAGGGTTAGGATCATGCGCGGTGACTTCAAGGGCAAGGAGGGTAAGGTCGCTGAGCTCGACCTCAGGAGGTATCGTATCTACGTGGAGGGTGTGACCCAGAAGAAGACCGACGGCACCGAGGTGTTCTACCCGGTTCACCCGTCGAACGTCATGATAGTCGAACTCAACCTTGAAGATGAGAGGAGAGAGAAAATACTCAAGAGGAGGGCTGGCTGATGGCGAGAAAGGGAGCCAAGAGACACCTTAAAAGGCTTGCCGCTCCGGATCAGTGGTACGTTCGCAGAAAGGACTACAAGTGGGCGGTCAGGCCGAGTCCGGGTCCGCACAGCATGAGGACCTCCATACCACTGCTTTACATCGTGAGGGATTACCTTGGCTACGCAAAGACGGCGAGAGAGGCCAGGAAGATACTCAATGAGGGCAAGATACTCGTTGACGGCCGCGTTAGGAAGGACTACAAGTTCCCCGTTGGGATAATGGACGTGGTCTCGATACCCGAGACGGGAGAGCACTACAGGGTCCTTCCGAACAGGATAGGAAAGCTCATCCTCCACCCGATAAGCGAGGAAGAGGCGAAGATCAAGCCACTCCGGATAAACAACAAGCGCATGGTGAAGGGCGCCAAGGTGCAGCTCAACTTCCACGACGGGAGCAACCATCTGGTCAGTCCGGCCGAGAAGGATGCCTACAGGACGGCCTACACCGTCCTCATGAAGGTTCCGGAGAGGGAGGTAATCGGGATTATACCCTTCGAGGTTGGCTCCTACGTCTTCGTTACCCAGGGTAAGAACGTCGCGAGAAAGGGTAAGGTCGTTGAGATCAGGCGGTTCCCGATGGGATGGCCGGACGTCGTCACTATCGAGGACGAGAACGGTGAGCTCTTCGACACCCTGAAGGAGTATGCCTTCGTCGTTGGGAAGGAGAAGCCGGAGATTTCCCTTCCGTGAGGTGAGATAGATGGAGATCAACAGAGAGGCCATACTTGCTGACTGGGAAGCTCACCCTATGAGGAAACCCAGAATCGAGAAGGTTACCATAAACATCGGTGTCGGCGAGAGCGGTGAGCGCTTAACCAAGGCGGAGAAGATGCTCCAGGATCTCGTCGGCCAGAAGCCTATCAGGAGGAGGGCCAAGCAGACCAACAGGGACTTTGGAATCAGGAGGGGAGAGCCTATAGCGGTAAAGGTCACCCTCCGCGGTGAGAAGGCCAGACAGATGCTCGACAGACTTCTCGAGGCGGTTGACCGAAAGCTTCAGACGGGCAATTTCGACGAGCACGGCAACTTCTGCTTTGGAATCCAGGAGCACATCAACATCCCGGGAGTGGAGTACGACCCGGAGATCGGTATCTTCGGTATGGACGTCTGCGTCACCCTCGAAAGACCCGGCTTTAGGGTTGCAAAGAGAAAGAGGCAGAGGAGGAAGATACCGAACAGGCACAAGCTGACGAAGGAAGAGGGTATCGTCTTCGCTATGGAAGAGTTCAACGTGAACGTGGAGGGATTGTGAGATGGCGAAGGCTGATTACAACAGGAGAAAGCCGAGGAAGTTTGGGAAGGGCGCGAGAAGGTGCATGCGCTGCGGCCAGTACGGGCCCATAGTGAGGATCCATGGCCTGATGCTCTGCAGACACTGCTTTAGGGAGATAGCCCCCAAGCTGGGCTTTAAGAAGTACGAGTGAGGTGGTAATATGACGCTACTTGATCCGCTGGCGAACGCTCTCTCCCACATAACCAACAGCGAGAGGGTTGGAAAGAAGGAGGTTTACCTCAAGCCGGCATCGAAGCTCATGGGAGAGGTCCTCAGGGTCATGCAGGAGAACGGCTACATAGGCGAGTTCGAGTTCATCGACGACGGAAGGGCCGGCATCTACAGGGTGCAGCTCATAGGCAAGATCAACAAGGCTGGTGCCATAAAGCCGCGCTTCCCGGTCAAAGCTAAGGAGTACGAGGCCTGGGAGAAGAGGTTCCTTCCGGCCTTCGAGTTCGGTATCCTCATAGTCTCGACACCCCAGGGCGTCATGACCCACAAGGAAGCCCGTGAGAAGGGCATTGGTGGAAGACTGATAGCCTACGTCTACTGAGCGGCCGTTACGAAAAGGCCGGCGAAAGAGGGAGTTGGAAGATATGGAGCAGAAAAATGTGTTGATAATCCCGCTGGCAGGATTTCCGCCAGCGCTTTGCGAAGCAAAGGGCTGCTGAGGTGAGAGAGATGCCGATAGATGCGTGGATACGGGAAGAGGTTGAGATCCCGGAGGGAGTTGAGGTCACCGTCGAGGGGAACACCGTTCGGGTTAGGGGTCCCAAGGGTGAGCTCGAGAGGGAGTTCACATACCCTGGGATCAAGATCTTCACAGAGGACGGCAGGGTCGTCGTCTTCAAGGAGTTCCCGCGGAAGAGGGACGTAGCCATGGCCAGGACATTCAAGGCCCACATAGCCAACATGATCAGGGGCGTTACAGAGGGCTTCACCTACAGGCTCAAGGTGGTTTACAGCCACTTCCCCATTACCGTGAAAGTTCAGGGCAACGAGGTCGTCATAGAGAACTTCCTCGGTGAAAAGGCCCCGAGAAGGGCGGAGATACTCCCCGGAGTTACGGTCAAGGTTCGCGGTCAGGAGATCACCGTTGAGAGCATAGACAAGGAGAAGGCCGGTCAGACGGCCGCGAACATCGAGCAGGCGACGAGGATAAACAAGTGGGACAGGCGCGTCTTCCAGGATGGTATCTACATCGTTGATAAGGCTGGTAAGCCGATAAAGTTCTGAGGTGTGAGAGATGAACGAGAAGGCGAGACTCCTTAGGATAAGGGCCAGGATTAAGAGGAAGAAGCCGAGGTTCCTCCGCCAGGAGTGGTGGAGATTCCCCAAGTTCAAAAACGATCCCAAGTGGAGAAGGCCCAAGGGAATAGACAGCAAGATGAGGCTCAAGAAGAAGGGGAAAGCAAGGTCACCGAGCATAGGCTGGAGTTCGCCCAAGGCCGTCCGCGGGCTTCACCCGAGCGGATACGAGGAAGTCCTCGTCCACAACATCAGGGAGCTCGAGGCCATTGATCCGACCAGACAGGCCGCGAGGATAGCCGCGACGGTTGGCGCGAGGAAGAGGGAGGCCATCCTCGAGAGGGCCAGAGAGCTCGGCGTGAAGGTTCTTAACGCGAGGTGAGGCTCATGCTCAGGACTCAGAGGAGGATTGCCGCTGACCTGTTGAAATGTGGTGAGAACAGGATCTGGATAGACCCCGAGAGAATAGACGACGTGGCCGCCGCGATAACCAGGGAAGACATTAGGAGGCTCATCAACGACGGTGTCATAAAGAAGAAGCCCATCCAGGGACAGAGCAGGGCCAGGGCGAGGGCCCGTCAGGAGGCCAGGAAGAAGGGACGTCACAGGGGCCCCGGAAGCAGGAAGGGTAAGAAGACCGCCAGGATGGGCAAGAAGGAGCGCTGGATGATGACCATAAGGGCCCTCAGGAAAGAACTTAGAAAGCTCAAGGCCGAGGGCAAGCTCGACGAGCACACCTACAGGAGGCTCTACATCCGTGCTAAGGGCGGCCAGTTCAAGAGCAAGAGGCAGCTCTACCTGTTCATGCAGGAGCACGACATCTTGAAGGAGTGAGGTGAGAGAGATGGCGAGAGGACCTAGGTATAGGGTTCCCTTCAGGAGGAGGAGAGAGGGTAAGACTAACTATCACAAGAGGCTCGCCCTCCTCAAGTCTGGCAAGCCCAGGCTTGTCGTGAGGAAGACCCTCAACCACCACATAGCCCAGATAGTCGTCTACGACCCCAAGGGAGATAAGACGATCGTTTCCGCTCACACCAGGGAGCTTATGAGGGACTTCGGCTGGAAGGGTCACGGCGGAAACACCCCTTCAGCGTATCTGCTCGGTCTCCTCATCGGCTACAAGGCCAAGAAGGCTGGAATAGAGGAGGCCATCCTTGACATCGGCCTTCACCCGCCGACCAGGGGCTCGAGCATCTTCGCGGTACTCAAGGGTGCCGTTGATGCCGGTCTGAACGTCCCGCACAGCGAAGAGATATACCCTGAAGACTACAGGATAAAGGGCGAGCACATAGCGAACTACGCCAAGGCCCTCAAGGAGGAGGACGAGAGCCTGTACCGGAAGCAGTTCGGTGGCTACCTCGTGAGGGGCCTCGAGCCTGAGAAGCTCCCCGAGCACTTTGAAGAGGTTAAGGCCAAGATAATCGAGAAGTTTGAGGGGGCGAGAGAATGAGCGACCCGAGAGAGATGGCCCAGAGGGTTCTTGAGGAGTGGGAGCCGAGGACGAAACTCGGCAAGCTCGTCAAGGATGGTCAGATAACCGACATTCGTGAGATATTCCGCAAGGGATACCAGATCAAGGAGCCGGAGATCGTTGATGTTCTCCTTCCGGAGGTCAACCTTAGGGAGAACCAGGAAGTACTTGACATAGCCCTGACCGTCAGGATGACCGACAGCGGCAGGCGCATCAGGTTCCGCGTTTTGGCCGCTGTGGGCAACAGGGACGGTTACGTCGGCCTCGGAATCGGCCACGGCAAGGAGGTTGGGATAGCCATCAGGAAGGCCATCAACTACGCCAAGATGAATATCATCGAGATCAAGCGCGGCTGCGGTTCCTGGGAATGCCGCTGTAGGAGACCGCACTCGATTCCTTTCGCCGTCGAGGGCAAGGAAGGCAGTGTTCGCGTCAAGCTCATGCCGGGACCGCGCGGCCTTGGACTTGTCATCGGTGACGTCGGCAAGAAAATACTCAGTTTGGCGGGCGTTAAGGACGTCTGGTCCCAGACCCTCGGTGAGACCAGAACAACCGTCAACTTCGCGAGGGCGGTTTTCAACGCGCTCTACAACACCAACAGCGTCGCGGTCAAGCCCGAGGACATCGAGCGCTATGGCATAATCGTTGGCAGGGAGATGCCCCAGGAGTTTACGGTTGAGTGAGGTGAGAGAAGATGGCCAAGTTGGCGCTCATCAGGCTTAGGAGCGGAATAAGAGCGAAGGGCGAAGTGAGGGACACATTAGCTATGCTCCGCCTCCACAGGGTAAACCACCTCGTCCTCGTCGACGACAACCCGAGCTACAAGGGCATGGTCCAGAAGGTCAAGGACTACATCACCTGGGGCGAGATCGACAAGGAGACCCTGGTAAAGCTCCTCAGGAAGCGCGGAAGGCTCGTCGGCAACAAGCCGATAACCGACGAGTACGTCAGGGAGAAGCTCGGGATGAGCATCGATGAGTTCGCGGAGAAGGTCGTCAACGGGGAGATGAGGCTCACGGATTTACCGAACATCAAGCCCGTCTTCAGGCTCCACCCGCCGAGGGGCGGCCTCAAGGGAACCAAGAAGCGCAGCTTTAGGGAGGGCGGAGCCCTCGGCTACCGCGGCGAGAAGATTAACGATCTCATTGAGAGAATGCTCTGAGGTGGCGAGAGATGATTAGGAGGAAGAAGAAGGTTAGGAAGCTCCGCGGAAGTCACACTCACGGATGGGGCTGCAAGAAGAAGCACCGCGGGGGCGGAAGCAAGGGCGGTAAGGGAATGGCCGGAACCGGAAAGAGGAAGGACACCAAATGGACCTGGACCATCAAGTACGCCCCGGACCATCTCGGTAAGCGCGGCTTCCACAGGCCCCGGGTTGTCCAGTACACACCGACGACCATAAACCTGGGAGAGATCGACGAGAACCTTCAGATCCTCCTCGACATGGGGGTTGCCTATGAGGAGGAAGGGAAGATAGTGGTTGATGTTACCCAGCTCGGCGTTGACAAGGTTCTTGGCTCAGGAAAGCTCACCAGACCTCTCGTGATCAGGGCGTACTACGTCACCCCCAGGGCCGAGGAGAAGATCAGAGCCGTTGGCGGCGAGGTCATCCTCGCCTGATTCCTTTAATTTAACTTCTGGGGTGTTTCGCATGGGATTCAGAGAGATAATCTACGCGATAGAGAGGTACTTCCCCGAGGTTGAGAGACCCAAGAGGCACGTGCCCCTAAGGGAGAAGTTCATGTGGACTGGAATCGTCCTGATACTGTACTTTATTCTCGCCGAGATTCCCCTCTACGGGATTCCAAAGAACATACAGGACTACTTTGCCACGCTGAGGTTCGTCCTCGCGGGCAGAAATGGGTCCCTTCTCACCCTTGGTATCGGTCCCATCGTTACCGCGAGTATAATCATGCAGCTCCTCGTCGGTTCGGAGATAGTCAAACTCGACCTTTCCAACCCCGAGGACAGGAGGTTCTACCAGGCGACCCAGAAGCTCTTTGCGGTCTTCATGAGCTTCTTCGAGGCGGCAATCTACGTCTTCGCCGGTGCTTTCGGAAGGGTTAACACCTCCATAGGCGCCTTCCAGACCGTGACCGATCCCGCGGGCAACGTATACATAGGTCTGGGACTTGGCCTGCTCATAATTCTCCAGCTCGGTCTGGCGTCAACGATGCTCATACTCCTCGATGAGCTGGTCAGCAAGTGGGGTATAGGTAGTGGTATAAGTCTATTCATCGCCGCTGGTGTTTCCCAGACGGTCGTTGTCAAGTCCCTCAACCCCTTCACCACCAACCAGTACATAGACCCCCTTACCGGCGGCCCGGCCATCATCGGTGCCATTCCGGCGTTCATACAGCATCTCATTCACGGTGACATAATGGGGGCTATCTACAGGGACCAGCTTCCGGACATGCTAGACCTCCTCGCTACCATACTGGTCTTCCTGATCGTCGTTTACCTCGAGGGCATGCGCGTCGAGATACCTCTCAGCTACGGTCGCGTTACAGTGCGCGGCAGGTACCCGATAAGGTTCATGTACGTCAGCAACATACCCATCATCCTTACCTTCGCGCTCTACGCCAACATACAGCTCTGGGCCAGGCTTCTCAACAACTACGGGATAACCATTCTCGGAACCTTCGACGAGCACGGCAATCCTCTGACAGGTCTCGTTACCTACCTCTACCCGCCGAGGGACATCTTCCATGTTATATCGGATCCATGGAGGGCCCTAGTTTACGCCCTGATGACCATATTCTGGTCTATAGTATTTGGTTTCCTCTGGGTTGAGCTGACGGGTCTGGACGCCAGGAGTATAGCACGGCAGCTCCAGAGTGCCGGCCTTCAGATTCCGGGGTTCAGGAGGGATCCAAGGATACTGGAGAGGGTTCTCAGCAGGTACATCCCCTACGTTACCTTCTGGGGCTCCTTTACGCTGGCGATAGTTGCAGTGCTCGCCGACTTCCTCGGTGCCCTCGGTACCGGAACGGGAATCCTCCTTACCGTCGGCATCCTCTACAGGTTCTACGAGGAGATAGCGAGGGAGCAGGCAACGGAGATGTTCCCCGCCCTGAGAAAGTTTTTCACTAAGTAACTTCTCTTTTTCTCCAAAACCTTTTAAACCACCTCGATTACTTCCACCAGAGACCTTCCTGGGTGAAGCGGAATGCCGTTTGTGGTCGTTATAACGGGAATTCCGGGGGTCGGTAAGAGCACCATCACGCGGATTGCCCTGAAGAAAACCCGGGCAAAGTTCCGGCTGGTTAACTTCGGTGACCTGATGTTCGAAGAGGCAGTCAAGGCGGGTCTGGTCAGGCACAGGGACGAGATGAGAAAACTTGACCCAGAGGTTCAGAGGGAACTCCAGATGAAAGCGGCGAGGAGAATAGTGGAGATCGCCAGAACCGAACCGGTGCTGCTCGACACTCACGCCACCATAAAGACCCCCGTTGGCTACCTTCTCGGGTTCCCCAGGGAGGTCATAGAGACTATAAACCCGAATTTCATAGTTATAATCGAGGCAACCCCAAGTGAGATCCTCGGAAGGCGTCTCCGCGATCTCAAGCGCGATCGTGACGTTGAAACGGAGGAGCAAATTGAGAGGCACCAGGATCTTAACCGTGCTGCGGCGGTGAGCTACGCGATGCATTCAAACGCCCTCATAAAGATTATCGAGAATCATGAGGATAAGGGTCTGGAAGAGGCAGTTAACGAGCTTGTTGAAGTACTCGATCTGGCGGTGAAGGAGTATGATTGACGGAATATACGCTTTCCTGGACGACCTGTTTGGACCCCTCATCGTGGCCTACCACCCGATAGTCGTGGTCACGATTTCCGGTGCGATACTCGGTGCCTTCTTCACGATACTGAACTACGTTCTCGTTGATCAGGAGAAAGTGAAGAGGCTCCAGAAGAAGAGCAGGGAGTTTCAGAAGAAGTACAAGGAGGCACAGGCTTCTAAAGATGAGAAGAAGCTCAAGAAACTCCAGCAGGAGCAGATGGAGCTGATGAAACTCCAGAGTGAAGTCATGAAGGATACAATGCTCAAGGTCACCCTGCTGACCCTTCCGATATTCTGGGTATTCTTCGGGTGGCTCAGAAGGTGGTACGTCGAGGTGGGCATAGTGAAGGCTCCCTTCAACTTCTTCCTCTTCGACTGGTTCCACAGGATGTACCACTCGGCCCTTCCACCCGACGAGCTCGGTTACATAGGCTGGTACATGATGACGTCAATGATAGTCGGTTACGTCCTCAGGAAGCTCCTCGACATGGGTTAAATTTAAAAACGATCCCCTGGAAGGAAAGCCGAGGTGAGAGCATGAAGCCGATGTACAGGTCAAGGTCATGGAAGAGGAAGTACGTCCGCACTCCGGGCGGAAGGACGGTCATACACTTTGAACGGAAGAAGCCAAAGGCCGCCCACTGTGCGATGTGCGGAAGGCCCCTCAACGCCGTCCCCCGGGGAAGGCCAAGCGAAATTAGGAAGCTCCCGAAGACCGCCAAGAGGCCGGAGAGGCCCTACCCGAACCTCTGCCCGAGCTGCATGAGAAAGGTCATGAAGGCCCAGGTACGGGCCACGATTGTCATCTGAAGGTGTTTTCATGCCGAAGGGCTGCCTCGTCATAACCGTCAGCGGCCTGGCCGGTTCCGGGACGACGACCCTCTGCCGGAATCTGGCCAGGCACTACGGCTTCAAGCACGTCTACGCCGGTTTGATATTCCGTCAGATGGCCGAGGAAATGGGCATGACGCTCGAGGAATTCCAGAAGTACGTGGAGCTTCACCCGGAGATAGATAGGGAGGTTGACAGAAGGCAGATCGAGGCAGCCAAGGAGTGCAACGTCGTTATTGAGGGCCGTCTCGCGGGTTGGATGGTCAAGAACGCCGACCTCAAAATATGGCTCGATGCCCCCATAATGGAGCGCGCGAGAAGGGTCGCCCGGAGGGAGGGTGTCTCCGTCGAGGAGGCCTTCGTTCAGATCGCCGAGAGGGAAAAGCAGAACAGGAAAAGGTATTTAAACCTCTACGGGATTGACATCGACGATAAGTCGATTTATGATTTAATCATCAACACCGCGAAATGGGATCCAAATGGCGTCTTCGCGATTGTGAAGGCCGCCATTGACCACCTGTACCCCGACGGCGACGCGGGGTCGGGTTCAAACCCGGACAACAAGGAAAAGGAGGTGGAATGAATGCCTGCAATGGAAGTCGGAAGGCTTGCCGTTGTTATCGCCGGAAGGAGGGCCGGGGAGAAGGTCGTCATCGTGGACGTCATAGACAGGAACTTTGTCCTCGTCACCGGCGCTGGACTGAACAAGGTCAAGCGCAGGAGGATGAACGTCAAGCACCTCGAGCCCCTCCCGGAGAAGGTTAACATCGAGCGCGGCGCTCCCGACGAAGAGGTAAAGGCCGCCCTTGAGAGCGCTGGAGTCAGCCTTGAGTGAGGCCTTCCGGCCTCATATCCCTCTTAGTTGTGTTCCTTCTGCTGGGATTCTTCTGGTATTTTTCTGGTGATCCTCTGCCATTAGTTGGCTTTATAAAGGAAACGCCCAACCTATTCCGATAACGCTCATCGGGTGATGTTCATGGCGAGGAACGAAGTTAGGAGGATTTTACCTGCCGACATAAAGCGAGAGGTCCTGATCAAAGATGAGAAGGCCGAGACCAACCCAAAGTGGGGCTTTCCGCCGGAGAAGAGACCAATGGAGATGCATATTCAGTTCGGCATAATAAACCTCGACAAACCGCCGGGACCCACGAGTCATGAAGTCGTCGCCTGGATAAAGAGACTCTTCAACCTCAATAAAGCCGGTCACGGTGGAACCCTTGATCCCAAGGTCAGCGGTGTCCTGCCAGTTGCTCTTGAGAGGGCGACCAGGGTGGTTCAGGCGCTCCTTCCTGCCGGAAAGGAGTACGTTGCTCTGATGCACCTCCACGGCGACGTTCCGGAGGATAAAATCAGGGCCGTTATGAAGGAGTTCGAAGGCGAGATAATCCAGAGGCCCCCTCTGAGGAGCGCGGTTAAGAGAAGGCTGAGGACGAGGAAAGTCTACTACATTGACGTTCTTGAGATAGACGGCAGGGACGTTCTGTTCAGGGTGGGCGTCGAGGCGGGAACCTATATAAGATCGCTCATCCACCACATAGGCCTGGCCCTCGGCGTTGGAGCGCACATGGCCGAGCTGAGGAGAACCAGAAGCGGCCCCTTCAAGGAGGACGAGACACTGGTGACGCTTCACGATCTGGTGGACTACTACCACTTCTGGAAGGAGGACGGTATTGAGAAATATTTCCGGCAGGCGATACAGCCGATGGAGAAGGCCGTTGAACACCTCCCCAAGGTGTGGATAAGGGATTCGGCAGTTTCGGCGGTTACCCATGGAGCCGATCTCGCGGTTCCTGGCATAGTCAAGCTCCACAAGGGGATAAAACCCGGTGACCTCGTCGCGGTTATGAGCCTCAAGGATGAGTTAGTTGCCCTCGGAAAGGCCAAGATGAGCAGTGCGGACATGCTGAGGAAGAGCAGGGGCATAGCGGTTGACGTGGACAAGGTCTTCATGCCGAGGGACTGGTATCCAAAGCTCTGGTAGAAACTTTGCCAAGCAAAGTTTCATCAAATCTCGTGATTCCTTCCTTAGTTTTTCCCTTTGTTATGTTTGCCTTTCGAGAGTTGTTTTTGGAGTTGGAATTCTATCAAGTGGGAACATTTGCTTGAGTTTACTTTTAGAGTTAAACCCATGTTTGAAGATTGCGGTATGAATTCTCCGAATTCTCACTTAAGAGCTCGTGGGAGAGAGTGCAAACACTCTCCAAACTGCACCTTAAAACGGAATCACCATCTTTTGGTCAAGCTTTCCTAGAGCTTGCTCTGTACTCTCAAACCCCCGATGCGGGGTTTCACCCCGCGACCCCGTTTTTCTCCAAACTA
>NZ_JALUYR010000122.1 GCF_027012695.1 Thermococcus sp.
AGGCACTTCGGCTACATGGGGGGCCTCATAGGGGGCCACTGCGAGAAAGATGGCATAGAGGCGCGCTTTGAGATATTCGTCAGAAACCACTGGGATGAGAGGGGAACGAAGTTTCTCAACTCCGCTGTGAGCTACGTGAGGGATTATCTAGGACTTTCGGCCAATGATTTCCTCTGCGAGATGGTGCAGGGTTATCTGGGATGTGATTATCCCACTCCGCCGAGGATGCTCCCGCTCGCGGAGCAGATCGTCAAGCGCTACATCCTGAAGGAGATGGGTGCTGGCTATGACCTCGGCTATTCCATAGTTGAGGAAACCCAGCTCTTCGCGGTGGAGGGTGGAACCGGGGCGATGGCTTACATCTTCGAGTCCCTCAAAGCAAACCACATCCTGAATCCGGGCGATAAGGTAGCGATAGCCGTTCCGATATTCAGCCCCTACCTTGAGATACCAAAACTCGACCAGTACAGGCTGGAGATAGTTGAGGTTAGGGCACCGCCCGAACTCGGCTACCAGATACCGGATGAAGAACTCGAGAAGCTCAGAAACCCGGAGATAAAGGCCTTCTTCCTCGTCAATCCCGGCAACCCAACGGCGGTGAAGCTTGAGGAGGGAGTTCTCGAAAAGCTCAGGGAGATAGTTGAAAACGAGAGGGAGGACCTAATCATCATCACGGACGACGTTTACGCAACCTTCGCCGAGGACTTCAAGTCGGTCTACTCCGTTCTCCCACACAACACGATACTGGTCTATTCGTTCTCCAAGTATTTCGGAGCCACCGGCTGGAGGCTCGGCGTTATAGCCATCCACAGGGACAACGTCGTTGATAGGCTAATCGCGAGCCTTCCCGAGGAGGTTCAGGCGGAGCTGGAGAGGAGGTACGCCCTCATAACGCCGAACCCGCGCGAGCTGAAGTTCATTGACAGGCTCGTCGCCGACAGCAGGAACGTGGCTTTGAGACACACTGCCGGACTCTCGACACCCCAGCAGGTTCAGATGGTTCTCTTTGCACTCTACGGCCTGATGGACGAGGAGGAAACCTACAAGAACGCCGTCAAGAGGATCCTGAGGCGCAGATATAAGGCCCTCTACCGGGGAATGGGGCTTGAACCTGTTGAGAACCCGAACTACACCTACTACTACACCCTCCTCGACATGGAGGAGCTGAGCGAGAGGCTCTACGGAAAGGACTTTTCCCGCTGGTTCATGGAGAACTTCCCGCCGGAGGAGTTCATAATACGGCTTGCCAAGGAGGCCGGAGTTGTCCTTCTGCCGGGGAAGGGCTTCGAGGTTCCGCATCCCTCGGCGAGGGTCTCGCTGGCAAACCTGAGGGAGATAGACTACCTCACGATTGGAATGACGATAAGGAGAATCCTCGACGAGTACTACGAGGAGTTCCGGAAGAAGGGTGAGCCGAATGCCCAAGGTTGAGCCCTTTGAGAAGCACCGGGAAAGGTACGAAAGCTGGTTCAAGAGGCACCGCCATGCCTACCTGTCGGAGCTTGAGGCGGTGAGGAGGCTTTTGCCGAAGGAAGGAAAAGGTGCAGAGA
>NZ_JALUYR010000123.1 GCF_027012695.1 Thermococcus sp.
CCCTCGTACCGCTTCTCAAACCGCGGCTTCACGTGAAGCACGTCGAACATGATGAACTTCCTGTTCCCGATGTTCACGAAGTAGTAAACCGGCATGCTGAGCAACTGCGCCAGGCGCCGGATCCTCAGGAACTGGTGTCCGTTGAGTTCTAACTCGAACCCGTTGAACGTTCTCTCGCTCTTGTACTTCAGCTCGAAAGCCGCCCTGAAGTTCTCGCCCCGGTAATGCCCGAACTTATCATAAACCGGCCTGTAGAGGACCGAATCAATGTCCGTCATCTTGTACTGGTTGTTGAAGAGGAACTCAATCAGCCTGCTGAACTTCATCCTGTTCCGCCCGTCTCTGACAAGCCTCTCCATGTAATCAAAAGCCGGGTCGTAATAATTCGGTCCGGCCTGAACATTAGTATAAACCATCTCAGCCCTCGCAGCTACCATCACTCAACCCCTCCCCCGTGCATTGTCCCGACGACACCCTGCCCCGGCACTATTACCTCCACCTCGGGCGTTTCCACGCCCTCCTGCCGCACCTCGTAGCGGAGAACTTTGATGACCCTCTCACGCTTGTCCCACCATGCTCTTCCAAGCTTTCCAAACTCCTCCATGAGAGCCCTGTACTGCCCGTACTCCACCTTCCTCCTGAGCTTCACCCTGTACACTTTCCCGTCCACATAGACGCGCGAAGGTGCAGGGGCATCCTCGAGGACACTCACCAGGCGCTCCAGGTCAATGACGTTAACTGCGTCCTCAGGCAGGTCATCGTCGTCGATTAGAACCTGCACCTTGAGCGCGTTGAACTCCTGCACGGCCTCCCCCCACTTCGCCTGGACTTCTTCAGAGAGCTTGAGGCGCTTTACTGCGGGAACAAAACTCATGAGAGCACCTCCATGAGAGAGGCCTGCCGAGTGGGCTTGACCTCTGACCTGGTGCGCCCTTCCTCCGCGAGAAGCTTTCTGAGATACTCAATCTCTTCCTTCCAAAACTCCCGCTTTTCTTCCGGAGAGTTCTCTAAGGCCTGCAGGATGTCTTTCGGTGTAACAGAGAAACCGTAATTCCTCCTGGTCGGGTGCTCGTCCGCGAGGAATTTCACGAGTTCCTCAAAGCTCTCGAACTTCTCGGTCTTTCCTGAGTTCGTGTAGCCTGAAAAGAGCCTTTCAACGTCCCTGGCCGAGTAGCCGGTTCCGCGCTTGTACTTCCTGATCACCCAATACGAGTTTCCCTTGTGAGAGTACATGCCGAGTTCGCTCGCGAGAACCCATACTTCGTTAATTCTATCGCTCATGCCCTCACCTCCCTTCTCTGGATCGCATTCAGAACGTCGCGGAGGGCTGAAGCGTAGCCCTCCCACCATCTTCCTCCGCTTCGCGAATCTCCCGCTCCAGCCACGTCAGCAAGTCCGGCACTTCCTCGGCCTGCTCGAGCACCCTGTCCAGCTTCGCCTTCTCAGAGGCGACCCAACTCCAAAACTCGGCCTCGGCCATCTTCACCACCTCCAGTTCCTTTCAAAGAACAAATCCTCCTCTAAGTCCTCCAGCAGTTCTTTCGCTAGCCAGCGCTCCTCCTCGTCCTCGCTCTCCAGCATCTCCAACAACTCCTCCAAATACCCCGGATCGACCTCAGACATCGGCCTTCACCTCCAGTTTCCTCCTCAGTTTCTCGAGAAACGGGCCAAACACGGCCCGATAATCCGCGTTAGAACCAACAACCTCAGCCACAACATCGAAACCGTACTCATTCACCAGCCTGCGCAGGCCGTTGTTGCCCACGCCCCTCAAGAACTGCTCAGCCTGCCCCTTCGTCCTCCAGTCGGATGCCCAATCCTCGTACTGCTTCAGCCAGACCTTGAGACTCTTCTCCACCTCCACCCGCGGGACCTCGAGGGCGGGCTGGCCGTTGGCTGGCTTTGGAACGTCGAGGCTCTGAAGGGCCTTGAGAGTGTCCTCCCTGACGATCTTCGCAAAGCGGACGTTCACGCCGTCTTTGCGGTAGAGGACGATGCCCTCAAGCTCCTTGATGCCAGGTAAAGGCTTGATGATTTCCGGAATCTTGCCGTTCTCGTCAATTGTCACGAAGAAGCGTTGCATTACCGCTACCTGCTCCTGCGGGTCGAGGATTCCGAGGTCCCGCATGAGGTCGTTCCAGGTCAGGCCTTCTTCCACCGCCTTTGGAATAGCGAGGAGAATCTTAGACCACTTCGAGGCGAGCTTGGGCTTGTTGTTCTTGCAGTCGAAGAGCTTAGAAGCGCAATCTTCGAGCTTCTTTTCGAGTTGCTCTATGGTTCTATTCTGGCGTTCAATTATCTTGTCTTTCTGAACAATGATTTTGTTCTTCTGCTCAAGCTCCTTCTCAAGAAGAGCCACCATCTGTTCAAGTTCTGCTATTCTTCGCCCCATTTCCTTGATGTCCTTGTGAGTGTGGTCCATCACAAACACGAAGTATTCAGTCCTGCTCATCGGCCCGCGTTCGGCATCGAATCTCTCTTTGTATGACTTGGGAACACGAAGAAACAAATCAACAAGCTCCTCTGGCCACTTTTTGGGTCTTCCTGGTCCTGCTGTTGGTCTCTGAACGCGGGCCATAATTGTCGCCTCTAAACTGTGGTGTGGTGAGCCTTCCAGAACTCCCACAGCTCCCAAACGAACTCACCCCAAGCCTTCTGCCCCTTGGCCTGCTCCATTTCCTCGACTTTCTCGGGTGGAAGGAGGAACTCCACACGCCTGACGGCCTTATACTTCCGAGTTCTCGGCATCTTGGCCACCACCTTTATGGAACTTAAATCCATATATGGAACTAAGTTCCATAATCCATACGGAAGGAAAGTTTAAAAGGTTTGTGTGGACATTATTGTTGAAAAATGCCCACAGATTAGCAAGTAATTACTTTGACTATTCGTTAGATGCACAGAAATGTACAAATTTTGTATATCATAAAATCAGACCTAAAAAAAGAACCGTTTAGAGGACAGAAGCGATGGAATAAACTCTTTTCTCTTCTTCTTTTCTTGCATTATAATTATATCTATATATAATTAAACGTCCAAAAAAACATATTTGAAATTAGACTCCTTATCAGGTACTTCGCTTTTGAAGATATCCAGGAGCACTACTTCAATTAACTCATCTGGCTCAATATTTAAATCTCTACGGACCTCATTGGGGATATATGCTGTTCCTTTTCTTCCAATTTTACTAATTACCTGCTTTTGAGTCTCCACAAATATTGTCTTGCCTTGGAAATCTATCTTGATTTTTCTGACAATTAATTTAACATAGTCTCCTCTCTCGATCTTTAATGTATCTCTAATATACCTCGGGATGACTAATCGACCATCTTTATCAAGTCGTGCATGAAATTTCGCCAGCGGTTCCTTGCTTTCCTTCACTGTCTCACCTCTTCGCTGTGCTGATTTTACGAATTATTCTTATGGTGCGAATGCTTAAAAGGTTTGAGAAATTCTCTCGCGCGTGGGATTTTTACCCGGACCCTGTGAAACGGGCCGAGAGAGGCGTTGAGTTTTAAGATTTTAAGCTGAAGAAAGAAAGGGCTTTAAAGTGATATTTGGCATATTTCTAAAGAAAGAGAAAGGGGGTTCGGTCATGAGTTCTGATACTGATGATTTAATTAGGGCATTTAATCTTTTCGATGATGAGCAATATAGGGAGTTTGTGAAGCGGGCCAAGCTTGACTTTTTCGAGAAGTATGGAACTGAATTTGTGATTTTCCCGATAGGCATTGGAGCGCTTATTGCTATTCTAGTCAAGCTTGGTGGTGGTCCTGATGTGTTGAATTTCCATTCGATTACAGGATATGCCCCTTTAGTAGTAGGTCTTGTTATGGCCAAATTGCTTCACTGTAGGTATCCTGCGGCTTATTTAGATGCGTATATACTGTATAAATACAGAAAAATGAGTGCAATATCAGTGGATATGGTTCCTCATGAGAAAGAGCACTAGGGAAGTTACTGATGCTGGCCCGTAGGCCATCGTTTTGACGTCCACACTTGTTTTGAGGAGTTTGAATAGGAGTGCTATTGGGATTAGGGATAGGCCCACCACTGAGAGATACCACCATTCTCTGCTTATAATTTCGCTGTCCCAAAGGGCTATTAAGATGGGTATCCAAAACGTCGTGGCTAAGGTGAGATTGAGGTACTCCCCGATAATCCACCCAACCGAGGAGTACACGAACACAACTAAGTACACAAATAAGACGGACCAGAGGATTGTAGCTTTTGTCATCGTTTTCTTGTTGAAGAGTGCTTTTCTCGTGTACTCCCACTTTTTGAAAGCCACGATGGTATTTAGCAGGGCGTAGCCTATTGCGGCACTATTCACAAGAGCGGGCGATATGTTAAGGTGAATGTAAACTACTCTAAGAGGGAGGGTGATAATGGATGCGTATGCCCAACTAAGGAAGATTACTGCCATAACTAGCCGTGTCCATCTGAAGGAATCTTTCCATGTTATCTCATATTTCTGACCATCCATAAGGGTTATCTCGGTCATTCTCGTGCACCTTACATGGAGGGTATATAGATTTTCCTTAAGAATTTAACTGGTCATTGTTGACAACATGGTGTACTCTCTGATTTATGTAATCTCTCAACAAACGAAGCCTTTTTATAGGCCGGAGTAATAACTTCTGCGCTTAAAACGAGCGGAGGAGGGCCCGAGGGATGAGTGAGGATATTCCGAGTCTTAAGAGGATAGCGGAGCCGAGGTCGTTGAAGCCGGCTGGTGTGACGGCCGGTTATCGGCGAGTTAGGACTAAGGGAATGTGGGCCATGTTTGGGGTTTCCTTCGTTATTCTCATACTTGGAGTTATCCTTCTCTTGAATCCTCCAATGTCGGAACATAAGACTCATGTTTCTAAAGTCCTCGAGCCTCAGGAGTATATTTATTGGAAGTCTATACCTCTTGATAAGGGCGAGCAGATTATAGTGGCAGGAACTGTGAGGGGCGGTAATAATGATATTTGGATTTATGTGAAGGAGCATGGGCAGAAGGTCAGGGATTTTGGCAAAGTTGAAAGTCCGGTTCATGTTGTCTTCACGGCGCCTGAGCGGGGGAATTACTCATTATATATAAGTAATGAAATGAGCCTTGTGACTTCCAAGTCACTCGATTTGAATGTTATCTTCAGGACATATGATTATGGTCCAGGAGCGTCTCTTTTTGTGGGTGGTATAATCGCTGTGTTGGCGAGCATTGTGTCTCTCGCATTAGGTCAAAAGCGATTTGTGCTGAGGGTTGGGGATGAGACTTATGAGTTTTGGTCTAATGGATGGTGGAAGTTTGGGGTTGCAGTGAATGGGGTTACTTTGGACGCGAAGGTTAGGCCGGGCGATAAGTTCAGGATTGGGCCGAACGATGAGCATGTCTTGGAGGTTAAGAAGCTCTCCTGGAGAAAGGTTGGATTCTTTGTTGATGGTCAGGAGGTCGGCCGGCTGCCGTGAGAAATCTTTATATATGATATATCACACATTATAAGTGAGCCCGTGAGAATGATCGGGCGATGAGCCGCATGAGCATGAAGTCCCGTTGGGGACGGAGTTGGCGGCTTCTTCTACTCATTTCCAAATTGGACTCGGGTCCTTCTTGAGCCTAAAGTAGTTGCAGATATTGTCGGCAAGATCCATTATCTTCTTAAGTTGCTTGTCCGTTAGTTTACCCTCTACAAAAATCACATGGCTTGGATATCTTTTCTGAAAAGCCTTAACGAGTTTATCATCTATAACAAAGATGGTGTAGTCATCAACATAAGCGTCAATGGTTGAAAATATAATTTGTGGGAGCTTTGAGCCCTTGAAATATGAAAAGGCCCTGGACACTTCAATGAAGGGCAGAACTTGAGAATATCTCGTGAGAAAATTGTTAAAGTAACTGGTTTTCTTCTTTCCGAGTTTCTTAGAGTGTTTGACCCATTTGACTATGCTATCATAAACATTGGCCTTATTTGAGTCAGTGATTATTAAGATGGAGACATAGGAGATATTTTTATCGTCTGATTTGTCCACGAATATTAACTGACTCATTCCACCACCAGCCAGCTCGGCCTCTTTTCCTCTGGAATCAGCTCGGCCAGCTCTTTAAGCTCTTCTGGAGCGAGGAGGTAAACCTCCTCTGGAAGCTCGGCCTTGGACGGGATGTAGATAAGCCTCTGCTCAACATTATAGACTTTGCCCCTCTTCTTCTGCCTCTTGACTTGCTTGCGAACCTGAACCTTGAGCATCAGCCTCACCAGCATACGGTAGAAGGTTTTGCCTTATAAAGTTTTCTACCGTAGAAAAGGAAAAAGCTAAGGTTTAGGTTTCAAAACCCCTGGAAACATGTCCTCGTTCTCCTCGATGATGCGCTTGAGGATGATTACGGCCTCGCGGATGTTCTCCTTGACATCGGGCTGGAACGAGTGCTCCTCCGCTGCCTTCAGCCTCCGAAGCACGAGGAGCATCAGGGCCGAGTTTGTTCTGTCGGTGATGGAAATGTAGCGGCGCTTTCCACCGCTCTTCTTTTGTTTTTTCTCTTCAACGACTACCGCTTCATCTTGAGACGCCTCTTCTCGAACTTCAACGGCTTCCTGCTGTTCAATTATTTCCTTGAAGAGGTCCTTTGCCAGAACTTTCTGTTCATCTTGCGGTGGTGAAACTGGCTCAACTACCTCACTCATATGTTGAACTCCTCCCAAATGTCTTTCTCTCCTCTGCTAAGGATGATTTCTCCACCTTCGGCCACCTTGAAGCGCTCTTCTTTCTTCTTCTGGTTCTTGGTCTTCTCAATGAGCTGGTAGCTCTTGACGAACGGGTTAATGTCCAGGGCCGTGTTCACGAGCAAGCCAGTCTTCTTGAGCACGTTATCAACCAGGGCCTCGAGTGTCTGGCTCTTCTGGTAGATTGCATAGAATGCCGCGATCTGCTCCTCGCTCAGCTCCGGAGGCATTGCAAAGTCGCCCCACACCGTGCTCATTATCCTCGAGGCCTCGACGATTATGGTCGTGTCCATGGCGGATAGTGGGGCGAACTGTGGGAAGGTCCAGAGGAGCTTCTGTTGTGACCCTCTCCCAAGAACCCTGGCAAGTGATAGGAACACTTCATCAAGCCAGCTCGGCGCCCTCGGAGTGTAGGCAATCACGAGCATGTTGTTCGGGGCTATCGCAACGCCCTGGACGTAGCCGAGGGTTACGATTTCCTTCACCATGCTGTTGCCACTTTTGAATTTGTAGTAAACCTTCAGCACCTGGTGGTGAGTTCTTACAAACTTTAGGGACTGGACGGCCTGTTTCTGCCTCCAGTCCTGGAGGACCGGCTTTTCCTCATCCATCAATTTCTGTTCGGTCTGCTCGGCTTTCTCAAGGACTTTTTCTTGGAGCCCGCTTTGGGGTTCGTTATAATAATTCCTCCTTGGAAGGCCACCTTCTCTTTTCTTTTTCCGCCTCAACCACTCAAACATCTCAACTCACCTCACAGGGTTTGTGAAGGGCGGAAATGAATCCGCTCGGTGAAGAACTTGTTATAAATGAAATAGCCACGCCCGCGATACTTTCTTTTGAGCTCTTCAACTTCCGATGGCGAAGAGGCTACAATACGCTCAAAGCTGACGTCAAAATCAGGAACGACCTTTCTCAAGAGGGAGTAATCATCAGCTGACGCGAGAGTCCCGAGGATAGCGATGTGACTAGCACCATAGACGAGCTCAGAGGGCAGGCTGTGAAGGTATTGGGTAGCCACGAGGAAGTTCACCTGGTTTGAACGCCCCTCGCGGAAGAGTTTGGCCACCATGTTCTTGCCCCAACGGGAGCGAAGGTAATTCTGGATCTCATCGCCAGCAATGAAGACAGCCGTCTCTTTCTCCTGGACATACTCGTTCAGGACCCATTCGACGACTTTCTTGAAGATGATGTTCTTTGCGCTCTCGGTCAGGTCGGAATTCTGGCTAAAGTCGATCACGTTGATTTTCGTGTTGTCGAGCTGGTCGAAGAGGTCCTTACCACTGGTTTTTAGCCAGCGAACTTTCTTAAGACTCTTGGCGACGTTGTAAACACCCCACAGGCTCGTTGGGGGCTTTTTATTCTCCACTTCGAGGAACTCTAGCATTTCATCATAAATCCGTTTGGCTTCAAAGACTAGCTCGTCAGGGTCTCTCGCCTTCTCCTCGTCCCATGCCGACTTGATTATCTGAGCGTAGATCGTGTTGGGGTTAATGTTGACCACTTTCGCCACGTCTTCAAAGTCCAGCCTCTCATACTTGATGAACGTCGCAACGACCTCCGTCTCTGGTCCAGAATCCAGGGCTATGTGATGAGGATCTCTTGTTGGGTTGAAGACAAATCTCCTGATGGGGAAGGCCTGTGGTTTAATGCCGAAAAGGCTGAAGAGGGTGTGTTGTCTATCGTATCTCAGCCAGCCGAGGATGTTCTCCCATCCAAGTGCGAAGTCTCCCATAAGCCCGAGCCGGCCCTCATAGGCTGGAAGCTCGAGCATTTGGATATAGAGCTTGAGCTCCATCACTTGAGTCATCCTCGCTCTCAGCCAGCCCTCTCCTTTTTCCCTGACCAGATCGTAGAACGTCTTTTTGACCAGCTGTGCCTTTGCCCTGTCATATTTCCGTTCAAAAATTATGATGAGCGGGGGTTCCTGTTTCCTGCCCCAACGGGTGTTTAGCCAAATCTCCTGGAGGATGGCTTTCATTGTTGTTGACTTCTGGAAGCCACTTGGCCCGAGGAAAAGCATATGGTTAGCGTCATCCTCATTAATCTTTAGCCACCTGTCCAGGGTGTGGCGATACTCATCACTCTTAACCCCTCTACCAATGTAAATCTCGTTTAACCGTCCTTTCGTGACTGGCGTCCACGAGCTGAAATCACCAGCAACCTGCTCCACGCTAACCCCTCCATTTTCTTAATGAAAATAAAATAACCCTCTTCACACACATAATATTTTTACACCCTTCCGCCCGCCTCGTCGCACCTCTCCCTCAAAACGCCCACCTCCTCCTGTGTTATCGCTATGCCAACTCCCACGACCTTTTCTTTCTGTACAGGCCGTAACCAACAAGCCCCACTATAATGCCAGCCCCTGCCAGGCTCTTTAGCAGTATAGAACCAACGAGGCGCTCTTTTTTCGCCTTCTCGATGTAACTCTGCTTTGCTTCAGAACTCTGCTCGTTCATAACCTGTTGAATAATCTGCCTGTACTCTTCGTTCTGCTGTTTCAGAAACTCATTCTCAGCCTCGAGTTGATTGATTTTCCTTGTCAAATTGGCCAGCTCGGCCTTGAGAGCCCTGTTCTGCTTGGTCAGGTTCACTACCTTCGCGTTCAGCTCTGCAATGTCTGGCTGACTCTTCAGCTTCTCCTTGAGTTGAGAGTTCTCCTTCTTTAGCGAATCAACCTGTGACTTGAGCTTCTTATTCTCGCTCTTCAGCGCGCTGATTTCTCTACTCAAGCTAGCTACCTCTCTCTTGAGCCTTGCATTCTCTGCCAGAAGGGCCGAACTCATCGAGGAAGACTGACCAACCGTGAATAATTCTGGCCCTTGGACGGTGATGTAGCCTTTCCTGTTGAATCCGACGAATGAAATCGTGAGATTCCCTATTTTCGTGCTCCCATTTCCTTGGATTAATGCCACTATATCGCTTCCATTCTCTACTATAAGCGCGAGCTGGCCAGTTCTATTGTTTTGGTCAACGAGGAGTGTTAGATTGTTTACATTGATGCTCTGTCCAACCTCGAGGGCTCCGGACCAGGAGAAGGTAACCGCAAGGGCCGGAGCAATGGATAACATATATATTATTATAGGAATCCAAGACTTCATAGGTCTGAAGTTCATTCTTCCACCTCCTCGGCAATCCACTCGCAAAGCGCTTCCCGCCAGTTCGGCGCCAGCCAGATAAGGTATCTTGGCTCTCCATACCGTAATGAGTGCTCCTTAACAACAAAGACCCCCTTTCGCGCGAGAGGAACTATTATTTTGTTGAAGTACTCGTTCATCGTCTGACGCTTAATTCCGAGGTATCCGGCCATCTCCGCTTGGTAACTGACTTTGACTTCTCTCAATAACCGAATAATGTCGAAGAGCGTCTGAATCTCAAAGTTGTATTTGTATGGTTGTAACCTGACACGCCTATATCTCCCCAATTTAGCCTCACCCCAAGATGCCCTTTACCTCAACGGCTCCAGTTTTCCTGTTCACCCACGCGAAGCCCGCGAACATTGAATTACTGCCGGCCTTGAGCTTCAACTCGAAAACCCAATACTTCTGCCCGTTCCTCTCTTTCTCCGTGAGGCTGGACTTATCTGGATAGAGCCTGTAGCCGTATTTTCGGAGTTTTTCATTGTAGCTCGCGAGGTACTGAAGAACGAGATTGTAGGCTTCCTCTGCGGTGATTGGGTAGTTTTCAACATAGGCTCCCTGCATTATCGTGATGTGCCCGTCCGCCCACATTATAGTGCCGTTCTCGACGATGTATCCTTGGGCAGGATAACCAAGCTGGTAGAGGCGTTCTTTGATGGGGTCATGTTCGTTGAACGTCGAATAGCTGAAATAGAGCAAAAAAATTATCGCTAGTACTGCGAACAGGTGGAGAATCACTTTGGAAAATGAAGGAGAGGGGCGGTGGGCGTACATTTCAGCCCACCTCAGCTCGAACTCTGTTCGGTTACCTGAACCGGCCAGGTCGCGCTCGTGTTGGCCTGGACGACGAGCGGGGCCGTCTCGTTGTAGAGGGTTGCTATGTTGCCGCTCAGGTCCTCGACCGTGAAGTAGAGCGCGTAGTAGTTGCCCTCGGTGAGGTTGGCTATGGTGACTGGCAGGGTGGTTGCTTCGACTGGAGTGAAGGTGGTAGTGTTGCTCACGGTGTTGGAAGTGCCGAGGTCGGCCCAATAGACGTAGTACTTGGCTATCTGGTCGTTGTCGGTGGCGTTGAAGCTGATTGCAAAGGTCAGGGCCGTGCTGTTGTAGTCAATACTGATGCTGTTGATAGTCGGCGCGGTAGTGTCGGTGACGGTTATGCTCTGAACCTCGCTCTCGAGGACCTTATCGCCGTCGTAAGTGACCTTGACCTTGTAGTAGACGAGGTCGCCGAATTTGCTCGGAATCTCGGCCTTGTACGTGCCGTTCTCGATGGTGGTGTTTAGGGCAGTGTAAGTGGCGTTGTTCGGGTCAGCAACGTTGAGCGCGTAGAGAACCTGAACGCTGCTGATGTTGAAGTGCTCGGCGTTGGTCAGGCTGAAGGTCACGAGCACGTGGCCCGAAGCCTGGTCAACGCTGGCAGCTAGGTCCGAAACGGCCAGCTGGTAGGTCTCTGTAGTGTTAGTGCTATTGTCGCCGAGGTTGAGAACTACTCCAGGGCTGGCGTGCCCGTTGTAGGCCCACCAGGCTATCGCCGCGAACAATACCACCAAGCCGAGGGTTATAAACTGCCTTTCCTTCTTCCTCAACTCAACACACCTCCAAGTTCTTTAATCTTGTCAAGGAGCGCGGAAAGCTTGTCAATCAAGCCCGAAACGTCGAGCTTCTCAAAAAACGAAAAGCTGTTCAACACGGCGTGCGAGGCGCTGTCTGGCAAGTATCCTGCCTTAGCGGCAAAGTAGATCCCCGCAACAACTATCGAAGCAAAGAGAAGCATCTTAACGAGGCTCTTGAGCAGGAACAAGCCTATTACTGCCACAATTCCAAGAATAATCAGTGCCCCCATGTCCATCACGCCGCCCTCCTGTTCCTCATCGTCAGTCCCGCGAGGATGCCCATCAATCCAAAGCCGCTGACGCCCTTCACGAACTCCAGTGCAGTCGCTCTCGGATCCCCCGTGAGGGCGAGCATGAAAATGCCCCCAAGCACGAGGAACGCCGCCGCGTCAGGAACGCCCCAACTGTCTAAATCCGCGATTCTGTACACTGAAAGGCCCACCAGGGCGCTCGGGATAAAGAGCGCCCAAAAGCCCGTGAGGCCGAAGAGGCCGGCTACTGAAGTCATTGCGTCACTGAAATGGAAAATGCAGAGGAGGTAGGCAATGAGAGCCGCTGCAACCCTGCCGAGCACTGCTATCCCCTCCCTCAAAGTGCTGGAATCAGCGTCCTCACAAGCATGGAAAGGCCGCTCAAGTGGAAGTCCCACCCCGGCATTATGGCCAGATACTGGCCCTTCGTCGCAATAGTGGCCGCCAGCCAGGCCCACAGGACAAGCTCATCGTCGCCTGTCTCGGGCGCGAAGATGTAGAGGCTGATTATTCCCGCTACAACGACGTTAGCAGGGCCGTAGGTGCCTACGTTCATGGTTATCGTGCCCGTCAGCGCCCACAGGATGACGAACATCCCGAGGGCCGCAAACAGGAGGCTGACGAGAACTCCAGTTCCGCGGCTCTTATTAGCCCCGAACTGCTTGTAGAGGCTGTTGTAAAAGTCGTTCTTGTCTGCAATCTTGTCGAATATCTCTATCAGTATCACGAAAGCCGCTGGAATGCTGGCCAGGGCAGTGTTGAGCTGCGCCATGGTCACGCTATGCTCGGCCCCATACCAAAGCACGAGGCCGAGGAAACCGGAGGCCAGGGCCGTTTTCAAGGCCCACTGGCCCCACTTCAGCCTTCTTCCCGGATCTCCCATCTTTCCACCACCTCATAACAACTTCTTCCAAATCACGAAAGCGCCCGCAAGAGCGAAGATTATCACCAGCAGGATCCAAAGCGGGATGCCCATGACTTTCTTGCTCAGCGCGTTCTTTGCCGAGCCAAGAACGTCGATGTGCGGTTCATACTGGCTCGCGAGATCCGAGAGCTTATCACCCATCTGCGCGTCCAGTTTTGCCTGTTCAGGAGCGCCGTAAAGGGCCTTCTTAGCTGCAGACATATAGAAGTCGCCCGCCTGCTCGTACTTCTTAGCAGCGTTGAGATAATTCAAAATAACCTGTTTGTTGTCAGAGCTCGCAGCATAATTCAAGGCATCGACAGCATGCTGATATGCTACCTCAGCCTTCTTGGCATAGCTCTCAGCCTGCTCGTTACCAACGCCCTTCGCCTGCCCCTCCAATGCCTCCGCGGTTCTTATCTTCTCATTGAGGCCGTTTATTAGACTCTGAACGCTTGTCTTCAATTGGGATAGGTCATCAGCAGTTAGCACGCTCTGATTGACGATAGTCGCCAGCTGCTGAATCTGTGTATCGTCCATCACTATGCGCTCGTCTGGCTGGACAGAAACCTTCGGCCAGACAATTTCCCAAATTGGGATTTCCTGACCGTCGCCTCTTTTTATCGTGAAGTAGGCAATGCCAAAGGTCTCGTAGGTCAAAACATCCGTGCCCTCTGTGTAGTAGGCATTGAGGTCCTTTGGCACTCCAGTTTCTGTCAGGTTTCCAAGGTGTCCAAAGACTGAATCAGCAAGCTCCCATGAACCGCCATCCCTCACGCGGACCGTGAAGAACCTGAAATCGTCAGTCATGGTCACGTTAAGGGGACTGAAGTAGCCGGGGTTTGGAGCGATGTAGAACTTATAATCAGCTGTCGAGCCCATGACGTGCACCGGTGAAGCGTAAGTAAGCGTTATAAAGTTGCTAACCGCTCCAACGAATTTCTCCTGGTAAAGCGTCCACTTCGAAGCCAAACTTGTCTTCGCAAACCTGATCGGAAGGCTAGCATACATTCCTTGAGTCAGTAGGGCAATGTCACTAGACATGGTGACGTGCTTCCAGGCCGAGGTCGTCTGAACATGATAACTGATGTCCTTATCACCAATCTTAACGTAGCACGTCGAAGTATTCGCGTCCCATTTATGGTTGGGTTGGGCTTCACAAGAGCTCTGATCGGTATATTGCGGATCATTCTGCCACTCCTCACGGTAGGCATCAATGTCAACGAAGATCTCCCAAGCCTTTGTCGAAGCGTTGTTAAAGAGTTTCATGATAAGGTTCTTGTCAACCTGGCCAGAATCTATCATCTGCTTGATCTGGTAGGCGTACGGGTCAGGAACCTTGAGAATTGTTGAATAAACAACGCTCTGTCCGTTGAGTCCTTCGCTTCCTGCGGTTCCATAATCCCAAGTCCGAGTCCAGAGTGGGGTGCTGGAGTTCTCTTCCTTGATGTAGACTTTTATGCTCCTGATGTGAACGTAGCTGAACGGAATGTTGCTCTCCTTAGTGTAGAGTTTTATCTGTACAGGAAATGCACTGAAACCATAGGCTTTTTGGGGTGCATGGACCTCAGCCCAAAGATCTCCCGTCGCTCCAGTCTCACTAATGTCGTACTTCGTCAGGTCGGAGCGGAGGACGGCGTTCAACTCGGCTATCTGCTTGTACGCGGCCTGCTGCGTGTCGTCCAGGGCCTTTGCAGTGTTGTCCACCACATCCTTATCGTCCTCGAGGTCCGCAGTAGTGGCGTTTTGAGCGGCCCGATAGTCCAGAGCATCACCGCCCCCACTTCCCGAACCTGACGAACTGTGTCTAAAGCCCAACCAGGCCCCAATGGCGCCGCCGATTATCGCTCCCGCCTCTGCTCCCGCTATCGTGCCCGCTCCAGGGATTACTGAGCCGAGCACCGCGCCGATCGTAGCCCCGACCAGGGCGCCTCCGGAGAGGCCCGCTAGGGTGTTCTTTACCTTGTCAGTCACGGAAGAAATCTTACTCGTAATGCTTCCAAAACCAAACGCCGAGGCCGGCTGCGCGTAGAGGCTCATGGCGAAGAGCAGGATAAGGGCGATTCCTGCCGCGGCCTTTCTCCTGCTCTTGCGCGGTTTTGGCTTCTTCTCATCTTCATCGTCGTTCTTCTTCTCAAAAAGTGAAAAGAAGAGCTTCATCAGCTCACCTCCTCCTCGCGGCGGCTATGAAGAGGCCGAGGGCCACGAGCGCGCCAACCGCATAATAGAGTGTCTTTCCTCCAGAGCTACCGCCGCCAAAGAGGCTGAATCCTGAACCCTCAGAAATGCTCACTGCAACCTTGTCGCTGAAGACCGTCGCGTTGCCCTGGAGAACGGCCACGTTCAACTCGTAGGCGTCGTAGGTGAGTTTATCTGGCACGGCGAAGGCGATACTAACGTCCTTCTCCGTCGCGGGAGCAACTGAAATGCTCTGGTTGATTGCCTTCGGAAGGAAGCCGCCGCTCAGCTTGATAGTGTAATACTGAACGTCGCTCGACGGGTTCTTAAAGTGCAAGACAATCGTTCCCTCGCTACCCTTCTGCACGGTGAGGGTTTTGGTTTTGAGAGTAATGGCCGGGTTCACCTGGACGGAATAAACCACAGTCTGACCGTTGAACTGCAATTCGAGCGTGTAGGAACCTTCGCTCGGGACATTGACCGTGAAAGTGTACGCCTCGTACGGATTGAAGGCGTGGCTGTCAGACCAGACCTCGTTACCCTGGTTGTCCTTGAGAACGGCTGTGATAAGATAGCTCTGGCCGCTGCTTTCCGAGATGCGTAACTCGTTCTGGCCGACCTGCCACTCAGAGGGCATCTGAACGCTGAAGGGCAGAGGCTCGACCTGGTAAACAACCTGCTTCGTCGTCGTATAGGTGTTGCTCATTATCGCATCGTTCGAGGTGAGGGTGAGGGTAAAGCCGTGCTGGCCGACCGCGCCGGCCTCGAACTTGATAGAAACCTGCACATCGCTCGAAATGTCGCCGAGGTAATATTTTCCTGACTCGGGAGACACGAGAGATCCGTCTTTTCTGACTTCTATGACGTCAGAGAGGCCGCTTAGGGAGAGATAAGTGTTGTAGGTCGCGCTCGTCTGGATGGGCGAGAGGGTGAAGGTGAGCTCATAGATAGTGTTCTCAGGGATTTTTATCTCGGCGGGGAAGTTTTCGAGCCTGAAGGCGGCTGAAGAGGGGTACATCTCGACTGAAACAGTCATGTCGCCCTGAACGTCGATAGTCTTCGTGACGCTCCAGTACCCCTGCTTTTCGAAAGTGAGCGTGTGCGTGCCCTTAGCCAACTCCAGCGAACCGCCATCATCCATCGTGCCGAGAACCGAGCCGTCTGTATCCTTCACCGTAACGCCCTGCAAAGGCTGGAAGGTTAGGGCGTTGGTGAAGTGGAAGGAAACCGGGAAAACAATGTCCCCAAAGCTCAAATTGTCAATATAAGCTGTTATGTAGCTTCCAACGAGCTTCAAAGTGCCATCCTCAACAGAAAACGACTGACCATACCACACTTGTATCAAGAAATACCTATACTCTCCATACTCTCCTGTTTCTGTAGTGTCTACATACACTTGCCCTGTCTCATTGTCAGTGACTAACAGATGAGCAACGTATTCTCCCACCCCTCCGCCAGAGGGTTCCACCACAAAAACAACGTGCAACCATGTGCCAAGTGGAGCCCCCACAGTTCCATACCTGTCAAAATACACCTTGTCATTATTTCCGTGTATATCTACACCAAAATATAGGTATGGGTACCCAATTCTCGTAGAACTGTTGCTAAATCCAATCCTTATATACCCATCATCATCCGAACCTTCGGTTGCGACATTCAAATCAAACTCTATCTTCCACCGTTGCTGCTCAAGTTGAACTGGCATACTCAAATCCATTACATACCCCGAAGTTTGTTTCTGAAACGGAGCCACCCCATCGTCAAAATTATATGAATAATGCTCTGCCGAAACCTGCCCCGTCCCTACCGAGAGAGCCGAAACCAACACCAGCAGAGCGAGCAAAATGAACCGGAACGCCGCGATGACGAGGAAGAGGACGAGCTGAGCAGCGCTTTTTGGCTTCATACTGCCATCACCTTCCGCGCTTTCTTCAGCCGAGAAACCTCAGCTACTAACTGCTGCTTCTTCCTCGTCACGCGCGCGAGTTCCCGCTGCGCCGCGTCGATCTGCTGCCTAAGCTTCTCAGCGTACCTGTCAAGGGCTTCAATCTCCCGAGCTATTCCGTCCACATCAAGAGACTTCATACTACCACCGCCTCCATGACTTTAGCGATTTGAGAGAACTGATTTGAGCGGAGGAAGGCCCAAGGTGCGCTAAAATAGAGAGTACGCTTTGGATATTTAAGAATATTAGAAAAGCGCTAATGAACGGCTAAATAAAGATTAAATAACCATTACCCAAAGTGTTTCCGATAAAGTTCACGTATTGCCATTCTGACGACTGCGGACTGGTTGTTTATGCCAGTCTCTCTCGCGAGCTTCTTTATCATCGCATGCGTCTCCTTGTCAATGCTAACAGACCAAATAAATGTTCCAGAACCATTTACCTTCGAACGGGCCATCCTCCGCTCACCCCCATTCATTTTTCCAAAACCTTTTTCAGGTCATCAACCACGGCAGAATACCACTCATCTGCCAAGAGAGTCTTGTTGAGGTAATGAGTCGCCCCAACGCGCTGGCTTGCACGTCCCTGAATGAAGTCGGCCACGTCTGCCGGAACGCCCTGGCGAATAAGAAATGTATAGTGCCACTTCCGTATCGTGTTGGCGGAGACTTTTTTGTGGCTCACCCAATCCTTGGCGCTCACATAGTTGACATCCATCGGTTCAAGGAGCTCGTAGAACTCCTTGGGAGCATAAGCCCAAAAGCCCCTCTTTTTACCGCGGGAGAATGCAAAGAGCGGGTATCTGGCAACCTTCTCATTCACAATATAGACGTTCTGCCAGTTGAATGTGTTCACGAGCTGAACCGCATGTGTCAGCCTGATGCCCGAATAAATCAAGAGCTCAAAGAGGATTCTTTTCTCTTCACCGCGCTCTTTGATGACTTTGTATGCTTCTCTGATTTCCTCGTCAGTCACGAAAACGGCTCGAACTCCGGCCTTCCGTTTGATTTTCATAATTCTCCTCCAGTCATCTGCGAGGTGGTAATCAATCACGTGCTTTTCCTCAAGGAATGTTGTGAACTTGCGGAGGCCTTTCACTACTCTGTCGTTGTAGTTCTCTGTCTTGAGGGCCTTTTCCAAGTCTTCGTAGGTTTTCAATGAGTGCCGACCAAAGAAGACTTCAAGAGCCTTAAGATAGTCTTTCCTCACTACTGGCGTTATTTGGTTAGAGAGCCATTCTGCAAACTGCTTTTTGTAAATGACCCACAAATCGTTGAGTTTTCCACGCCTTACAAGGTGGAGGTCCGGGGTTCGAATCCCCGCGGGCCCACCATAACAGCCCTTGCAAAGCAAGCGCTGGCGGAAGAGCATGTGCATTTTTAAGGATATTTGTTTTGTTGGGTTTCTGTTCTATTGGCCTGTTTGTTAGTGTTTCACCCTAAAATAGCGTCCGAAGGACGCTAAAAACAAAGTTGAAACTATTAAGAAGGCTTCGTTTGGTGTTAACCCCTGACTTGAATTGCTTTTTGAGTAGTGCACGGCTAATCTTTGCCCTTTTTGAGTGGCAAGGGTCATTTTTGG
>NZ_JALUYR010000124.1 GCF_027012695.1 Thermococcus sp.
CCTCTTCCCTCGCACCGCCGTGGTAGGTTGAGAACATCACGGGCTCAAGCATGGACAGGCCCCCGTTGCGAGGAGTAATGAGACGATTACCAGCCATTCGGCAACGACAAGCCAGTAAACCTTCAGGGCGCGCTTTATATCCTCGTTTTCAGGAGCTTTTCCCGGAAAGCGGTAAACCCCAGGCTTCTCGAGCCAGACTCCGAGGACGGCGCTCATTACTGCCATAGGCTTATCGGAGTTTATCTTGAACCTCGCCAGACGGTAGTAGCGAGAAACCTTCCTTCCACCGAGGGGGAGGTAGAGGAGAACCGTTAAGCGGGCTGGTATGAAGTTTAGAGCGTCATCAAGTCTGGCGGAGAACTTTCCGAAGTATTCGTAGCGCTCGTTTCTATAACCGAGCATCGCGTCGAGCGTGTTGACGGCGCGGTAGATTAACGCCCCCGGCAGGCCGAAGAGGAGGAAGTAAAAGAGCGGGGCAATTACGGAGTCGTTCAGGTTCTCGGCGAGGCTCTCTATTGCTGCAGAGTTGAGGTGGGCTTCGTCGAGCTTACTAACGTCCCTGCTGACTATCATCGAGACCGATTTCCTCTTCTCGTCAATGTCGTCCGTTACAGTTCTCGCTATGTGCTCGTGCAAACTTCTAATAGCAAAGGAGCTTTTGAGGAGATAAACCGCTAAAGCATAGTTGAGGGGATACGGAGCTAAAGAGGGCAAGATTGAAAGCAAAAGGGCAAAGACCAGAACTATAAGGGCTGTAGCGGTTCCCACCAGGAAGTCCCTAACGGGAGAGCGCCTTTTGTAGCGGGAATCAATTAACCCAGCTATTCCTCCGAACCACACGACCGGGTGGAGCTTTGCAGGAGGCTCGCCCAAAGCTAAATCCCAGAGGAGTGCCAAACCAAAGACCATTAAGGCGTCCATTCACTCAGAGCCTCCCTGATTTTGGAGTATTCCTCCATGATTTCACCACCCGGTTCCCTAACGCCCCTCCTGACGTACCATGCGGGATGTCTCAGGTACTCAGCCTCAAACCCCAGTTCTGTTAGGGCTTTTTCGGCAGTTCTGCCTATTGCGAAGATTTTCTCGGGCCTCAAGATTTCGAGCTCTCTAGCAAGAAGCTCGTACGCCCCGGCCGGAATTCCCTTCAGCCTGTTTTCAGGAGGGTTGCACTTGAGAACGTTGGTAATGTACAGGAAGTCCGGGTTTATCCCGAGGGAGAATAGAGTTTTGCGGAGTAACATTCCAGAGGCATCGCGGTAGAAACATATTCCCGTTTTTCCACATCCGCGCCTTCCCGGTGCCTCGCCGACGAGGGCTACCCTTGAACCCCCAAAACCGTTCGCGAAGGGCAGTCCCTCAAACTCGCCGACCTTAAGCTGGTACATCAGGCTCTCTTCACCGCAGAAGTACTCCGGGTCAGTTAAGAGGGAGCAGTATAACGCTGAAAGCTCGATTCCCTTCGCCTCGCTTTTCTCGTCAACAACCAGAAACCTTTCGCGGGGATTGTAGACTGTTCTGGCGTAAACACCGTAGGTCTTTTCAT
>NZ_JALUYR010000125.1 GCF_027012695.1 Thermococcus sp.
AAAAGATCGGGTTTGGGCGGGATTTGGAGTGGAAGGGGTTTTGCACGGGCTTTTCTGGAGATTTCGAAAAAAATTCGTTACAAAATCCCACCAAATCATAACCTTTTGAGAGATAATAACAAAACGTTACTAAAGACTTCCCGGGGGCTCTGGAGCCGGTTTTACCAGGAGAGAGGTTCTTCCAGGCTTCCGGAGAAAAGCTACGAACTCTCAACCAGAATAGGGTAAGAGTTATAAGTTCCCGTCCCAACCTCGGCCATGAGAACCTTTATAATCAAGTCAAACGAGGGAAGGACGAAGGCGGATTTCAGTCTGAGAGATCTGCCCGGAACGAGTGGAAGAATAGACGTCCTCTGCCGGGTTCTCAATGCGGCCTTCCTTCTCTCCCACGGGTTCAGGAAAAACGTCAGGGTCTGGTTGATCCTCTATGGACCCCCCAATCCTCCCAAGGCCCTTCGCTTCGAGGGGCCCGAACTGAGGGTTCGGCTCAATCCCGATGAGCGGAGCACTGCGAAGCTGATAATGAGGGCCCTGGAACTTGGAGAGAAGCTGCGGGAACCGGGGAAAGAACTGGAGGTTTATCCAGGTCTCTACGTCAGCAACAGGACCTTTGAGGACGTTCTCAGATTAACCCTGAAGAACTCGACCCTGTACTATCTTCACGAGGCGGGGGAACCCCTGGAGGATGTCAGATTTTCGGGAAACGTTGCCTTCGTCCTGGGCGACCACAGGGGTCTGGGGAGGGAGGATGAGGCCCTGCTTGACGGCGTGGCGGAGAGGGTGAGTGTGGGCAGGAGGAGTTACCTGGCCTCCCACGTCGTGGCCTGTGTCAACATACACCTTGATTCGCTCGGCATCCCCTGACCGTAACCCTTTTACAGCCGAGAGCCAAGGGGCAGTGGTGGAATGATGAACGTCCTGGTCTTTGGTCCACCGGGGAGTGGGAAGTCCACACACTCCAGAACGATAGTCGAGCGCTACGGTCTGGCCTACATTTCATCCGGGGATCTGATACGGCAGGAGATAGCGCGGGGAACGGAGCTGGGGAGGGAACTGAAGAGGTACCTTGAGGGCGGTGAACTCATCCCCGATACCGTCGTCAACACACTCGTTATATCCCGCCTTCGGAAACACCGGCGGAATTTTATTCTTGATGGCTATCCCCGGACGGCAGAACAGGTGCTGACCCTGGAGAACTACCTCTACGATCACGGGTTGACAATAGATATCGCGATGGAGATATTCATAACGAAGGAGGAGAGCATAGAACGGATCTCCGGCAGGATGGTATGTCCGAAGTGCGGCGCCGTTTACCACGTCCGCTACCGGCCACCGCGGGTTCCGGGAAGGTGTGACGTCTGTGGATCACCCCTTGTCAGGCGTGAGGATGACAGGCCGGAGATCGTGGCCGAACGCTACGACGTTTACATGAGAAACATGGAGCCGATAATCAAATTCTACCGGAAACAGGGGGTATACGTCCGTATAGATGGTCACGGTGGAATAAAAGAGGTCTGGGAACGCATGAGACCCCTCCTTGACTACGTCAATTCCCGGGAGGCCTCTTCCCGAGTGTTTCGATGAGCTTCCGCACCTCCTCGCTCTCGGCCAGTTTTTCAGCCTCGCGCTCGATTTCGTGAAGCCTGCCGAGTACGGTCCCAACGAGGGCATCGGAAGGATCCAGAACCCTCACCGCTGGCCGTATATAGTCGGCGTTCAGCGTTCGCAGATAGGATGATACCTTGTCTATGAGGTTCTCCGCTAGGGCGTCCTTCTCGACGTCGGAGCTTTTCCGTGAGAGTATAAGAACAATCCTCAGATCAGGCCGTCCGTCGGAGGGCATCGTCAGGAGGAGGGTTTTGAAGTCCACCTTTCGATCTTTGAGGTATATCATTAGCCCCCTGCCCAGTCTCTCAAGGGTTTTTCTCAGGTCCTCGGGCGAGTTGATCACAAGTCCGGGCTTGTCTTTTCCCCTCCCAGTGGGCCTCTCGATTATCCTGAACCCGGCCACCCGGAAGGTTACGTCATAGAACTTCCCGAAGGTTCGGTTGGCCCTTTCGACCAGCTTCTCAAGTACACCCTCGACCACGGGATCAAGTTCTCCGGGCAGGAAAGTCTCCGACCGGCTGACCTCCAGCAGAAAAGCCAGCGTGAGTTCCCTTCCCCGCGGAACGACGGCGGCCTTTATCCCAAGGAGTTCTACCCCGAGGGACTCGAGCGCCTCACGTAGGCCATCGGCGAAAAGCTTCTCGATAACTGGATAGTACTCAGGGGGTTCAACGGTTAGACCGCTCATTTCCTTCGATGTTGGTAGGGCGAAATCACTTTAAGGGTTTCCATTGATACCTCCCCGGTGGAAGCATGAAAGTGAGGTTCTACGCGAATTTCCGGGCACTTGTGGGGAGAAAGGAGATCGAGGTAAAGGGAGTTAAAACCGTTCGCGAGCTGATAGACTATCTCGCCGAACGCTACACTCCCGAGATAAAGAAGCAGCTCCTGGAAACCCCCCGGATAAACGAAAGAAAACCGATAGACGGCATGATTCTCGTCAACGGTCACAACGTGCTCCACCTTAAGGGCCTGGACACCGAGCTGAAGGAGGACGACGTCGTTCACATCTTCCCCCCGGCAGGAGGGGGATAAAGGGGGGAGGTCAGCCCTCCCACACGACGTACTCCTTTCTCGTCACGAAGATCGGCTCGATCCTCTTTCTGACGATGACAACCTTGTCCCTTCCGTACTCCCTGTAAAGCCCCTCGATGAACTTCTCGAAGAGGCCTGCGGGCATCGAAGCGTGGGCGGTGATGGTGTTATTACCTTCTTTGACGCTCAGATTCTTGACAGGAATGTATGTTATGATATCCTGGTGCGGGTCGAGATAGAAGTCGTCCCGGTAGATATCCCTGCCGTTGGGGGCGATGTAGTAGACGATGCTCGCGCGGAGGGTCAGCCTGACGCTGGTGTAGTCCCTCCTGAAGGCGGCTTTGAGCTCGAGGTCTCCGCTCTGGCCCTCTCCGAGGATGCGCGTCGGATCCACGATCTCTCCGTTCACCAGGGGTTTGCCGTTGAGCACACCCACCGGCCCATCCTGGACGAGGACGAAGCGGTAGTCAGTGGCGTTGGGAATCGGCCTCATGAGGGTTATTTCGAGCGGCGTTTCGTTGAGGTGGTCCATGTTTATGCCCTCGGCGACTATCTCCCTCGCCACGAGCTCTGTGCCATTATAGGCCTCGAAGACCAGTGTTGCGTTCTTCACATTCCTTCCAAAGGCCGAAATCCATAGGCGGAGTCTTTTCTCACCAACCGGGAGCTTTCCGCCGGCGGTGGTGCTATAGAATGGTACCCAGGTGTCGTTCCGGTCCCTGTCAATCCTGTAAACCGCGAAGGGCCTGAACTCGTAGGTTGAAACCCCTCCGTCCCGGTGAACCGGCCTGAAGTTGGCGAAGAGCTTCTGCTCGTCCCAGGGCTCGAAGGAATAGGGCAGGTTGAAGGCGAGCCTCACGAAGTTGCTGAAGGCGATCTTCTTGTAGGCAAGCAGACCGTAGCTTCCGAAGTTGTAGAGGACGTAGGGTATGTCCCCCCTGCCCTGTATTATCCTGCCGCCCGCGAGGTCTACAGTCATCATCGGCTGGTACTTACCGCCCGGGGTGGCTATGTAGACGACGATCCTACCGCTCTCGTTCACGAACTGTATGTACTCCATGGGCACCAGCTGGAACATGGGGACATGGCCGTATTCGTGGTAGGTTATCGCACCGCCGAGGTAGCTTATTGCGTTGAACTTGAAGATGTCCTGCTGCCAGACCAGCAGGTAGTTGAGCTCCCAGGCCTCAAAGTCCTGTTCGGCATCGTTTCCGTAGTGGGAGAAGAAGTCCGCAACGAGGTACCTCCTGTCGTAGGCGTGTCCTCCATCTGTCGCGCTCCTCCGGTGGGAGAGGAGGCTCGATTCGATCCAGTAGCCGTAGTCCCACCAGCTGGTTGCACTGTCGAGCGGATCCGAGTTCTCCCGGAGCCAGGTGAGGCTGTTGATCCAATCCCCGGGTACTGAGCCCCCGGACCTGGAGTAGGCCAGGGCAATGGTCTTCACGTCCCGGGCCCCCACGTATGGGACGACGAGCAGGAAAATCAGAAGCACCGCGTAGAGGGCCTTAGTCCCGGTCTTCTCTTTCATGCGCTCCACGTACAGGAAGACCTCCCCCATGACGATTCCCGCCAGGAGAACTACTGCTCCAGAGGCCTGGAAGATAAAACGAACCGCCAGGGAAAGGAGGACTATGGAACTGAGGTAGTAAGAGACGATGAAAACCTCCTTGTATCCGGAGATATCCCGTTTCATGAGCTTGATTGCAAAACGGGTCAGGACTATAAGGAACCCCGCTACCGAGAGGAGGAACAGGGCTCCGTCCGTTCCCACGTAGGTTCGCAGGTTGGGGTCGTAGACGTAGTGTATGCTGAAGGAGTTCTTGATGTAGCCCCAGCTCGTCCTCGCGAGCTCCGCGACGGTCTGGTAGAGGGGATTGGACTGGTAGGCACCGCTTATGAGACCGCGCAGACTCGTCCCGGTAAGGCGGAGGTACCCGAGGCCGGCGAACCCGAGGAGGAGCCAGGAGCCGAGGAGTGCACCTGCCCTGTGGGATGTTTTTGAGTAGTCGAGGCCCAGCCTGTTGAGGTAAAGGAGGAGGGCCACGTAAACGAGCAGGGCCACCAGGCCAGGTATCCCAAAGGGACTTTTGAGCAGAAAACTCCTGACTCCGACGAACCCGGTTTCCGCGGCAACCAGTCCAAGGACGAGTGCAAGGCCCTGGAGGAGCACGAAATCCCCGGTGAACCGGAGGAGAAAGTCCCGCGCGTTGACGAAAAAGAAGACTGTCACCGTTATGAACGCAAAGGCCAGCAAAATCTCAACTCCAAAGACCCCTCCAGTCCACACTCCGAGATAGAGCACACTGCTTACCAGGAACAGGATTCCGGCGGTTATCCTCTTCCAGTTCCATTCCTTCTCATCGAGATAGACCAGCAGGAAGTAGACCGCGAAGAGGAAGAACATCATGAAGGGCCCTTCACCACGGTTGTTGCCGGACATGGTCTTGGTAAAGCTGGCGTAGGAGAAGGCCATAAACGCCGCTCCCCAGATGCCGGCCCAGTCCGAGTGGAGCTTCTTTCCCAAGAGGTAGACCGCTATGACGGTCATGGCACCAACCAGGGGCGGCCAGACCTTGAAGGCCCCGAGGACATCGGTGCCAAAGAGGGCGTGGGTTATCTTGTAGAAGGCAGCCTGAACAGTGTAGAGACCGAGGTAGCCCGTGGCCTTTATCCCGGTAGGGGGCTCAGCGTAGGCGAAGTACTTCGGGATCCACTCCCTTATCGCTATCAGGTACATCTCGTAGTGGAAGAACGTATCGGGGTCGAGGAAGGTCCTGTAGTTGGAGGTTATGTTCCTCAGCTTGAAGCCCCAGTAGGCCAGCAGGAGCGCTATAATGGGGAGACCATACCTCTTGAAGAGAAGGTAGTACCCGGACAGCCGGAGGTTATTTGCTTCCTTTTTCCGCTTCTCCTTAACGTCGGTCCTCATAAACCTCACCTCATTCTATCGTTATTCTACCGTTACGGACTTCGCAAGGTTCCTCGGCTTGTCGGGGTCGTTGCCCCTCAAAACCGCTAAATGATACGCGATGAGCTGAAGGGGGACGGCGTAGAGGATTGGCGTTAGAAGTTCATCCGTTTCGGGCATCTCAATCAGGACGTCCGAGAGGCGCTTCAGTTCCCCCCTGTCGCCGAGGCTTATGACGAACGCCCCCCTGGCGCGGGATTCCTCCATGTTGCCGACCATCTTGTCAAAGGTTCTCCCGCTCGGGGCTATCGCCACAACCGGAACGCCGTCTTCCAGCAAAGCCAGGGGACCGTGCTTCAGCTCGCCGGCGCTCAGGCCCTCTGCGTGAATATAGCTGATCTCCTTGAGCTTCAGAGCACCCTCCAAAGCCGTTGGCACGCTTATCCCCCTGCCTATGTAGAAGAAGTCCCTTCTGTCGACAAGGCTCTCCGCGAGTTCCCTGAGGCTTTCGTCGTGCTTCAGGACGCTTTCAACCAGCTCTGGAATCGCGTTTAGGCCCTCCTCCAGCGCGTTTAGGTAGCTCTCGTCTGCAGTCCCGAGAACCCTCGCCAGTTCGATGGCGAGCATCGTGAGAACGGTCAGCTGTGTAGTGTAGGTCTTCGTCGCGGCAACGCCTATCTCCGGCCCGGCGTGGGTGTAGAGCGTTAAATCTGCTATCCTAGTCGCCATGCTCCCGACGACGTTGACTATCGCGAGCACCTTGGCGCCCTTCCTCTTCGCCAGCTTCATCGCCGCGAGCGTGTCCGCTGTTTCCCCGCTCTGGGTTATCGCTATAACGAGGCTGTCCTCATCGACGAGGTCATCGAACTCGTAGCGGAACTCGCTCGCGTCCTCCACCACGGGGACCCTCTTTGCGAGCCTCTGAAAGAGGTATTTCCCGACGAGACCGGCGTGATAGGAGGTTCCCATCGCGACTATGAAGATTTTCTCGTACTTCGCTATCTCCTCGGCAACTGTCCTTATAACATCGGCGTTTCCATGAATGGCGTCCCTTATGGCCCTCGGCTGCTCGTATATCTCCTTGAGCATGAAGTGCGGAAAGCCCGCCTTCTCGGCCATCTCGAGGGTCCATTCTATCTCGTGGATGGGCTTCTCGACGGTTTCTCCTGTGTCGAGATTCTTGACGACGTAGGAGTCCTTCGTAACGACCGCGTACTCCCTGTCGTCGAGGAAAATTGCCCTGTTCGTGTACTCCAGGAAAGCGGGAACATCACTCGCGGCGAAGTTCTCGCCATCGCCGATTCCCAGAACGAGCGGGCTTTCGTTTCTGACGAAGTAGAGCCTGTCCGGTTCACCCGTGTAGATTATCCCGAGGGCAAAGGAGCCTTTGAGCCTGAGAAGGGCCCTCCTCATGGCCTCTTCAAAGCTTTCGCTCGACTTCAGTTCCTCCTCTATGAGGTGGGCTATTACCTCCGTATCGGTATCGCTCTCGAACCTGTGGCCTTTGCTCAGCAACTCCTCTTTGATCTCGGCGAAGTTCTCGATTATGCCGTTGTGGACGAGGGCAATTTTACCGGTGCAGTCCCGCTGGGGGTGGGCGTTAATGTCGTTCGGGACACCGTGGGTGGCCCAGCGCGTGTGGCCTATGCCCCTCTTTCCAGGCATCTCTAAGAAACCGAGCTTCCCGGTAAGCTCATCTATCCTCCCGGCGCCTTTCCTGATGAAGAGTTCTCCGTTTTCCTCCGTCACGATGCCGGCAGAATCGTATCCCCTGTATTCAAGCCTTTTGAGACCCCTAACTATGACCTCGCAGGCCGGCCTCTCCCCGATGTAGCCTATTATCCCGCACACGGCAACCACCCGTCGGATTACTCTTTTCACTGATAAACCGGGGGAGTTAAAAGCCTTTCCCAGCGTCCCGGATGGGAAAAGCCTTTATAGTCCCGGGAATATTAAACCCGGGTGCGCCGATGGACAGAACCCTTGACGAGTTCCTAAAGGCTGCCGCGGGAAGGATGAAACCAGAGGAATCTCCCCGGAGGAAAAAGAAGCGCCTTAAATCAACCAGCCTCGAGTCTTTTCTCCCGGAGGAGCAGGTAAACTACTTTAAACAGCTCCGCATCGGCTCGAAGAGGATAAGAAACGCGAGGATAGAGGAGCTGTGATTTCCTTCAGGGCCACCAAAACTATTTTAATCTCCGGGTCGAACGATAAATGGTGGGAGAATGGAGACGAAGGCTGACAGGGAGGCATTCCCTTCTTCCCAGGGGAGATTTAAGGAGCTTGTAA
>NZ_JALUYR010000126.1 GCF_027012695.1 Thermococcus sp.
ACGACCTGTGATTTTCGTTGATTCAAGCGTTATTCTCAATCTCCTCTTTTAGACCCAGCTGACTGGACTCGCCAAGAAAATTCTTGAGTTTGATGAACCGAAGATTACCAGCGATACCGTGGTGGATGAGACGTATCTCGTCGTTCTTAAGAAGGTCCTCGTCCCCGAGAACCGCTCAATGAGGAGTCTTAGGAGACTATTAAAGAAAGATCCCGCCGCCAGAGAGAAGGCTGGAGAGCTTTTGGCCCTTGTTCTTATTAGATAAGTGCAATGGGCATCGTTATTGTCACTGATGCCCGATGGGATGCCGTGGGTGAGCTGGTGAGTGGTTATGGGCTCCTCCCCCATGACGCCAGGATACTCGCCACCGCCCTCAAGTACAACTGCGACAAGCTGGCGACCCTCGATGAGGACTTCAAGAACGTTGATCTCATTGAGATAATGCCATAAAAATGAACTAAAGGGTTACAGCCCCTCCGCTATCACCGCTCTGTTCCCCAACTGGAAGATGAAGGCCCTTCTCTCGCCGTTCAAGTTCGCCTCCACGCGCTTCCTGAACCTCCAGTATTCGCTGTCGGGCACGCTTATCCTCAGCGTGGCCCTTCCAAACCCCTCCTTCCTCAGGAAGTCGTTTATCCTGACGGGATGGAACGGGACGATTCCAGCGACGCGGTAGGTCCTCTTGAGGTACGGACTCTTTATCTCCCCGTCTCCGGTCGCCAAAACGCGCCTCTTCTCGCGAAGGAGCATCTTAGCCTCTACCGGAAGGAGGTGGAACAGCTCGTTTATCAAATCCGCGTAGTCAACCGCCTGCGGAACCTCATAGAGGTATTCACCAGGCTCGTCCGTCCACTCGACGATGTTCTCAAGGTCCGGATCGCTCTCGATCCTCGCTTCAGCTGGTAGGATGACCGCGCTCCTCTCGGCCCTCGCGAGAGGTTCCGTGTAGAAGGTCAGCCTGTTCAATGCTCCAAAGAGGTCTATGTACTCGAACTCGCCCTTCCAGGGAATCCTCTCGCGCCTTATCTGGGGCGGGAGGTCGAAGATGAAGGCGTCGGTTTTTTTGGAATAGGCCTCGTAAACCTTCAGCGGACTTGGAAGGAGGTCTTCCAGCCTTCTCTCCGGCATCTCCGGGGGCCTGGCCGGATCCGAGAAAATAACTTCCGCATCTACTCTCTCAACGGTATCCCTGCTGAGTGAGTCCGCGTTTATGAACTCGATGTTCGAGACGCCGTACTTCCCCGCGTTCCTTCGGGCGAACTCGATCTTGAGTGGGTCAATGTCTATTCCGTAAGCTTTCTCAACCTTCATTGCGTAGAAGATAAGCTGGATTCCAATTCCGCAGGAAACGTCCGCTATGCTCTTCGCCCCGAACTCATTAAGGCGCTTGGCGCGGTATTTGGCAACTTCTTCGTGGGTTGAGTATCGAAGCCCCTGGAGATCCATCCACAGATCCCTGCGCGAGAACTTGTTCCTGGCCTTTATCCTCGCCCTCGCTATCTCTGCTATGAGCTCCCAGTTCTCGCCAAGACGCGCGCGGAGCTTCCTCTCATCGAAGCCTCTCTTTATGAGTTCGACCGCTTCTCTCACCTTCTCCTCGGTGATCCCTTCGAGCATGTTCCCGCCTTGGGGGAGAGTCTTAAAAACGTTGCCCGCAATCCGGGCAGGGGGATAGAATGGAGTGGAGGAAGTTGATCTTCACCCTTATACTCATCGTCTCGATAGTAGGCTCCTTCTGGTACCTCTACGACTTCGCCTCAAAGCCGGTTTTCCACGACTACGTGAGCGACGAGGTCTGGTACGTTCCCGCGAGCAGAAACATCCTTCACAGGCTCGGCGTCGACCTCACCTACATCAACGAGACGACAGGCTCGCGGGGCGTTAACGTTATCTTCTCCAACAAAAGCGTCCGGATAAAGTACCAGTACGAGGTTGAGAAAATCGCAATCAGGTACAACGCGACCCGGGAGAAGGAGTACTTTAAGTTTCCGGGTGTTTACTTCGAACTTCCCACCGAAGGATTTGAGGCCTTTCTAAGGGAGCTTTCCATGGCCCTTCCCGAGGGAACCTACCGGATTGTCCCCGGTTTCTGGTATCCAGACAAAGAGAACATTCAGAACTACCTCAACACCGAACATCCGTTCCTCGGGAAGGATCTCATAATGATTGGCATGCTGCTCGAGGACAGGCCGGTAAACTGGCGCCTTCCGGGTATAATCGCCTTCCTTCTGACGGCCCTCCTCGTGACCGCCGCGACGTACAGGATAGGGGGAAGCTACCTGGCGGCGCTGATAGCCCTGGTATTCACCCTCACCGATCCAACCCTGGAGGCCATGTCCGTCGTGGCGATGCTCGACATCTACGTCGCGCTGGGGGTTTCCCTTTTCGTTTTCCTTCTCGTCCTCGAAAGGAACCGTCTGGCGGCCTTTGCCCTCGGACTCGCCGGCGCGTCAAAGCTGAGCGGCGGCTTCGGCTGGCCGGTTCTGTTTGTCAGAGCGTTGAAAAGAAGCGAGAACCTGGTGGACTTTTTGATGACGGCGTTCCTCCTTCCGGCCCTCGGTTTTCTGCTCCCAAACGTTCCGGCGATGATCGTCGTGGGACCGGTGGACTGGTTCAGGGCAATACTGGGAAGCTTCCGGTGGCACCTCTCTGATAAGGGAGGACATCCCGCGGCCTCCCCGGTGTGGGAATGGTTCATCAACGGAAAGGCCTTCGCCCTACACTATGATCCAAACGTCTTCGCCGGGACGGACCCGTATCTGCTGATGGCAATGGTCATCCTTGTCTTCGCTATGCCCTGGCTCCACAGGAGGAGGGAGAAAATCCTTGAGCCTTTTGGGGTTTTCTGGTTCACTGTGCTGTTCTTCATTCTCCAGTACGCCCTCGGAGGAACGACACAGTTCAGCTTCTACGCGACGGCCCTGGTTCCACCGGCGGCAGTGGTCATGGGCGTTTCGCTCAACGAACTCCTCCGCTGGGAGGCCTTCAGGGATTCGTTGAGGGTCTACCGGGAGTGGATTGCTGGGATCCTGAGCAGAATAAAGACGGGGCCGGGCCGTTAGCCCGCCCTTCACGGGTACGGAAAGGAGAGAAATCAGACCGCCCTCCAGAAGGGATCCGTCTTCGCCTTGATCCTCGCGGTCATCTTCAACGCCTTCAGGTCGCTCTCGTCCAGCCGATCCCTCAGCTGTTTGAGGAGAACTATAACGTCGTTCTTGCTCAGGTCAACGTAGAGCGTCTCTCCAGGGTGGACGTGCCGACCGACCGTTGCCCCCTCTATGGCTATCGCAACAGCATCTCCTTTCTTGGCCTCCTGGACGAAGTCGTTTTTGTTCTTGATGGACTTTATCGTCCCAACCTTCTCGCCCCGCTCGTTGATGAGGGTAACTCCCGGCTTTATCCTGCCCTCAAGGACTTCAACGCCGACTATTGCCGGTTTGCTCCTCCTGAAGACGTAGCGCTCGTCGGGGTAGAGGCGAATAACTCCGGGGAAGGTAACGTTCTTCAAAAGCTCACGCTTCCTTTTCTCCTCTTCGGCCCTAACCCACGCCTCGTAGTCCTCAATGAGTTTGTAAATGACGTTGCCGACGAATATCGGAACGCCCTTTGCCTTCGCGATCTCCCTGGCGTCTTCGTTCACCTTCACGTTGAAGCCGAGGACGACACCGTACTTCTCTTCCTCCTCCTTAACGCTCAGTGCCTCCATGACGTCGGTCTTGCTGATGTTCCCGACGTCGGCCTTCCTTATGGGGATGTTCTTCTCGCTCAGCTCTTTGCTTAGAGCCTCGAGCGAGCCGAGGGTGTCCGCTTTCACAATGACGCCGAGCTTTCCGGTGCTTATGACGACGCTCTGTATCTGGTTGAGGATCTCCTCCTTGGCCCTCTCGATCTCCTCCTCCGAGCGGGCGGCTATAACAGGAGAACCTGCCAGGGCTTCCTCAAGACCGGGGGCGGCGATCTTCACACCTGCCGCGGCCGTAACCTCGTCCACCTGGTCGAAGCGGAACCTCGGGTCACGTATCTCGTCGAGGGGCTTGGGTTTGAGCAGGGCGCGGATTTTCGTTACGATCGCCCTGTCCTTTCCGCCAACCACTATCGTGTCGTCTTTCCTCAGGGTTCCGTCGTAGATAATAACATCTATCGTAGTTCCAAGGCCGAGCTCCTCCCTGACTTCAAGGATCGTGCCCCTCGCCGGGCCTTCAACCTCGATCTTGAGCTTTTCCTCAAGGTACTTCTGGGAGAGGCCCGCTATGAGCACGAGAAGCTCTGGGACGCCGATACCGTATTTGGCCGAAATCGGGACTATCGCCAGCTCGCGCGTGAAGTCCTGGACGCGGTCGAATCGGTTCGCCTGGAAGCCAAGCTCGTAGAACTTACCAATCAGCTCCCAGAGCTTGGTTTCAAGCTCCTGAACCGCCCTCTGGTCCTGTTTCTTGATGTTAACCAGGAAGGGCTCGTCTTCCCCGATCTTCCAGCCCTTTATCCTGTCTATTTTGTTCGCTGCAACTATGAAGGGCGTCCTGTTCTTCCTGAGGATCTCGATGCTCTCTATCGTCTGCGGCTGGAAACCCTCGTTAATGTCTACCACAAGGACCGCAAGGTCCGCCAAACTTCCGCCACGGGCACGCAGGCTCGTGAAGGCCTCGTGGCCAGGGGTGTCGATGAAGAGCAGTCCGGGGAGCTTTATCTCTCCCTTCCAGAGCTTGATGAGCGGGCCGGCAAGCTGCTTGACGACGTCAATCGGAACCTCCGTTGCGCCGATGTGCTGGGTTATTCCGCCCGCTTCCTTACGTGCCACATTAGTATTTCTAATACGATCAAGCAAAGTGGTTTTTCCGTGGTCAACGTGACCGAGAACCGCGATGATGGGCTGCCTAATCTTCTTCGTCATTTTCCTCACCTCTGACCCTAACTCCGGCGGGGGCTTTTAAAGGGTTCGGCGCAAAAATTAAAAGCCACGATAGTAATCTTGCTCGGTGGTCTGATGATAGGATTGGCCATTGGGACTGCACTCGGAATCATATCGGCTTTAATCTACGGCAGGTTCAAAGGGAAAGCCGGAGAGCTGACGATGGCCGCGACGGGAATTCCTGTGTTTACTTACCTGGCCTCTATGGGTGCTTACGGTGGGTGGAACTCCATTGGTGAGGTCTTCTTCAGCACTCCGCTCGGGGATCTCACGCCGAACGAGCTTACTGGCCTTGAAACGTTTCTTGCCACGTTAGTTGCATTCCTGTACGTCTGGATTCGCTCCAGGGGGTCTTTAACGATAGACGAACTGGCTGGAACTTCGCTTTCGGTGGGTTATACCCTGGTGGCAGGGGCGGGCTTGCTGTGAGTGGAGGTTTACTCCCCTTTCTTCTCGGCCTCGCCCTCGTTTCGGGCTTTGGCTTTCTCTCCTTCAGGAATCCCCCGAGGTCACTCAAAGCCGCCCCCTGCGGTGAATCCGTGAGGGATGTGCTCAAGAACAGGGAACTTGACTGCCTGACGGATAACGTGAGTTATGGGGTTTACAGGAACACGCTGGTTGTCGGTGGGAAATTCGTTAAAGAGTTCCCGCGCTGGAAGGAAGTAGTGGAGTGCCTCCTAAAGGTTCCGTACAACGAGACACGGCAGAAGACCCTTGTTTATGGGCTATCCCTTCTCATGGTTACCGTGGGATTTGTCCTTTCCCCGGGCCTCCTAGCCGTTGCGATGCTTTATGCCCTTGCATTTGTCCTGACTATGGGAACGGCGGTTTACATTGTTGGCATAACGAAGAAGAGTATAGGCGAAGAGTGTGTAAAGGTAATGAAAGAGTACACGGAGTTCTACAGGAGGAAGGCAAAAGAGCGAAAGGACAGAACGATGGTGGTGAATTAGCGCTCCAGGCAATCCATACTATCCAGATATTCCCTTTTCGCCCTCGCGTGGGTGTGGTAGAACCAGTCCGCTGCCTTGCAGTACTCGAAAAGCTCCTCAGGCTTGAAGTAGAGGTTTATCTCCCTCTCAGCGCTTTCCGGACTGTCGGAGGCGTGGATGACGTTGTATATTGCGTCGCCTATGTCGAGGCCGTAGTCACCACGTATACTTCCGGGTTCAGCATCCTTCGGGTCTGTCGCTCCCGCCATCTTCCTGACGACGCTTACGGCGTAGCGACCCTCAATCACCATTACGACGCTGGGGGCCTTGGTGATGTAGTCTATGAGCGCCTCGAAGAAGGGTTTGCCTTTGTGCTCCTCGTAGTGCTTCTCCGCTAACTCGCGGGTGATCCATATCATCTTCATCCCGACGATTTTGAGACCCTTCCGTTCAAAACGGGTTATCACCTCCCCAATCAGGCCCCTTACAACGGCGTCCGGCTTCAAAATAACGAGGGTTCTTTCAATCTGCTTCTCGGCCATCGGCAACACCGCAAGTAGTTGGCGGGAGGGTTAATAGGTTTTTGGGATTTCTAGCCAGAATAAACTGGAGTGAACCGGGAAGAAAGGCGGGAAGGGAACAGAATAAAAGCTCAGCCAACCCTCAAGTACCAGTCCAAAGCCGTCCAGGATTCGTGCTTGAATATTGTATACCAATGCACACTCCTGAATTTTGCCCATAGTTTGATCCGGGTAACATCATGCCACGAGCCATCATGGAGAACGGACTCCTTCACTATGCCCTCGGAAGAAGGCATAAATTCAATCGTATGGTGGGAGGCATCCTCGTTATAGGGAATGTCGAAGTCCCACACCGCTTGGGGGTCAATGGCATCTCCATAGACTTTGTACCCACCAATTGCAAGGGGGTATGAGACCGGCCCGATGCTAATTGTGAGGGTTTCGTACCTGTTTATTGTCCCGGCAGGTTTCATAATGCCCAACCGTCCATGAAGGGCAGGGTCAATGCCCCAGTCATGGGTTATCTTGATATCGTTTGTGAAGTACTTCCCGTAGTTACCACCTATAGCTATACCCGGAGTGACACGGTAAGTCCCGCGACCGTTTTCATCCGTGGTGCACAGAAACCTTTCTTCCGTTGGATTCCCATCGTTCCAGAGGCCCCATATATAGAACCGAGCGTATAACTTTCCATAAGGGGGGTCATCGTATCTGAGTTCCAGTCTCCCAAAGTTGTGCCAGTAGGGTGAACTTTCACCGGTATAAATCTTCACGTTTCCGTTGTTGACGGTCTTCACACTCCACTCCTCTGGAACTCCGATTTTTTCACCGAGAGGTATGTCCTCCTGAAACTCAGGCCTCTTTTTGCCCCACTCTTCCATCTCATTCTTGATCTTTGTGCCCTGAACGGGGGTACCCTTTCCGGCTGCCAGAATGAGAACGTCAACCCTGCCGTCCCCCGTCACTTTTATCCCGTAGCCCGTCAGAACCGCGTCCTTTGGGAGTTCTGGTAGTGCATAGGCGTGCCACTTGGCGTTTGGAGCGCTCTTCAGAACGAACTCCTGAGCAGCTTTCTGAACATTCTCAACGTTCAGTGGAAGGCCGTTCGGGGTGTAGATGAGAAGGGTTGTGTAGTCCTCGCCTGGAATCTTCTGAACCGCTGGAGCGGCATACTGAACATCGTTCCCTGCCGGATACGCTGAAACAACAAACAGGCTTCCAACCAAAACACCGAGTACGAACCATACCACTTTCTGTCGCATTTGACCCCCCCAACCGGGTTGTCAATCAAAGGAACGCAGTTATCGTATTTAACCCTTTCGCTCTTCCAAAATTAAGGAGTGGCAGAAATGTCCATTGGATTAAAATTACTAAGAAAAGAAGAAATTACTTCCTCCTCTTGGCCCTCTGGAGCCTCGCTTCCTCAAAGGCCTTGGTCCACTTGAGCTTTCTCGGATTGCGCCCCATGAAGTAGTACTTCTCGCACTTGCTGGAGCAGAAGAACAGGACTCTGCCGTCGTTCCTGACGTACATCTTGCCAGTTCCCGGCTCGAATTCTCTTCCGCAGTAGGAGCAGACGTTCCAGCGGGCCATCTTTACCTCCTCCTCTTGATCTCCCTGGCCTCACGCTCGGTCTCTCTGAGAATGACTATGTCTCCAACGCGGACCGGTCCCTTGACGTTCCTCCTTATGACGCGCCCCTTGTCGCGACCTTCAAGAACGCGGACCTTGACCTGGGTAACGCCACCGGTGACGCCGGCCCTTGCAACGATCTCAATAACCTCGGCGGGATAACCTTCGTCGCTCATACCTCACACCCCATAAAGACTCGCGAATGAGTTTGAATCGTTCGTGAACGGGAAGGAAAAGGAGCTCACTTCATGAGCTCCCTGACCTTCATGGCGATGTCCTCAACGAGCTCGCGGGCCTTGCCGGGTTCAACTATGGCAACGCTGGCCGCGGGAACCTCAAGCCCGGCGGCGGCACCGAGCTCCTTCTTGCTCGGGACGTATATGTACGGTATCTCCTTCTCCTCGCACAGCGGCGGGAGGTGGGCAACTATCTCCTCGGGATCAACGTCCTCGGCTATGACAACGAGCTTAGCCTGGCCCCTCTCAACGGCCTTGGTCGTCTCGTTGGTACCCTTCCTTATCTTTCCGGTGTCGCGGGCAAGCTCGACTGCCTCAAGGGCCTTCTCGGCAAGCTCCTGCGGAACCTCAAACTTGACGTAGCTTGGCTTAGCCATCCTTCATCCCTCCGAATCCTTCATCGTTCATCCGGTTTTGCGTGCTGAGTTGTGAGGGGGACTTTAAAAGGATTTCGATACCAGTGGCGGCCAAGCACCCATCCCCCCGCGTCAGCGGGATAAAAAGGAAAGACCTCTTTATTTTTGCCGGTTTAGCTTTAGCCTCTGGTGCTACTTGACTCCTTCGCGTAGCCGCGGTAGATTTCGAGGTTTCTCCTGGCCCGGGCCTTGGGGATGTGGTGGCCCATTATTGCGACTATTTCGCCGGCCTTTGCCTTACCATGGCGGAGCATCTTTCTCTCGGTCTTTATCTTTTCAACCTTGAAGGTGTAGCCGCCAACCTCGAGGACCTCTCCAACCGCGAACTCCTCATCCCTGGGTACTTTGACGCGGAATGCCTGTGTGAGGCCCTTCGGGAGGTAGATAGATACTTTGATGATCTTCGGATAGTTAAGGCTCTCTCCCCAGAGGGTCTTTATCTCCCCTATCCTGGCCTTCTCGACGCGCTTGTCCCCATCGAGCTCTATTCCAGTGATCCTTACCTCGTCATCCTCGGTCTCGACTATGTCACCGACTTTGATTTCCTCGCCCTCGGGGAGTTCTGCTTCAGTTTTAAAGCTCCTCTCGTGCTTGCTGACTATGAGCGGGACCTTTACGGGCTTTGGCAGAGTAACGTGCCAGACGTTGCCGCACTCGTTGCACTTGAGGGTAAGCTCCCTTCCCCTCTCCTTGATGACCTCAACGTCACCGCTACCGCATTCCGGACAGACAAACAACTCTTCCATTTCTCTCACCAGAGGGAAGAAGAGAGGAGGCGTTTATAAAGCTACTCACTCCCTCAGGAAAACCCTGTAGGTTCTCCCTTCCCTGACACGAGTGATGAGACCCTTCTCCTCCATCTCGCGGAGGATTATGCTCACCTTGGCCTTCGAAACGCCCAGCTTCCCCGTTAGCTCGCTCTGGAGAACCGGCCCCTCCTTTAGAATCGCTAATATCTTCTCCTCGTCGGTTCTGAGATGGTTGCGCTCTTCACTTTTCTTCCTCTCGCGATAGAGGATGTATCCGTAAACAACGCCCCCTCCCGTCACGAGACCCGCAGTAAAAAGACTGAGGTACAGGAGGAGCGATGGCTGTTTTGGTGGTGTTATCTCCCCGGAAAAACCCACTATAAAGTAGAACTCCTCACCGGCGCGGACGTTCTGTCTGCTCCACTCGAGGAGAAGTCTCGTCGTTGAGCTTTCCACCCTATCGGGAGAGGGGATTATGGGTGAGAGAACGGCGTAGCCCCTTGGAACGAGCAGCCTGACGTGGAAAAGGCCCACCGGCTGGCTGAACTTGACGTAATAGGTGAACTGCTGCTTTCCCCCGGTCTCGGTTATCATACCCCGGGTGGTGAAGGTAAGCCGTATCTTCGCGCTCTCACCGGGACCTATGGCCGGAAAGTCCAGGTAGATCGCGTTCGTCCCACCTAGAACCTCCCTGACGGTAACGTTCACCGGAACCGTCGTGTTGCCGCGCTCCATAACTGCCCGGGGATTCTCAACGGGATAATCGGTGTAGAGGACGTACTGGCTCAGGTTGGTGTGGGATGTTAGATCGATCTCCACCGTCTCCAGGACGCTGTCGGGACTCATGACATCGAAGTACAGGGCGTAGGCGTTTATCTCGTAGTCGTAGGCCTGGGCGTGGGCTGGAGGCAGGAA
>NZ_JALUYR010000127.1 GCF_027012695.1 Thermococcus sp.
GCTTTGGAAACGGTAGCTACAATCAGCCTCGGAGCATTGTTGATTATTCCGTTTCAGAACCAGCTGTGCTTTGGAAACTCGGCCATGGCCGTTATGGGGGCAATGTACTTCGGGAGTATGTCCTTGTTTATGTTTCAGAACCGGCTAGTGTTTTGGCTCTCACTTTGGGCTTGTCCTCAAGCCCTGCTCTTCCCACCGGTTTTGAGCGTGGTTGCCTGTTCTCAGACCCTCAACTGTCAGTGGGACTACACACCGGAAGGACCATCCGGCAAACTCCGTGTTTCCAAAGCACTAGCTAGTTATACTCCATTGGTGATGGCCGTGAGGTGCTTCACGACAACCCAGAAGGTGGCCTACGCGGTTGGCTTTGTTATAAGCATTGCCTCGATTCCCCTGATAATCGGCCTGCCGATGCTCTACTACCTCGCCAGGGCCTATTTCAGGAAGAAAGACCAGTGCCGCCTGCTTGAGGATCAGGCCAAACTCATCGCCAGCCATTGATTCCTTTTCCATTTTTAATACCAAAAGCTTTATAAACTACGACTGCATCAGGCGAAAACGCCCGTCCCTGCACTCTTCTGCGCGGTGGTCGTGGTGTACGCACGAGATCTGGATTACTACATTTTTGAGTTAGAGACGCGGGGCGGCAGAACGACCCTTGAGCTCTACTTCAACGGCGACAGGGCCGTGATACGGAGGGGCTCGATCATCTGGACCTTCAGACTCACCCCCGGGAACCTCCTCGGGATAACCTACGTCCTGTCGAAGTTCGTCGAGAAGACCCTGGGCGAGGAGGAGATACGGACCCTGCTCCGCTGATCTTTCTTTTTTGCCCGTTAAACCCACGGGAGGTGGGAAAATGGTCGTGAAGGTTTATAAGCGGTATGAGGCCCTCGTTGAGAGCGAGGCCGGGATTCTGGAAGGGATCGGCCTCGGGAAAATCGAACTGACGCTTTTCGATGACAACGCCCGCATGAGGCTTCCGGTTGGGGAGCTGGAGCTCACATACACGGGGGAGAACGGCGAGACGATCCTCGAACTCCTGAGGATTCTCAGGGAGAGGATGGAGCTCGAGGCGGAAGCCGATAAACTCAGGCGGGAGGTGTAAGTTTTTTAAGGGACGGGCCCCGAGTGGTGGTAGTAAACGCCGGGGGCAGAACGATGGAATGGCTCAGAAAACGCCTCCAGGATCCCGAGATACTCGTCAGGCTTAACGCCTTTTTCCTCAGCTACTTCGGGTGGATCGCCTTCGGTGTCCTCTACGGTCTCATCGGAAGGTGGAGCGTTGATGTGACCGGTGCGTTCCTGAAACTTCCCCTGACGTCGGAATCCTTTGTCCTGGGCCTCACGGGTTTCGTGCGCTCGGTGAAACCCCTTTACCTTCTCTTCGTTGCGGTCTATTACATCGGATTCACCGGATCCATAGCACTCGCGGTCTTCTACCTCCTCATCTACCTCGCCGATACGGAGACCTCGGACAGACTCCTGGCCGGCTATCTGATCTCCTACGCCGCCGCGGGTCTTACCTATCTTGTCTTCCACATCTATGCTCCCCACGTGGTCTACAACCTGCAGGGCTTCAGCTCCGAGAACACCCTCTTCACCCGGCAGGAGTTCGTATTCCCCTCTCTCCACAACGCCATAGTGACCGTCAACCTGATGGCCCTCTGGAGGCACCGGCACCGGCTCGGGGCGAGGATCCTCATTGGAATAAGCGTCCTCATCCCCTTTGCCACTGTCCTGCTCGGCCACCACTGGATTTACGACGTCCTCGCCGGGATCTGCCTCGGAGTCCTGGCATACAGACTCGGCGAGGGACTGGGTATGGCCATCCCCTCAACCCTATACCGCTGGGAGACCTCCTACCTCAGAAAGGTGACCCTTTTCAACTTCTTCCTGGCCCTGGTGGTCCTTCTCATGGGCCTCGATCCGGCGAGGCTGAAGGAGGTTATCGACGGGCTCATGGCGTGACTGGGAAAAGCTTATAAATTCAGGGGTTCTCCATAGAACGGTGCCGGGGTAGCCTAGCTCGGTAGGGCGGGGGACTCGTAATCCCCAGGTCCCGGGTTCAAATCCCGGTCCCGGCTCCATTACCTCACGAGGAGTCCCTCTTCTATCCTCACCCTGACCCTGGCCCTATGCTCGGAGATGACAACCAGGTAATACCGCCCCCCTCCGCCCCTCCAAATCCGGTGGAAGTGGGTCTCCCCCTCGACGTAGAGGTAGCAGAGTGCATCGCTGCCGTCGGCCAGGTTCCGATAGCCCCCCATGTCGGTTATGCAGACGGTGACCGGCACATCGGAGGACACATCTATGGAAACCGTGGTGAAGCCTCCATCAATCCTGAAGTAGGCCGGAAAACCGGGAGTAACGATGGCGCTGTAGGTTGAGGTTGAAGATGTCGCGACGAGCAGGCCGGTGAATATGGCCGCCACCAGAGAAAACGCAAACGTAACCGCCAGAAGTCGCTTGCCGTCCCGCGAACTCCTGGTGACATTGAACATTCCGCAATCCCCATTGTAGAATATGCAGTTAACCTTTATAAACTTTGAAGTTTAAATATTCCAGAACTAAAGAGTTGCTCCAAAAAAGGCCGTAAACTCCATTTAATTGGGGAAGTCCCAAGGAGTTGTTGTAAAAATTTGAACGATTTAGAAGCCCTCCCTCGCGAGCTTTTCAGGACTTTTCAGGACAGATTCGGCCTTCCGTCTGAAGTCTTCCTCGCTCTGATACCTCCAGTAGTGTTCCTCGCTTGGAAATTTTCCAGCTTTAACTTCCCGACCGTATTCCCTGAGCGCCTCCAGGATTGTCTCACCGAGGTTGGCGTAGCGCTTCGCGAAGGGTGGCGAGTTCTCGTATATCCCGAGCAGGTCGTGCCACACCAGAACCTGCCCGTCAACCCAGGGTCCGGAGCCTATGCCTATCGTCGGGATGGAAACCTCCTCTGTCACTAGCTTCGATACATCGGCCAGCGTGAACTCAAGAACAACGGCGAAGGCACCCGCCCTCTCCAGGGCCCTGGCATCGCGAAGGATCTCCTCTATCTCCTCCTCGGTCTCGCCCATTATCTTATATCCTCCGAGCCGGAGATATCGCTGGGGCGTCAGTCCCGTGTGTCCCATCACAGGGATTCCCATCCTCACGAGCTTTTTCACAAGCTTTTCGTGATCCGCACCGCCCTCTATTTTGACCGCATCCGCACCGGCCCGTATCAGGCGAACGGCGTTTTTAATGCCCTCTTCCACGCTCACCTCATAGCTCGCGAAGGGCATGTCCGCCAGAACCAGCGCCCGCTTCACGGCCTTCGCGACGGCCCGGGTGTGGAAGACCATCTGCTCCACGCTCACGTTCAGGGTGTTCTCATCGCCGCAAACCACCATCCCCAGGGAGTCCCCAACGAAAACTATGTCAATTCCCGCCCTGTCCGCGAGGAGCGCCGAGGGATAATCGTAGGCTGTAACCATTGCTATCTTCTCCCTCCCCTTCATCTCGCGGATTTTTTTTGGCGTTACCTCCCTCATGTCACCACCTTCAACCATTTCGATGCCGGTCTAATTAACGGTTTCGATTGGTGGGGTTTATAAGCCAAGGCCGGGAAAGTGGGATGGGGAGTGACGTGGACGATGAATGGACGTTCTTTGAGCTTCTAAAAGTTGGCGGAACACCCCCGAAAAGCTCTCCAGGAGATGAGAGAGGGCAGGAAAAAGGAGAATTGTGGGTGAGGTGAGTGAAATGAGAACCTGGGAGCACTACGAACACACCGCCGACATAGGCGTTCGCGGCTACGGCTCAACCCTGGAGGAGGCCTTTGAGGCGGTGGCATTAGCTCTCTTTGACGTCATGGTGGACGTGAGAAAGGTTGAACCTAAAGAGTGCCGGGAGGTTGAGGTCGAGGAGGAGGATCTGGAGGCGCTTCTCTATTCCTTCCTCGAGGAACTCCTCGTGCTACACGACGTGGAGGGCCTCGTCTTCGGTGACGTGAAGGTCGAGATCGAGAAAACCGAAAACGGCTACCGGTTGAAGGCCAGGGCCTGTGGTGAACCGCTGAGCGAGAAGCACGAGCCGAAGGAAGAAGTGAAAGCGATAACCTACCATGAGATGGAGATAAAGCAGCTCCCCGATGGGAGATGGATGGCCCAGTTCGTCCCCGACCTGTGAGGTGGTCTCATGAGCGCGAGGGACAGGATCAGGGAGGTAAACCCCGCTTTTTACGAGCGCTATTCGAAGCTCGAAGATACCGACGAGTTCTGGGAGTTCCTGATAAAACCGCTGAAGCAGAGCATAAGGGTGAACACGCTGAAGGCCCCGCTGGAGGTTGTCGTTGAAAGGCTCAAAGAGGAGTTCGAGCTCGAACCGATCCCCTGGGTCCGCGAGGGCTTCTTCATAAACGTTGACAATCTCGCGAAGGTTCCGGAGCACGGTTTGGGGCTGGTATTCGGTCAGGAGGCAAGCTCGATGATTCCACCCGTTGTCCTAAACCCGAGGCCTGGCGAACTGATTCTGGACATGGCCGCGGCGCCCGGCTCCAAAACGGGGCAGATTGCTCAATACATGGAAAACGAGGGGTGTATAATAGCCAACGATCCAAACAGGGACAGGGCAAACGTTCTCATAGCGAACCTCAACAGGATGGGCGTTTTGATAGCCAGGGTGACGACCCGGAACGGGGTCCACTTCTCCCGCTTCGAGGGGACCTTTGACAGGGTTCTTCTAGATGCCCCCTGCTCCTCGGTCGGAATGATCAGAAAGAGCTGGCGGTTCCTGAGAGAGTGGCGCGAGAAAGCGGTCATCAAGTACATGAACATCCAGAAACAGCTCATCCTGGCGGGATACAGGGCTTTAAAACCCGGAGGAACGCTCGTTTACTCAACATGCACGATAGACCCCATGGAGAACGAGGAGGTGATTGACTACCTCCTGAGGAGAACGGATGCCAGACTCGAACCGGTAAAACTGCCCGTGAGGACGAGCGAACCTGTCCTAGAATGGGAGGGAAAGAAGTACTCACCCGAGCTGAAGAGGGCTTTGCGCATACACCCCAGCGACAACGACACGGAGGCGTTCTTCATAGCGAAGATAACCAAGCCGGAGGGAGGGGAATGAGTGGGGAAAACACCACTAACCCGAGGGAAGAGATCGGAAGGGTGAAGGATACAGAACTCGTGAAGAGACTTCTCATCGAGAACTACGGCTACGCCCCCGATTTGACCTACGAGATCAGGGGAAGGTATCACAGGGTCTACGCCCGAAAACCGTGCTCCCTTGAGATTAAAGGCCCCGACAGACAGGGCGTTTATTTTGCCAGGATCGAGAGTGACGGAATAAGGCTCACAATCGAGGGGAGCTTTTTGGTCGGGCCAAAGGCGACGAAGAACGTGGTGGAGCTCAACGATGAAAGGGCAAGGCGCTATTTAGCCGGGGAGAGCGTCGAGATTGACGGGAGTCTTTACGGCTGGGTGATAGTGAGGTGGAGGGATTACTTCCTCGGCTCGGCGAAGGCCAAAGAGGGGAAGCTGATAAACTACGTGCCGAAGGAACGGAGGTTGAGGCTCGACCTTTAGTCAAAGTTGTTCCGCGAAAGGTTAAAATAATTTTAGGGCCACCTAAAGGAGGGGTGAGAGGATGGTCCCGCTGAAGAGAATTGACAGGATAAGATGGGAGATACCGAAGTTCGATAAGAGAATGCGCGTTCCGGGGAGGGTTTACGCCGACGACGCGCTCATAGAGAAGATGCGCCAGGACAGGACGCTGGAACAGGCGGCGAACGTTGC
>NZ_JALUYR010000128.1 GCF_027012695.1 Thermococcus sp.
GCGTAGAAGTAGGGCTCAAAGTTTCTGTCGTACTCGATTTTAAACTCGCCGTTTTCCTTTTTGAAGATCCTTATGACGGGCTTGCCGTTCTCGGTAATGTAGTCGGTATCGAGTATCATGAGGAACACCTGTTCAAACTATCAGACCCAACACTAATAAACTTCCCCCTTGATGCTCCCGGGAAAAAGATCCACAATAAGAATTCGTGACACTGGAGAATAGGGACACTACACTTTGCATTTTTCCTTGGCCTGCCTGATTCTCTCGGAGGAAGCCCATTCGTACGGATAATTGATATCGCTCAATATTTTTGCTGAGACTATTGTCCACATAATCGCGAGTGCTATTAGAATCCCATAATTTTGATTAAGATATCTACTAACTAAACTCGCGGGGATTATTACTCCAACACCCGCGGAATCAATGATAGACTTCTTTAGGAGGACATCACACAACGGTCTGCATTCGAGTCGTTTGGACAACTCACCGCACTTATACTCGTTGTACACAATCCAAACCAAACTGGATATTATCCATGAAACGATGGCCATAATCACTACGTCTGAACTGTCCAAGGTCCCAAAAAGAAAAGAGAGACCAAAGAAAACTATTCCCTCCCTCAATAGATTGGTTCTAAATCGTGCCTTGTAATATTCGTCCGTCAACTAATTTCCCCTCCAATTGATGTAGGACAAATTCCTCCGGGGGAACATGGTGGCCACGGTGGGGTTGATTTCCAAGGATATTCATTAGTAGAGTAAACTATTTCCCTTTCGTCTTTCTTTTCCCAAAACCCCTTACCCCGTCCCAGCACATCACCGAGTATTTTCTCAACACTCCAAGTCACGGTGGTTGAGACAAGAGGGTTTGTACATTTAATGCTTATGAGCATGCTGAAAGCTGTCATTGTGGGTTTGATGTAATCCCAGTTGTGGAAATAGCCAAAATGAGTTCCTAGTGTCATCTTTTTCTTTGGGGTTATTCCCACCCACACTATGCCCCACGGGACATCATCGTCTACTGGAATTTTGATAAACATCTGGTAAACTCTGTGATAACCCCCATTGTAAAACAACAATTCGTCGGTAGGTTCCATAGAGAAACTTACGGGACCAACTTTGTACTCCATCCCATGTACCGTTTCAATACGAACTTCAGGCAAATAGTCATAAAATATGTATGGATCAGGATATCCATGAATCTCCCACGGGAACGAAATGAGAATGACATCCTTGCCTCCTCCGAATAATTCTGGCAATCCACTCCATTTCCACTCAAATGCCAAGTACAACTTCCCATCGAGAACGAAGGACATGTCCTTTCTAAATCTGACTGTAAGCTGATCCTTATCTCCAAACACCATCGGGGATATCGGTGTAGGTTTAGATACTCCGAGAGATATTCTGAAAGTGACGGGATCTTGGGACATAGACGCTTCGGAATATGACATTGCCAGGGTAGTTTCTGCCGTTGCCAATACCACCAACAATCCCAACAAAATACCCACCAAGTATTTCC
>NZ_JALUYR010000129.1 GCF_027012695.1 Thermococcus sp.
GGGTTCTTCCAGCCCTTTTTTCTGGAGAACGCGAAGTGGAGGGCGAAGAGGACCGCGACGATGCCAAGCGGGATTAAAAGGGGATTGTCTGTGGACGGTTCAAGGATGCCCTTCCCAAACCAGTACCACGCCGGAAGGAGGTATGCAAGCCCGTTAATGCCAAGGGCGAGGGCCATGTCCCTGAGCCTCCACGCCCTGTATGAGTCGAAGGCGTAGTCGAAGGTAAAGAACGTGATGAGTGCAACGGCGATTCCTATGAGCCAGCACCTCCAGTCGGCGTGGGCCAGGATTAGACCGCCTATCATCGAGAGGATTATCGTTCCGCCCGCTCCGGGCTCTCTGGGGACTCTGAAAACCCTGCCCATCATCATCACCATTTCTCCTAAATCTTCACGTTTAAATCCTTTTCTGGACGGATTTGGGGAAAGGTTATACGGGTTCACGAGTAGTTTTCCCGGTGATGCCATGCCGGACTTACCCCCGATTCGAGGCCCCCAATGGAGGAGTGAACCTCCGGCTGAAGAAGACGCGGAGAAAGCTATAGAGCTCGTGAAGAAAGCCCTGCCGCTCTTCAGACCTGGAAAACCTCTAAGGAGGCCCGATGGAATTGACGTTCCTGTTCTCTACCTCGACTTCGCGATGGACAGGATGCACTTCAACCCATTGAGCGGAACTCCTCTTCCTAAGGGATTTCCGGGCCACTTTGGAGACTTTGAATGCTCCTCCGTTGAGGACAAAGCCCGTGAAATCCTGAAGGAGCTGAAAGTTATAGATGCCTGTGAGTTCAGGGAACCCGAGGACTGCTGGGTCGTGCCTCTGGCATGGAAAAGCTTTATAGTCCTCCATGCTCGCGTGAGCAGGGACGGAAGGGAGCTTGTGCCGGACTACGGCCTTACAGAGGAGGTGAGGAGACACGGACTGTAGAATACGGGAATTTGTCAAAAGGGAGTGGTTCCTCCTCTTCCTGCTCTCGCTCTACTTAGTCCTCCTTCTCCTCAATCCTTCGCTGCTTTCGAGGACACCGGCTTTAATTGACTGGGGAAGCCTATCGCTTATAACCTCACTCGTCATAGCCTCGAAGGCCCTCGAGCTTTCCGGGGTTTTCGTTCGGCTCTCCTCAAGGTTAATAGCCCTCTCGTCCGGCTCCGAGAGGAGGCTGATGCTGATCCTCCTGCCGGTCATAGCGTTCACCTCCGCCTTTATAATGAACGACACAGCTATGCTCGTCTTCATACCTCTGGTTGCCCTCACCTCGGAGCTTTCTGGCATAGATAGGGCAAAAGCCGTTACTCTTTCCGCCATAGCGGCCAACGCCGGCTCCGCTTTAACGCCGATAGGAAACCCGCAGAACGTTATAATCTGGCAGACCTACGGCCTCTCCGTCGGGGCTTTCGTCTGGGCCATGCTTCCCTTCGTCCTCCTCTGGCTTCTGCTCCTCCTGGCTTTCGCGCTCTCAGTGGGGGATAGAAGGCTTGAAGTTGGGGAGATTCCAGCGGTTCCTCTAAGAAAG
>NZ_JALUYR010000130.1 GCF_027012695.1 Thermococcus sp.
GTCTACCCACTCGCTTTCCCCCTCCATCGTAATGCCGTGTGAGAAATACCAGAGCTTCGTTGGGCAGATGAAGAGGTAGTTGATTTCGGTACCACCGATGAGGAGCTGGTCGAGGGGGTATTCTTCGAGGCTCCGTGAGGTGGAGGTCTTATTGGATACACCCTTACCTCCGGTCACAGTATATCTCCTCCAGTTAGAGGCTCCCTCAACAGGCCCGTTTCAGGGCTGTACTCAAGCTCCGCGACGAGGATGTGTTTTCCCGGTCCCCTGTCGCTGAGCCTGTGGAAGCTCTCGCTCTCTGCCCAGTAGAGCCACATCGGCACTGGCACGAGATAGCGGTGGGCTTCGATTCCCATTCCACCCTCTATAAGCCAGAGAACCTCTCCCGCGTATATACCCGGAACGGCCTCAAGCCCGTTGAACATCTCGTAGAAAGCCTCCTCGTTTTCTCCTTTCCGCAGGGGCTTTACGTTGCTGAACACCTCCAGCGCGAGTTCCCGGTAGTGCTGAACCTCCTCAGTTAGCTTCTCCGAAATTGCCGAGTATGCCCTGCTGACGAGCTCCGGAACGAGCGATTCCCTCAGTTTTTTGCCGTCAAGCTCCTTTAGGAGCTTAACGCTCTCCTCAACCACCTCGTAGTCTCTGTAAATCTTCCTGTCTGCCCCGGAACCCCGAGTTAGGACGTAAACGTCTTCTATCCTTCCATTCCTCCATCCCTGTCTGTTAACCCTTCCAAAGCGCTGTATGAGTGCATCGAGCGGGGCCGGTTCAGTGAGAATGGTTGAAAAGCTCACGTCGAGCGAAACCTCCACCACTTGAGTCGCAACGACGAAGTCGTAATCGGTCATCCTCTCTAGGAGCGCTCTCTCCTTTCTCTCTCTGTCGCCGTGTGTGAACCTGCTGTGGAGGAGCAGAACGTTAAAGCCTCGCTCCTTTAGGGTATTGTAAGTAGATACTGCCCTGTCAACGCTGTTGCAGGCTATTAGAGCAGGCTTAGAGGTTTTTTTCACCCGTCTGTAAAGCCCCAGCTCTTCCACAAGCTCCCCAACGGAGTCCATGCTTCCCTCAACGACGTGAACCCTGTGCCGTGTAAAGTTGTCTGCTTCCTCCGGCGGAGTCTTTAGCTCCCCGAAGGGCAGGGTTTCCCTGATGAGGTTCTCAAGGAAATCCGGAAGGGTTGCGGTCATGACCATGACCTTCGCCTTTAGCTGGGCAACCTCTTCGAGCATTGCGAGGATTATCCCGAGGACGTTCGGTTCGTAGGCGTGTATTTCGTCGAAAATCAGGAGTGAGCCGGCCAGTTCAGTTTTCAGCATCTCATGGAAACCAACGCCGAAGAAGGCTTTCATGAGCTGGAACGGCGTTGTGACCTTCAACGGGGTGTATATCTTCTGGTAGAGCGAGCCGAGCCTCCTGTATTCCAGGGAGAACGAGTAGAGGTAGAAACCGGCGGAGCTGTGGAGGATTCCAACGAGTTCCGGGTCTGAGAAGAGGCCGAGAAGTCTGCGGTGCATCGCGTTTATGCTGGCCTTGTAGGGGAGCACGTAGAAGATTCTACTCGCTATTCTCTTTCCGCTCCTGAAGGCGTTTCTGTTGGCCCAGAGAAGCGCGGCCTCTGTTTTTCCGTAGCCAGTTGGGGCCTTCAGGAGCAGGTTCCCGCGGTGTTCCGATGCTTTCACCTGGAGCGGACGGAGCTTTCCGCGTGGAATCCTGAGTTCAAGCCTTTCTCCGATGTCCGGGATGAGCGCAATGGAAGTCTCGCCGGCCGAGGCCAGATGGTCGGAGGCGTTGAGGATGCCCCTCAGAAATGTCAGGGTTAGTCGTTCTCCATTGAGGTTCCCCTCGTACCACTCCTTCAGCTCCTGGAAGTCGAAGTCCCGGAGTCTCTCACGCCAGTCGGAGGGGAGTTTAAACCTCTTCGGCGGTCTCTTGGTGCCAAAGTAGTAGGCTTCCATGTTCGGAATCCTTGGTATGAACATCCGCTCCAGATATTCCGCCCTCTCTAAGAGCTCCCCAAGCTTTTCGTAGAACTCCGGCGAAAGGCTCTCATCCCTGACGGGAAGAATCGGCTCCAGCTCGTCGAGCGTTTTGTGGTGCGTAAGTATGGCCAGCGCTATGAGATTTTTCTCACGCTTCCCGTAGTCCAAGAACTGGACGAACGGAACCGAGAGAAGCTCGTGGCGGTAGCCCCATTTCCGGGGGTTACGCTGGAATCCCGAGGCGCACTTCCCGATATCATGGAGGAGAACCGAATAAAAGGAAAGTTCGAAGATTCCCGGCGATAGTTCTTCGAGCCAGTGAAACGAATTTTTCAGGCTTTTCAGGACGTTGATTGCATCGAGGGTATGGCACTCAAGGAACTGGTGGGGATTGAACTTGGCGTAGCAGAGCTTCATCCGCTCCACCTGTGGAGGTAAACTCCTATGTCTAACTCCGGGTCATAGCTGGCCTTTCTCGTCTGTCTCCTTTTTTCCGCCCGCGTCCTTGGAAAAGGGAGGACGACGAAGGGTTTCACCAGCCTTGCCCTTCTCGGGATGCTGGAGTAGTCGTATTCAACGACGAGCGAGTGGACCATGCCTGGGAGACCAAGGTTAATGGGAACGACTGTCCCGCCTATGGGAGCTTCCCCCTCCTCAAGCTCCACCCTTTTTATTTCCTCAACGGTCGCAACGTCGCTTGACCTTCCGAGGAGGAGCTGGTACCTTGGCTTTTTGAAGTGTTTTCTCCACTCATCAGGGAGATAGAGGTAAAGCTCCGCCCCATAGTGGAACTCACGCTTCATTATGTCCGTCTCGACCTTTCCCAGGGCGTAGATTTTCTCGAGGTCGAGGCCGAGTCCCTCGCTCCTGAAGACGTAGCCAACGTAGGGAATCTTCGTTAGGTAAACGGGTTCCCCCTTCGCGGCGGAGAGCAATCCCTGTATTGTTGATGGAGGAGGAACTGGTAGAGTGGGTTGATATCCTGACTGAAAGGTTGGAAAGCGGAAGGAAGCCGTCCAGGCCTTGAGCTTCACCCTTATCATCGGCTCACCCGTAGTACGCTTCGATTTCTTTCACGAACTCTTCTACGGCCTCACCCACGGTTCCGGTGAAAACTTCCACACCCGAAGTTCTCAGTGTTTCGGCGATTTCCTCGATGTTCCAGCCAAGGGAGCGCACGAAGCCGGTATCATAACCGAGGTAGAGCTTTGCTCCCTCCGGGATGACCTCCTTCAGGTCTCCGAGCCTCCTTGCGAGTGCCTCCGCGTCGAACCTAACTTCACCGTTTTCCTCGAAAACGATGTCGCTTATGAAGGGGTTTATTCCGGCGTCAACGCTGAGCAGAAGGACGAACTTCGGGGTTACATCCGTATGGTACTGCGTCTGCTTTGCCCCGCCGGTGAGGAAGCGGAGGGCTTTGATTGCCTCGGAGGCGCGCTCCTTTCTTATCTCCGGGGGCATGAGCCATTCCCTTTCGTTCCTTTTGACTCCGAGTTCCTCCGCCAGCTTCTCCATTTCCTCAACTTCTCTGAACACTTCCTCATTGTTCTTGTTCCTCTTCTTTGGAAGGTCGTCCCGGGTGAGGAGGTTCTTGAAGCCCGCCTTGCTGATTATCGTGAACCTTCCGACCGCATCGAGGTCGAGCGAGAAGGCCCCCTTGAAGATCGTGGAGTAGAATTCCTGGCTGTAGGGAACGGGGTCACCTTCGTGTCTGGATGCGTAGCCCTCATCAACCGTCAGGGAGTTCCTGTCCGGAAGAACCGAGATTAGTGGGGTATTCTTCAGGGGCGAAACCCTTGTGACGGTAACGTTCACACCGCCCTTTTTAAAGGCCCGCATGTAGCCGAAGACGTCGTCGTCCGGGTACTTGAGCGGGTTCGCGGCTGTAAAGACCTGCTTCTGCTCGCGGTACAAAGGCGAAAGTTCCCAGTCGAAGTGCTCCTTTAGAGTAAAGCGCCACCAGTAGCGCCAGGCCTGTGGGGAGACATAGGGGTAACGCTTTCCACCCCTCCTGAAGGTCTTCACCCTCGTAACGTTCCTGTCCGCGAGGCTTTCGTCTATGCCGAGCATGTTCAGGGCGGAATGCGGGGCATCTATCAAAACCAGACCGGTCGCAAACCTCATTCTTCACCCTCCTCAAATTCCTCTTCGGGTTCTTCAACATCCTCCGAGGCCTTCATCAGCTTGTCGTGAAGCCTTTCATAGATGCGGAAGAGAAGCAGGTTCCTGACGGTTTTCCAGGAGACGTTCAGGTCCTCGCCGTAGCTCGTGAGAATCCGCGCGAAGTCGTCGAAGCCCATCAAGGCACCGGGAATTCCCAGCTCCTGCCTGTCCTTCTCAACCCTGATGAAGAATCCCTCAAACTGGTAGAGCTTTTCCGCCCTCTCAAGCTCCCTGACGCGCCTCGATAGCTTGTTGTCGGGTAGCTTTTCAAGGGTCTCAACAATCCTGTCGGCAACTCTTTTAACGAACTCTAGGGCATCCTTATCCAAGCCCAACACCTCCGAGCAATAAAATGAGAGAAGCCTCCAGCTTGAGTTGGCCCGCCTGCTATGGGGATCTATGAAGTATGGCAGTATGCTCTTGCCCGAGAGGAGCCTGGCGTAGACGTCGTTTGGATAGCGCCTCTTGAACTCCTCAACTTCATCCCCGCTGGGCCTCCTTCTCCAGCCCATAGCGACTATATTGTTCCAGCCTCTTCTATCAACCCTGGCGGCAAAGGCTACGAACCGTAGAACAGGATTGGGAATGTAGATAACGTCTACCTCCTGCCCCTGGTTGTTGTTGACGAAGTAGTAGAGGGTTATCGATGCGTTTTCAAGCTTTCCCGTTTCGAGGCTCGTCCCTATTTCGATGAGTTTCTCAAAGAGGAAGTTCTCCGGCCTTCTGAAGTTCCTGGCAACGGAGGCAAGCTCCGTCTTCCTGACGTCGTCCAGCGCCTCCCTGTGGAACTCGAGCATGAGTTCGTAGGGGTAAGCGTGAATCACCAGAACCCTTGGGAGGCGGTAAGCTATTAGCGGCATCATCTGGGAGAGAAAGAGACAATGGGAGCAGATGTTGGCGCCGTCCTTGCCCGATGGGAAGTAGTTTGGAACGCCTCCAGTCCCTACGAGGGGAAAGTCAGACCTATAGACCGGTTTCAAGCGTGCATGTCGCCTTCCGCAGATTTCACAGGTTGGGGCGTTTGGGTCCTCAGGGTCCTCAGGTTCCGAGAGCAGGGCGAGTAGGTTTGCCTTTATCGCCTCAGGAGTGCGCTTCTTGGACATGCTGGGATTCGCCATTAGGATTCCGCTGTTGGGCAGCATCATTGCATGTATGTAGCCTGAACTCCACTCCTTCCTGGCGTATAGTTGTGAAGCGAACTCGACAGCCTTCTCAACGTCCTCCTCGGTTAATTCCTCCGGCTTTTCCTTACCGCTGAGCAGGAGTAGGGCAACCAGCCCGGCATCGGTGAAGGGATGCCCTGTCCAGTGGAAAAGAGATGGATTTTCGGGGCTCTTTTCTGAGGGCTTATTAAGGGATTGAAGAATTTTTGAAGGTTGTCTTGTCAGAAACTCCTCAAGCGCCTTTACCTTTCCGATTTCCGTCACCTCCCTCCCACGTCTTCTTCACTCTTCTTCGCCCATCAACCTTCACCATCCCGAAGCCTATTGAGTTCTTCTCTCCAAAACCAGCAAGATAGCCCACTCTTAGCAAACCTTCATCGCCCCGGGCCCTGAAAACGAGGTGCCACGCCCTC
>NZ_JALUYR010000131.1 GCF_027012695.1 Thermococcus sp.
CGAGGGAGTGGAAAAATCCGGCTACCAGCAGCAGTAGCCCAAGCATGAGGAGAATTACATCCTCGGCACCGGTTAGGACCTTTTCCAGGTAGTGGGTAATCCTCGAAAGGATAATTTTTCCGAGGACTACCGAGAGGGCGACAACTACGAACATCAGGAAGATATTGCCCACGATATGGGCGGGGCTCACCTGCCCCTGCATCAGTCCAAAGAGCACCGATAGCAGGACTATGGAGACTATATCCTCGAATATAAGTATTCCGAGAATCAGCTCCGTTTCGGGGTTAATCAGTCTCTTGTAGTCGATAAGGAGCTTTGCGATTATAGAGGTCGAAGAGGGGTAGGCGACGGTCGCGATAAATAGAGCCTCTATCCAGTTGAAGCCAAAGAGCAACGCCAGCCCAAGCGGCGGAAAGAAGTTGAAGACGAAGTCGGAGATACCCGCTTTCCACGACTTTGCGGTCATCGACTTTAGCTTCTCGATGTTGAACTCCAGCCCTATGAAGAAGAAGAGCAGGATTAGCCCCAGCTCGACGAAAAAGTGCAGGTGCTCGGCGTGGATGAAATCCTTTGTTAGCAGCCCCAGGAATATAATGGGTATAAGCGCCGGTATCCCGAACCGCTTGGATACCAGTATCGACAGGTAGATTAAAAATAGCGCCAGTCCCGAGTACAGTAAAGCCATAAGGTTTAAAGATTTATATTCGGAAAAGGCGGAAGCAAAGGGCTAAGGTAAGTATTTGGCGTATATGTCGGGAAAGGCTTTCCTAACATCCACAAACTCCCCGGAGGGGAACCTGTTTAGGTTGGGAAATACCTCGAGGAGCATCTTAGCCGCGCTCTCGGGTGTGTGCTTGGGGGACTCTTGTAACCTCTTTACCGAGGGGAAGCGCTCGGGGTCGGCTTCTTCGATAATCCGCTTTAACATCGGGGTAAGGATAAGTCCGGGCGCGAGCGAAATGAGGTGGCTCCTCTCGAACTCCCAGTGGTAGAGCTTCACCATGCAGTTTAACGCCGCCTTTGACATGGAGTAGGCGTTCCACCCCTTGTTGCAGTTGACCGCCGCCCCGCTGGAAATGGCTATAACCTGTCCCACCCTTAGGTCTTTTTCCTTTTGCAGGTCCTCGAGGAGGTCGAAAAGAATCTTGTTCGCCCAGAGGTTGATGTCGAAAACTTTCTTCAATTCCCTTAGGGGGACATTCCTCATCTCCGATAGCTCCCCGAGGACCCCCGCGTTCAACACCACCCAGGGGAGGGTTTTGTTTACACCCTCCAGGAGTTTCCTACCTTTGAAATAGACCTCCTCGTGGACCGAGAGGTCGCATTTTTCAAAGACCAGATTGGGGTTTCCCCTCAATTTTTCGGGCAACCTCCTCGAGAGGGCGAAAACCTTGTAACCCCTCTTTAGGAACTCCTCCGCCAGAGCAAGCCCCAAACCGGAACCGATACCGGTTATGAA
>NZ_JALUYR010000132.1 GCF_027012695.1 Thermococcus sp.
AGACGTTCCGGCAAATCAGTTTTCTCTTGGAGTTTAGCCGGTGACAATGCCCTCTACGTGAACTTCTTCGACGAGAGACTCTCGGCTTTTCGTTCGGATGACTTTGGAGGCTTTTGAATGCGGCCCGTGAAGTGTGGGGGAAACCTGAGATCGTTGTGCTCGACGAGGTTCAGGAGGTAAAAGGATGGGAGAGGTTCGTCTCAAGGCTCAGACTCAACAAGCGGGTTGTGGTCACAGGTTCGTCGTCCCGGCTCCTGTCAGGAGAGATGGCGACCTACCTCACAGGAAGGCACTTCGAGCTGACGCTGTTCCCCTTCTCCTCCAGAGAGTTTCTGCGGTTCAAAGGAGTGGAGCTGTCGGAGAGCTGGGAGTACTCCGACAGAGAAGTCTCGCGGGTGAAGAGGGAGCTTGAGGAGTACCTTGAGATAGGGGGCTTCCCCGAGGCCGTTAGGTTCGGGAGGTTCTATCTGAGCCAGATATACCGCGATCTGATTGAGCGGGACGTTATACTGAGGCACGGCGTAAAGCACGTGGATGCCCTCAGGGAGCTGGCACGTTATTTGATCTCCAACCACTCCAGCGAGTTCACGTATTCAAGGCTGGGTTCACTGGCGGGATTGAGGGACGTCCACACCGTTAGAGACTACGTCTCTTATCGTGAGGAGGCTTACCTTATTTTCCAGCTCAGGCGCTTTTCCTTCAAGCCAAAGGGACAACTGCTGTCCCCGAGAAAGGTTTATCCCATCGATACGGGAATAGCCAAGACCCTCACCCTGAAAGCGCATCCGGAGAAAGGAAAGCTCATGGAGCTGGCGGTTTTCCTGGAAATCAAACGCGCGCTCAGTTATTCCTTTATCCCCGGAGAGGTTTACTACTGGAGGAACGAGGGGGGCAAGGTGGACTTCGTTGTAAGGGTTGGCGGAAAACTGATCCCCATCCAGGTGACGTTTTCTCTTGAGGGAACCTCCGACAGGGAGGTTGGAAACCTCGTGAGGGCCTCGAAGGTCCTCAGGGCCAAAAGGGGCCTCATCGTCACGTGGGAGGAAGTAGGGGAGGTTGAAAGGGATGGTGTTAAGATCGAGGTGGTGCCCCTCTGGAGGTTTTTGGTTCATGGATTTAGCCGGTTTTTGTCCTCCACTTAAGCCCCCCGTCAACAATGGCCCCTATCTCTCCCCGGTTGTACAGCTCCGCTATGAAGGCCCTCACCGGGACGAGGTTAAGTGCCAGCTTCCGGGGTGTTGTTTCGACACCCTAGTGCTCCATTATCCTGAAGGTCAGCTCGTCAACCGACATCGGCTTTCCTAGGAGTTCCAAAATGAGGGATTCGGTTTCCTCCACCCGTTTGAGGTTGAACTCGAGCAGTTCCTCCGCTTCATCCCCTTCAACCGGCTTCCCGTGAGAGGGTATCAGTAGATAGCCCTTCTCTGCATAATTCTGTAATTCTT
>NZ_JALUYR010000133.1 GCF_027012695.1 Thermococcus sp.
GGAGGAAGATTTTTAAATTTTTTAATTTTTTTATTTTTTTTAATAAATATTTTTTTTTATTTTTTTTATATATTTTTATAGGGCGAATGTCAACAAAAGTGGCGGTTGGTATTTTTAGCTGTTTTTGTCCTTAAAGGGGTCCCTGTTTTAAAAGCTCCTCAAAGGGGGCGGAAACCCTTGATAGTTCTAACTCTAATGGGTTTTTAGGGAAGTCTTAAATTCCTCTATGGATTCTAATATTATTTGCATTTGTTGGCAAGTGCTAACCAAGGTTGGGATTTTCGGGACACTTTTGTCCCATTTTCGGGACACTTTTGTCCCATTTCCCATTTTCGGGACACTTTTGTCCCATTTTCGGGACACTTTTGTCCCATTTTCGGGACACTTTTGTCCCATTTTCGGGACACTTTTGTCCCATTTTCGGGATAGCTTTCGGGGTTAAGCCCGTATAATGGTTTATATGGGCAAAAAGGGAAAACCTTGGAGAGTGCGGGAACCTAACCTCCTGATAGAAGCCAAGCAGAAAATGACCCGGGAGGAACTGCTGGTATGGGCGTGGTGCTTGGCTAATGCGCGGTTCTGGATAACTGACGGGGACGGGCGGGAGCTGTCCCTCGAGGAGCTGGAGGAGATAAGGAAAAAGCAAGAGGTCTTCTATGCGGTATCTGAGGTAGAGTTAGAGGAGCTACGCCGGCGCTTTCCCGACCATTTCTCGCCGCGAAAAGTTAAATACTGGCGGGAAGTGCTTAAAGGAATGGAAAAGAAAATAGTTTTCGAAGTTAATTGTGAAGCATATAAACAAGTTTTAGAAGATTTAGGTTTTACCTATATTTTGGAGAAATTTGTAAAGAAAAAAGACCCTACTTATTGTGGTATTGCCACTATTATGGGTGTTTTTTATTCAGAACCTAAGGGCGATTTGCAGGTAGTTTACACTCCTTTAGTAGCTCCTCTGTTGGTTTTGCTTAAAAAATGGTTCACTATTTATAATTTTGAGGAAATTCTAAACCTTGACCTTAAAGCATCTATTGTGCTTTATCGCATTTTTAAGGAAAAATTAAGCTTAAAAAGAAATGATTTCGAGCTAAGTAAAGAAGCATTAATAGAGCTTTTAGATTTAAAAAAAGTTTCAGGTAAAGATTTAGCCAGAAAATACATAGAGCCCGCCGTAAAAGAGATAAACGAAAAAACCCACTTAAAGGTAGAGGTTGAGCAAATCCGCCGGGGGCGTGGCCGCGGTGGCAAGATAGTGGGGTTCCGCTTTAGGGTTGAGGAGGAACCGCGGCCAGAGGAGGCTACGACCAAGGACTTAGTGGAAAACTTCGATGTGCTGAAAAAGTGGTTTAAAAAGACCATCGAGCAGCTGGCCGAGGAGCTGTCGCTGCATAAACAGGTAAGCCCCGCGGAAATAGCGCGGTCTCTGC
>NZ_JALUYR010000134.1 GCF_027012695.1 Thermococcus sp.
GATTAGAAACTCGTGCCCGTTAAGGGAGAACTTCCTCTCCCCGTCCCTCAGCTTCAGCACGTGCTTCTTATCGAGGCTTATCAGGAAGTCGGCCTTGGTAGAATAAACCACATCGAAGAACTTGTTGTCGTCGGGGTCAGGCGAAACGTCGAAGTGTTCGGCTGGTTCAACTATGACGGAGGAAGCCCTGAAAATCCGGTAAATCCATAGTGCATAAATCCTGCTCTCAAGGTATCTCAGAACCTTCTCGCTCGTGAGTTTGAAGGGAAGCTCCTCAAGTATCGCTTCGGAGGTGTAGGAGCGAACCGCTCCATTGACCACCATGTCAAGTACCTTTCCAGAACTGCCGAAGGGGTTTATCGCCGCCGCTATGACGACGTTGGTGTCTAAGACGACCTTGAGCGCTTCCATTCCTCGTCCACTTCCTCAAGGAGCTTTTCGATTTCCTCCTCAGATGGAAGCTTCCTGCTCCTCGCGAGGAGCTTGTACTCCTCCCAGAGCTCCTTGGGCGACTCGTAATGAAGGAGGAAGAACCTGACTGCTTCCTTTATGAACTCGCTCCTGCTCGAGAACTCCCCCCGCTCGACTAGTTTATCTATCTCCCTCATCAGGCCTGGGGGAAAGCGGACGGAAACCTTCTCCGCAGTGGACATTCAATCACCGTAGGACAATAGTCGGACAAAATATATAAGCGTTTGGGATGGCCAAAGAAAGAGAACCCTCAAGGCTCCACAACCGTTCCATGGTGCTTTCCCCTCACCACATCGAAGAGGTGGTAGGCATCGCGCTTGCCGACGATGTAGGTCCTTATCCGCCCGCGCTGGATGAACTTTGCCGCTAAAGCGTCAACGACTCCACTGCCACCGGCTTTGCTCTCGGCCTCCATGGCTATCTCCACTAGCTGCTCCGGGGTTATTCTCTCGAGCTTTTTGGCGTTCGGATTCTTCCTCGGGTCGCTGTCATAGACGCCGTCCACGTTCGTGACGACAACGAGAAGGTCCGCCTGCAGGTACTCCGCGAGGAGCGCGGCAACTGCATCGGTCGTGTGGCCCGGATGCGTTCCGCCCATTATCGGTATCTTCTTGAGCTGTATGACCTCCCATGCCTTGCGGAAGTCCTGGATGACGAAGGGATATGCCTTCTCCCCCAAAGCCGCTATGAGGAGCATCGCGTTTGCCCTGGTGATGTGTATCCCTATGTAGTCTTTGAAGGTCTCGTTGGGCGTGAAGGTCTTCGCGGCTTTGATGTACTTCCTTGAAACTTTTCCGCCGCCGACGACAACCGCCACCTCGTGGTCCTCGCTTATCTTGATGAGCTCGTAGGAGAGGGCCCTTATGAACTCGATGTCGGGATCCTCCGGAACGAGAACAGAACCGCCTATGTCGAAGACTACCCTCATGACGACCCTCACGGTGCTAAACTGGAGCATTTATAACCTTTTTCTTATCATGAGGATGATAACGGCAACGGAGAGCGAAACTACCAAACCTTTATATATTCGGGCCCGAAAGTAAAACCTGGCGGCGGGCTAGGCCGGGGGGTTCGGCGTCCCCTGTAACCGGAAACCGTCGACATGCCGGGGCCGAAGCCCGGGGGGCGGTTCCTGAAGCCGCGCCCGGAAGTCGGGGTGTAACGATGAACCCTCGTCCCGGGGGGCCGGCGGTGGGCGGGGTCCGGCTGAAGGGCCGGACTAACGCCCTTTACCCGCCGAACCCCGCCAGGCCCGGAAGGGAGCAGCGGTAGGCGGGACGTGCGGCGCTCCCGGGGTAGCGGGGGTGAGCGAGCCCCGGTGGAAGGGCGCGGCGGAGGGTTCCCACCCCCGGGCGCGCCCGCCGCCACTAGATTTTTATCGTTTCTATCCGAGTCTTAGCGGTGATCCCAATGCACCCGAAGATAGGCTCGCTTCTCTCGCGCTTCCCCAGGGTGGAGCTCGTCCCATGGGAGACTCCGGTTCAGTACCTTCCTGCGGTGAGCGAAGCGGTTGGGGCTGACGTCTACATTAAGAGGGACGATTTAACAGGCTTTGGAATCGGGGGTAACAAGATTCGTAAGCTCGAGTACCTCCTTGGAGATGCCATCTCCAGGGGCTGCGATACCGTGGTAACGATGGGAGCGGTTCACTCGAACCACGCCTTCGTAACGGCCCTGGCGGCGAAAAAACTCGGACTGGAGCCCGTTTTGGTTCTCCGCGGAAGGGAGGAGCTCAGGGGCAACTACCTTCTGGACAGGCTGATGGGGATAGAGACGAGGGTCTTTGAGGTTGGGAAAACCACGGAACTGATTCCGATTGCGGAGAAGGTTGCGGAGGAGTTGAGGGTTAGAGGAAAACGGCCCTACCTGATACCGATAGGCGGAGCCTCCCCAATCGGAACCCTCGGTTACGTGAGGGCCGCTGGCGAGATAACCTCTCAATCCAGCGACCTCGGCCTGGAGTTCGATACAATCGTTGACGCCGTTGGAAGCGGCGGAACCCTTGCCGGACTGACCCTCGGTTTGAGTCTCATAGGTTCCAGAGCCAAACCAGTTGGAATGGGGGTCGGAATATTCGGTGGCGACATGGGGGAGAAGGTTCTCAAGCTGGCTGAAGAGGCGGGAAAACTCCTTGGGGTCAGCGTAAAGCTCGAAAGGCCCAGGATATACGATTACAGCTTCGGCGCCTACGGAAAGATAGTCAGAGAAGTTGCGGAGCTCATAAAATGGGTCGAAACAAAGGAAGGCATTCTCCTCGATCCAGTCTACACAGGTAAGGCCTTCTACGGCCTGATGGAGCTGGCCGGGACCGGAGAACTTGGAGAGAGGATTCTCTTCGTCCACACCGGCGGCCTTCCAGGGCTCTTCCACTACGGCGAGGAGATGCTCAGGCTCATGCAAAAGCCTTAAGTTATCCCCATCATTTTTGCCTCCGGGGTGTCAAAATGACCAGCCTTGAGGTAGAGCTCTTCGGGATAAAGTTCGAGAACCCGCTCATTCTCGCGTCCGGGATAAACGACAAAACTCCCGAGCAGTGGATTCGCGCCCACGAGGAAGGTGCCGGTGGCGTCGTGACTAAATCAATAGGAATCGAGCCGAGGAAGGGCTACGACAACCCGACCATAGTCGAGCTCCCCTACGGCCTGATAAACGCGATGGGACTGCCGAACCCGGGCTGGAAGGGTTTCCTTGAGATGGTTGAGGGCTACACCTTCGACTTCCCGCTCATCGTTTCCATATTCGGAGGAACACCGGGAGAGTTCGCCTTCCTGGCGGAAAAGCTGAGCGACGTTGCGGATGCCTTCGAGCTGAACCTCAGCTGTCCCCACGCGAAGGGCTACGGCATGGAGATTGGCCAGAAACCTGAGAACGTCTATGATGTCGTTAAAGCCGTTAAAGACGCCACTGATAGACCGGTAATAGCGAAGCTCACTCCCAACACCGATGACATAGCTAAGCTCGGTCTTGCCGCCGAAAGGGCTGGAGCCGATGGAGTTTCGGCAATAAACACGCTGAAGGCGATGGCGATAGATGTCTACGCGAGAAAGCCGATACTGAGCAACAAGATTGGGGGCTACTCCGGGCCCGGAGTCAAGCCCATTGCTCTAAGGGCCGTCTACGACCTCGCAAAGGCTCTCGACATCCCTGTAATAGGAATTGGAGGCATAACCACCTGGCAGGACGCGGTCGAGTTCCTCCTGGCTGGGGCCTCAGCTTTGCAGGTAGGAACTGCCGTCTCGCTCCGCGGCTGGAAGGTCTTCGGGGAGATAAGCGAGGGAATTGAGCGCTACCTCAGGAAGGAAGGCTTTTCGGGCGTGAAGGAAATCATCGGACTGGCTCTTGAGTAAGCGAAAGGGTTATCTAGTAGGAAGTCCTACTATACTATGGTGAACCACTATGCCAATCACGAAGGTAACGCGAAACTACCAGATAACGATTCCCGCTGAGATTCGAAAGGCACTCGGCATAAAGGAGGGCGAATACCTGAGCGTCGAACTGAGGGGAGACGAGATAGTCATTAAAAAAGCCGAGATGGAGTGGCCGAGCATTGACCTCGGAAGGGACTTCACGCCGGAAGAAATTGAGGAGAACTCCAGAAAAGCCCTCGTGGAGGCATCTAAATGGGAAGAGTAGCCGTCGTTGATACAAACGTCCTCCTTTACTCTATCAACCGTAGCTCGGAGAGATATAGAGGAGCGAGGGAATTGATAAACTCCCTTGATAAGATAGTGCTACCGACAATCGTTGTCTACGAGCTCGTCTGGAACTTGGCAGTGGCAGGGGTTACACCAAAGGAAGCGGAGAAAATCGTGTCAAAGATTCTTCTAAACGAGAGGGTTAGTCTCGCCGATGATAGAAAGTACTTACTTCCGGCCTTTGACCTCTTCGGAAACCTCGGCTTAAAACACTACAACGACTCTGTAATCCTCGCGATGGCCAGGGAAGTTGGAACCCTCGCGACCTATGACAAAAAGCTTAGAAACCGTGCTGGAAAACTTAACGTTAAACTGCTCCCGGAGGTGGTTGAATGAAGCGGGCGGTCGTTTTGTTCTCTGGAGGGCTAGATTCAACGGCCTGCCTCTACTGGGCGAAGAGGAACTACGACGAGGTTATAATGCTCACGGTGAACTACGGAAGCAACGAGGAGAATGTAACTAACAGAGTGGCGGAGTTCTTCTCGAAGGAGCTAAACGTTCCGCTAAAGATTATCAGATTAGACTTTCTCGAGGAGTTTTCCAAACTGAGGGGAACGACGCTAGTCGGCGGCGAAACGCCAAAGGTCTCTGCTGAGGAACTGGAAGACATGAACATCGCACAGGAGACAGCCAGAAGCGTCTGGGTTCCAGCGAGAAACGTGGTTTTAATAGCCGTAGCCGCTTCCCTCCTCGATGCCCTCGGAGGAGGAGATATCATAGTGGGCTTCAACGCCGAAGAAGGTGCCACCTTCCCGGACAACACACCGGAGTTCGTGGAGAAGATGAACGAAATGCTCCGCTATGGAACCATGGCGGAAGTGAGGGTAGTCGCTCCGCTCATAGACCTCGACAAGAAGGGTATAGCAAGGCTTTTGAAGGAATTAAACGCGAAATACGAGTACTCCAACTCCTGCTACATGCCGAAGGGCTTCACCGAGGACGGGAAGCCGATACACTGCGGCGAGTGCGAGAGCTGTGTGAGGAGACACCGCGGGCTTATCGAGGGAATCGGTGAGGATAAGACGGTTTACGCTGTTGAGCCGAAGATTTGATGTTCGCTTTTGTCCATTGGCCACCGCAAGATTTATAAATCCGCCCCGGCCTTTTATCTTTGGACGTGGGGCGGTAGCTCAGCCTGGGAGAGCGCCGGACTGAAGATCCGGGTGTCGGGGGTTCAAATCCCCCTCGCCCCACCACTTTCTGTGCGGTGGTAGTCTAGCCTGGTCTAGGACACCGGCCTTCCAAGCCGGTGACCCGGGTTCAAATCCCGGCCACCGCACCA
>NZ_JALUYR010000135.1 GCF_027012695.1 Thermococcus sp.
TCTCCGGGACGTCCGTCTTTCTGACGAGCATATCGTTGGTAGCGACCAGCCAGCCGTTACCGAGCCTTATTGCCCCGGCATCATCTCCAAGGGGCAGATCACCCTGCCTTTTGAGGTGTTTGAGGAACAGCTCGATGACTTCGGATTCCCTCAAGGTTTCACCCCCTGTAAAGCCGCAAATCAGATCTAGCAACTTTTCACAAATCTTACAGTCACGTTTGGCGATTTACCCAGACCTCAAAAACTCCGTTATGCTCCTCTGCCTCCTTTTCTCTTCCTCCGCGAGGGAGACCTCAACGCTCTCAAGCTCGTCTATGGAAGCGTTCTTTATCTCCTCAGGCAGTCTTATCTCGCCGTATTTTCCGCCGCCACCGGGAATCACTATCAGCCTGCCCTCCCGGTAAGCCCATACGGCTTTGGCCACCTCCTCATGAACTCCGGCCAGAGCATCGACCGGGACGTCAACGAGAACCCTTATCTCGCTCCCAAAATCCCTCAGAAAGCGCTCCCAGATAAGCCTCACGGACTTCGTCTCGACGCCCTTTCCGATGACCATCGCTATTATCTCCGCGAGGGGAGCGAGGTGGAGGTAGGGCGGCCTGTCCTTCGGCCTCTCCTCCGTGTCGGCCAGCTCCAGAATCCTGTCCCTTACGCCCTTCTTTATCCTCCCGCCACAGCGGGGACACTTCCAGTGAAAGGCCTTTGCCTCACCGAGGGAGTACTGGGCATAACAGCGCGAGCAGGCCGTAAGGTGGTACTTTCCCAAACGGGGATCGAGGCCCGCGTTGAGGACGATTCTCCTGCCGCTCCGTTTGAGGATGGCTTTCCTGATTTCCTCAAAAGTAACCTCCTCAACCTCGAAGCGGTTGAACTCCCTCCCCAGGCGGTGGGGCATCGGTGAATGGGCGTCGCTGTTGCTGAGGTAGGTGAGTTTATGATGTGCCCGTATCATATCTGCCATCTCGCTGTCGGCGGAGAGGCCAAGCTCGAGGAATTGAACCTTAGCGTTTCCATATGCCTCCTTCAGCGAGTCATACTCCTTGTATAGGCTCGTCCAGGGGGTGAACGCATGCGCCGGTCCGATGAGAACGTCGAGCTCGTTGGCCATATCGGCTATTTCAGCGGCGGAGAGGTTCACGCGCGGTCTCCCCTCGGTTTCTATGTCCCTGGAATACCCTCTCAGCCGTTCCCTCATATCGCGGACGGTCTCTATGCCCGGGAAAATCAGGACGTGGTGAACCCTCCTCTCGTCCTCGACTTCTGTTGTTAGGAGGAACCTGATACCGTTGCGCTCGTAGGTCCCCTCGTCAACCTTTCGGGCGTACCTGAGGAGTTCTCCCTCCCACTTTGGGTTTAGGATATCCCCCGTCCCAACG
>NZ_JALUYR010000136.1 GCF_027012695.1 Thermococcus sp.
CGAAGAATACCCCCTCGACCAGCTCCTCATCGGTGGTACCGAAATCAACTACCTCTTCATCTGCCCAACGAAGCTCTGGTATTTCTCACACGGCATTACGATGGAGGGGGAAAGCGAGTGGGTAGACCTCGGAAGGTTCCTCCACGAGAGGCGCTACGCCAACGAGGAGAAGGAGGTCCAGATAGGGAGCATAAAGATAGACTTCATTCGGAAAGGGGACGTCATAGAGGTTCACGAGGTCAAGCTCGGAAAATCAATGGAGAAGGCCCACGAGATGCAGGCTCTCTATTACCTCTACTACCTCAAGCGGCTCGGCATTAAAGCGAAGGCGGTTCTTCACTATCCCAAGCTCAACGAGACGAGGGAGGTTTCGCTCGACGACCGCGAGGGGGAAGTGGAAGATGCAATACGCGAAGTCCGGAGGGTGAAATCACTACCCACTCCACCGGAGCCGGTCAAATCAAAGAAGTGCAAGAAGTGCGCCTACTACGAGCTGTGCTGGGTTTGAGGTGATAGCATGAGAAAGCGCTCCCTCACCCTCCTCTCGGACGGAAACCTCTTCCGGAGGGAGAACACCCTATACTTCGAGAACGCCCGGGGCAGAAAACCGCTTGCGGTGGAAGGAATATACGACATCTACGTCTACGGCCACGTGAACATAAGCTCCCAGGCATTGCATTTCTTAGCCCAGAAAGGGATAGCGGTTCACTTCTTCAACCACTACGGCTACTACGACGGCTCATTTTATCCGAGGGAGAGCCTCAACTCCGGGGATCTGGTCATCAGGCAGGCCGAGCACTACCTCAACAGGGAAAAGAGGCTGAAACTGGCGAAACTCTTTGTCAAAGGCTCAGCTTTAAACATGGAGCGCAATCTGAAGCGCTGGAAGGTGACCGATGGCTTCTCCGAGGAGCTGAAGGAACTCTTGGGCGAACTGGAGAAAGCCCGCAAAATAACGGACATTATGAACGTCGAGGCGAGGATCAGGCAGGAGTACTACTCCCGCTGGGACGAGCACCTGCCCGAGGGTTTCAGGATAGGAAAAAGAACACGCAGGCCGCCGGAGAACGAGATGAACGCGCTTATAAGCTTCCTCAACTCCAGGCTCTATGCAACCATAGTGAGCGAGCTCTACAACACCCAGCTGGTCCCGACGGTGAGCTACCTCCACGAGCCGGGCGAGCGAAGGTTTTCCTTGGCTTTGGACTTGAGCGAAATCTTCAAGCCGGTCATAGCGGACAGAATAGCGACCCGGTTGGTAAAGCAGGGGATAATCAGGAAAGAACACTTCCGGAGTGAACTCAACGGCGTCCTGCTGACAAAAGAAGGCATGAAGCTCGTCCTGGAGCACTAC
>NZ_JALUYR010000137.1 GCF_027012695.1 Thermococcus sp.
GTTGGGACGGTCAATGGTTAACGTGCGAAGCAGGTACACGGGTAGTGAGGTGGACCCCATTGTTTGGACAGCCTGAGCGTGCAAATAAGCTCTGATTATTGTTATAGGGCCTCAGGCTGCCATGCCTGTTTTTTGATAGTACATTTCATCTGGCGTTCTGTCGTTCAGCGATTGATGTGACCTTTCCCGGTTGTAATATGAAAACCAGTCTTTCAATCCCTGCCGCAATTCCGTTCCATTAGCAAAGGCATGGAGATAAAGATAGTGGTATTTCACCGTCCACCAGAGACGTTCAATGAAAATATTGTCCTGGTAGCGTCCACGTCCATCCATGCTGATCTTAATGTGATGTTCCTCCAGTATGTTGGTAAAGTCATTGCTGGTAAATTGGCTTCCCTGGTCGGTATTGAATATTTCCGGACAACCATGGTTCCTGATTGCGTCTTCCAGGGCTTCAACGCAAAAGTCGTTGTCCATGCTGTTTGACACTCTCCAGGACAGGACTTTGCGACTGTGCCAGTCCATAATGGCTACCAGGTACATGAAGCCCCGCGACATCGGAATATAGGTGATATCGGCGGCCCATACCTGGTTGGGACGGTCAATGGTTAACGTACGAAGCAGGTAAGGGTAGACCTTGTGCTCCGGATGTGGCTTGCTGGTCCTGGGGCGAGGATAAATAGCCTCAAGCCCCATAAGCCTCATCAATCGCTGCACCCGCTTGCGGTTCACCTTATGTCCCTGGCGGCGTAAATGCCTGGCCATGGAACGGCTGCCGTAAACCGGGGTCTTCAGGTATTGCTCATCAATCAACCGCATCAATTGCAGGTCTTCCGGCTTGAGCGGTTTTTTGCGGTAATAAAATGACGAACGGCTGACGCCGACCAGTTCGCATTGTCGTGACAGGCTCAGCCTGGGATGCTCCTGTTTCAGCATCTCCCGGCGTTGATCGCGTTTTAACGACTGAGCCCCTTGGCTAAAAAATCCCGTTCCACCTTCAACTGGCCAATCTGACGATATAATTCATCGACCTTGGCTTCTGTCTGTTTATGAGATTTATGGCCTTTGTCAAAGATATCAACAGCCCCACTCAATAATGCTTTTTTCCAGCTGTTGATCATCGTGGGGTGTACTCTGAAACGCTTGGCCAGTTCGGCAATCGTTTCTTCACCTTTAATGGCTGCCAAAGCCACTTTGGCCTTGAATTCAGGGCTGTACTGTTTTCTTTTACTGCTCATGATTCACTCCTTTCAATGTGGGTGATTCAGAGCTTAGCACATTGTCCAGTTTTTGGGGACCACCGTAAACGACTACCGTATACAGCCTATTTAGTGCATACAACCACTATATAT
>NZ_JALUYR010000138.1 GCF_027012695.1 Thermococcus sp.
ACTCAACAACGACATAAAGCGGAACCTGGAGGGGCCTTTAGCGGAGATTAAAGAAGTGGCAAAGGAGCTCGGCTACGAGCTTCCTGAGATACGGGTCGGCATAAGGACGAGCGACACCTCGAGCTACCAGAAGAGCAAAATGGTGAAGAAACCGCCTCATATACTCATCACCACTCCGGAGAGTCTCGCCATAGCCCTGAACGCCCCCAAGTTCCGTGAGAGACTGAAGACGGTGAAGTACCTCATAATAGACGAGGTTCACGCATTGGCGGAAAACAAGCGCGGCTCCCACTTAGCTCTGAGCGTCGAAAGGCTGGCGGAGATGGCCGAGGAAAAGTTCGTGAGGATAGGCCTGAGCGCTACTATCCACCCCCTGGAAGAGGTCGCCAAGTTCGTCTTTGGCTTCGACGATGAAGGGAAACCGAGGCCGGGCCTCATCGTTGACGTCAGCTTCGCGAAGGAGACAAAGATAGAAGTCGAGAGCGTCGTTGAAGACCTCATATACACCCCGGCGAACGTTCTGAGTGACGCCCTATACTCCCGCTTGGCGGAGCTTATACGGGCGAACAGAACGACGCTCATTTTCACCAACACAAGAAGCGGGGCCGAGAGAGTCGCTTTCAACCTGAAGAAGCGCTATCCAGAGTTTGAAGGTTTAATCGAGGCCCACCACTCCAGCCTTTCCAGAGAGGTTCGCCTTGACGTCGAGGAGAAGCTGAAGAGGGGCGAGCTTAAAGCGGTTGTCACTTCGACAAGCCTTGAGTTAGGGATTGACATTGGTACAATAGATCTGGTCGTCCTTATCGGTTCGCCGAAGAGCGTCAACCGTGCGTTGCAGAGAATCGGTAGGGCCGGCCACAGGCTCCACGAGGTGAGCAAAGGAATAATCCTTGCCCTTGACAGGGACGACCTCGTCGAGGTTACGGTTTTAGCGCACAACGCCCGGAACAGGAGGCTTGACAGGGTCAAAATCCCGAAGAACCCGCTCGACGTCTTAGTTCAACACCTTCTCGGCATGGCGCTCAACAAGGTGTGGGAAGTTGATGAAGCCTACCGCGTCGTTAGGAGAGCCTACCCCTACAGAGATTTACCCTTCGAGGACTTCATGAGCGTTTTGAAGTATTTAGCTGGCGAGTACGAGGGGCTTGAGGAAAGGAAGGTCTACGCCAAGATATGGCTCGAAGACGGCCGCTTCGGAAGGCGCGGCAAGATGACGAGGGCGATATACTACATGAACACCGGAACGATCCCAGATGAGGCCAAAATCAGGGTTTACACGATGGACAAGCAGATGATTGGAACGGTTGAGGAGGAGTTCGCCGAGAGGCTGATGCCCGGGGACATCTTCGTTTTAGCTGGAAGAACCTACGAGTTCGTCAAGAGCAGGGGCAACAAGCTCTATGTTATCCCGCGAGAGGGGGCGAAGCCCACCATTCCGGCCTGGTTCTCGGAGATGCTCCCGCTGAGCTTTGACCTAGCCCTCGACATCCAGCGCTTCAGGAGGGAGGTTAAAGGCCTCCTCGGGAGAAGGGACGCCGTGAAGAGACTCATGCGGAAGTATGGCATAGACGAGAAGGCGGCGAGGGCAATTGTAGCCTACTTCCGCGAACAGGCGAAGTATTCAACCGTTCCGGACGATGAGACGGTCCTGGTTGAGGAGGTCGAGAAGGAGAAGACGTGGGAGTACTTCTTCCACACGCTCATCGGGAGGCGCGCGAACGACGCCCTGAGCAGGGCCTTCGCCTACGCGATAAGCAGGTGGAAGGGCTGCAACGTCGGGATAGCGATAAACGATAACGGCTTCCTCCTAAGGGTTCCAAAGGAGGCAAGGCTCTCGGAGGATGAAATACGGGAGCTGTTCACGATTGAAGACCCCCGGGAGGTTCTCAAGAGGGCCTTGGACAACACCGAGCTTTTGAAGAGGCGCTTCCGCCACGTGGCCAACCGCGGACTGCTCATACTCCGGCGCTACGTTGGAAGAAAGAAGCGCCTCGGAAGACAGCAGGTGATGGCGGTCGCGCTACTCAAAGTCCTGAAGGAGAACCATCCAGATTTTCCGCTCCTCAGGGAGGTCTACCGCGAGATAATGGAGGACAAGATGGACGTTGAAAAGGCGGAGCTTTTCCTGAGCTGGGTCAGGGAGGGCAAAATCAGGGTGGTCTTCGAGAGGAACGAGGTTCCGAGTCCCTTCGCCTTCAACCTCGAGGCAATAGGCTCGAGTGACGTGGTTCTCATGGAGGACAGGCGCGAGCTGATAAAACAGCTTCACAGGAAGATAATGGCGATGATAGGGGCCTCAGGGTAGTGATATCATCCGATCGTTGTGAACCACTATCCCCCTGTCGGTGATCTCATAGGATCTAATCGCGTTGTCAAAACCGCTACCGCGGAGCTTTGTTATCCTCAGGGCGCGGGTCAGCCTGCCGCCGGCGTTGAATGTCTTAAGCTCTATCACCCCGCTCACGAGGTACTCCTCTATGTCCGTCTTCTCGAGCTCGGACGTTAGAAGGACGGTGGTCTTGAGCCGCATCATGCTCTTCATAAAGCCCAGAAAGGCCCTGCGGTAGTCAATCTCTTCCGTGGCCGTTAATTTGAGCATCGTTATCGGGTCTATGACCACCCGAGTGTAGCGCTTTTCCTGGAACTGGCGCTTTATTGATTCCGTCATCCTCTCGATGTTCCCGGCGAATTCCTCGAAGAAGTCCCTTATCAGGACGTAGCGTTCCGCCGTCGGGGTCGCGTCTATGAGCGAGAACCTGGGGTCGTTAAGGTTAAAACCGAGCTTACCCATGTCAACCTTCAGGTTCTCGGCGGGCTCTTCAAGGGTCACGTAGAGGATGTTCTCACCCCTGCCAACGCCCGCCATGGCAAAATGAACCGCCAGGGTCGTCTTTCCCGTTCCAGGGGCACCCTTAACAAGGTAAACCCTGCCCGGTATGAGCCCCCCGTGAAGCATGGCATCAAGACCGGGAATTCCCGTGGAGATCCTCTCGACGGCCATCTCATCCCCCCTCCCACTTGGATACTCCGATATAAGAACCTTTCGCGGGTAAAGAGGTTGGAAGAGAACACTATCCCTCAAGGGTTTTAACAACGAAGGCCAGTAAGTCGGTCAGCTCCCGGGCCCTCGTTTCCGGTGAGGCGCCCATGTGGCCGCTCTTGGTCTCGACTCTAAGATAAACGGGGGCGCCGATTTCCTTCAGCTTCATGAAGAACTTGAGGGCATGAGCCGGGTGAACGCGGTCGTCGTGTAAACCGGTGTAGATGAGCGTTGGCGGATACTCCTTGTTGGGGTCGATGTTGTGGTATGGACTGTACTTCAACAGGAACTCCCCCTCCTTGGGGTCGTCGGGGTTGCCGTATTCGGGAACCCAGACGCTCCCGATGTAGAGCTTGTGGAAGCGGAGCATGTCGATGACGGGGTAGCCTATCAGAGCGGAATCCATGACGTCGGGCCTCTGGGTGAGCGTTGCCGAAACGAGAAGCCCGCCGTTGCTCCTTCCCCATGCAGCAACCCTGTAGCCCTCACCCTTCAGTTTTTCAAGGACCGCGATAAAGTCGTCGAAGACGTTCTGTTTGTTCTCCCGCATTCCAGCCCTGTGCCACTCCTCGCCGTACTCACTGCCACCGCGCAGGTTGGCCATCGCAAAGGTTCCGCCGCGCTTGATGAAAGGAATAACCTGCGGGAAGAAGCGGGGTGTCAGCGAGATGTTGAAGCCGCCGTAGCCGAAGACCCAGACCTTCTTATTGTCTTCACTCCCCTTTACGTGGAAGTAGTGGATTTTCGTTCCGTCCTTTGAGACCGCGAAGTCCTCCTCGACTCTGAAATTACCTTCAACTTCCTGCCTTTCGACGAGCTTGAGCTTCCCGTCGAACTCGTAGAGGCGATACGGAATGGTGAAGCTTTCATACCTGAGGAGGGCTCTCTTCCCATCGCTGTCGAGCGGATAGACGCTTCCGGGCAGGTCGAAGGCTATCTCGTCGAGCTTCTCTCCATCGAGCGAATAAATTTCAATTCTGTGGCTGGCGTGAACGAGCCTGCCGGCGAGGATTTTATTGCCAACGATTACCGCCCACTCCAGGGGAAAATTCCCTTCGGGAATCACCTCAATCGTTTTTTCACCATCGATGGCAATCACCTTTCCAAGGCCCCTGCCTTCCCTCGTCAGAACGTAGAGTCTGCCGTTGACGACATCGATAGGTTCAGCCGGAACCTCGGCGGAGTAAACCTTCCTCCAGAGGTCTGGCGAGTCTATTGGCCCGATGTAGATCTCTGCCCTGTTCCAGCCGAAGGTGACGGTGAGCATCGCAGTTTTCCCATCAGTGCTCTCCCTCAGGTAGAGAAAGTGGCCGGAGCCAAGGCCCTCTCCAAAGACCATCCTCTCTCCGTTCTCGTCCCTGAAGAAGAGCCTCACGGCCGGAGCTTTGGTCCCGTCAGGAGTCTCGCCGTGCCGGTAAAAGCGCGAGAAGTAGTAGCCGTTATCGGTAAAGACGACGTTCCTTATCGAGGGCCTGAACTCCTCCAGGATTTCGCCGGTTTCGAGGTTTACGATTCTCGTTATCCCCTCGTCGGCACCGCCTATGGAGAAGCTGTAGGCGAGCAACTTTCCGGATTCATCCGCGGTAAAACCCTGGAGGAGAACCTCGTCGTTGAGTTCAGCCTCGAGCTCCTTTGAGTCCACTATTGTTTCCCCACCGAGCCACCTTACAACCTGTCTATCCCTTTCCCTGTACATCGCGATGGTGCCTTTTTCGGTGAGCCTCGCGCCGTAGATGACGGGCATCGAGTAGTACTCCCACACCTCCGGAAAGAGCTCGTCGCTAAGTTCTCCAACGAATTTCCTAAAGCGTTCGTTTTCCTCCTCGACAAGCCTGAGAACGCGCTCATCACTGAGGTTCTCCATCCAGACGTACGGGTCCTCCATGAAAATCACCGTCTTAGCGTTGAGTAGTTGACAATAAAAAAGTTATGAAAATGTCATAGTGATAACTCCCGCCCACCTTATTTTCGGCGATCCCGATAGCGAGAACCCCTACTCGAGGGGGAGCTTAAGGACCTCCGAGGCGACGTCCCCGCGCGAGACCATGCCAACGACTCTCTTTGTCCTTTTCATCTTCTCAACGACTTCCCTGGTTACTCCAACGTGAATCGTCGTGTGGTTAAGCATCTCTAAAGCGTTTCCCAACTGCCCTCCATACTTTCTCCTCGCTCATCTCGATGATTACCTTTCCCTTAGCAAGCATCTCCTCGGCGTCCTGATAGACTGGAATCGTCCCTACTGGCACGTTAACGGCGTGCATTATGGCTCGCCTAATCATGGCCAAGTAGAACCGGTGGGCCAATGAGGGGAACCATGTGGTTTGTACATTGGTAGTGGGATACTGGAGGCAATATAGAGAGTGAGGAAGCCTCACCGATACCTACCACTTTGGGTCACAGGGTAGACACCCTTCCACTGTTTTCGGCTTCGGCGCCGGGTGAAAGAGCTCGTGAAATATCCGGGGACTCCTGACCGCTTCATCCAAGATAGCCTCGCGGCCGCGTTCTTCGGACATTCACTCGCATCACAAACCTTGGACGTGCCTCGATCAGCACCCCCATACATTTGAAGAAAGGGTTTATTAAACCGGCGCACGTTATTTCCCCTGGTGATTTCATGATCGTGAGGGGAAGGGTTACCGGTAACGAAATACCGCGCTTTAAATACCGCTGGTTCGGGATTCTGGAGGTGGAGGCCGAAGGTGAAAAGTACCGCCTCTACATGACGGGCAACGCTGCCCAGTGGTTTCTGAGCGGTGACGAGGTCGAGATCGAGATACTCCACGAACCGCGGGAGGAGGATGGGTACCGGGTTCTCGATTTTGATGACTACCGGCTCTGGAAGTTCTACGAAGGGGATAGAATAGCCGTCTGGCCCCTCTTTGAGAAAACCGTGGAGGCAAAGCGATACTCCCCCCTGACGGGCGAGCTCCTCTACACCTACAGGATAAGGGCGAGGGAGGCAAAATACGAGTCCGACTTCGAGGCAATAGCCGAGCTCGAGCAGTACCACTACGCGAGTCAGAAGGAGAAGGTGGCTTTATGGCGCTGCGAAAAGGGCCACATCTTCGAGGCCAACACCAGGCAGGCCTGTCCGATCTGCGGAAGCGAGGACGTCCATATCATGGAGATCAAGGGTTCAACACCCGCATCCCGCTTCATGATCTTCGAGCTGGTTGAAAGGGAGGAGTACGAGCCGAGGATCCTAAGTTACGTCCGCGTTGATCCGCCCATACCTCTCATGCATCGCCGCCTGCCGAACGGTGAGATAGAGAAGAACATCCGCGAAAAGGTCTTTCCCAGGGAGTGGTTCCATCCCTCCTTCTGGCCCGAGAGGATAATGAGGGAACTCTACGAGGAGCTGAAGAAGAAGTACGGAAGGAAAAGAATAGCCCGCTCCTACCTCTGGGAAAAAGCCAAGTGGAAGGCCTTAGCTGAGACCAACACTGCCGCCGCAAGAATAGCTAGAGTTGTCGTCCATCCCGATTATCGCTCCGATGGTCTTGGGCAGCTGAGCGTCAGGAGTGCCCTCGAGTGGATAGCCGAGAGAAGGATCCCAGAGATGAGGAAGGGGAAGCACATAGTTGAAACTATAGCCCAGATGGCACGCTACAACCCCTTCTTCGAGAAGGTTGGCTTCAAGTTCCTCTGGGAAACTGCCAGCGGAAGGCCCGTCCTCTTCTACCCGCTCACAGATGAAGCTAGGGAGTACATAGAGCGCTTCCTGAAGGAAGACCCGTACGCACCCAAAGATGGGAGGCTCTGGCGCCCGAGCTATGGCAGGGTCGAGCCGCTGAAGGGCCCGATAGTTTTCAGGAACGTCTCAAAGGTCTTTGAGAGCGAGCTTGACATCAAAGGTCTGCCGAAGGAGATACAGGAACTTTTGAAGGCCTTCGGCGTCAGGCACCGCGTCATCCAGAGGCCCGTCCTGAGGAACCTCAACTTTGAGATAAAGCCCGGCGAACTGATAGCGGTCGTTGGGGCAAGTGGAGCTGGAAAAACAACCCTGCTGAGACTGGTTCTCGGCGCTGCCAATGGCTGGTGGGAGGAACGCTTCAGACCGACCGGTGGCGAGATAGAGGTGCCGGACAATGCCCGGGTTTCCGTCATGATCCCCGGGGAGTTCGAACCCACTTTCGGTTCGGAGAGCATCCTCGAGCATGTTTACAGGAAGATAAAGGATCTGAACGCCGCGGTTGAAGTTCTCAACAGGGCGGGTCTTAGCGACGCCGTCCTCTACAGGGCGAGGTTCTCCGAGTTGAGCACCGGCCAGAAGGAGAGGGCGAAGATAGCTTCCCTCCTGGCAGAGAAACCCAATTTGCTCCTGATAGACGAGTTTGCAGCCCACCTCGACACGCTGACTGCCATGCGCGTGGCGAAGAAGGTTGCCGAGATAATCCGTGAGGCCGGGATAACCGCGTTAATAATCACCCACAGGCCGGAGGTCGTCAGGGCCCTTGATCCCGACGGGTTGCTCTTCGTCGGCTACGGAACGGCCAGAATGGAACCTAGAAGGAAAGACCCGGAAGGGGACCGTAAAGGAGCCTGAGCAGACCCACGAACACCGGTTGGTGGAGGAGGTAGATGAGAAGCGTGTTCCTGCCCGCGAAGGCAACCAGGCGGACGGGAACGCTTGAAGGGGGACCTATTTCGTATTTCCTTCTTCCATCCGGGTAGAAGAGGGTTCCGGTGGTCATTCCAAGGAGGTAAACGCCAAACCAGGGGAACACGGGAAAGTAGTCGGGCGAGAAGTAATGGGTGGGGGTTATCCCCAGGGGCAGGAGAAACAGCCCATCGTGGAAGCTCCTCGCCGGAAGATAGCCGAGAAAAAAGAAAAGCGCCGGGAGGATGTTGAACTTTCCCAGGTGGTGGAACGGTATCGCGAGAAGCGTCGCAACGCCGAGGAAGTGGAGTATACCAAAGTGGATCGTCATGTTTCCCGGAAGAAGGGAAGTGAACAGGGTTATCAGTGTTCCGAGGCCAAGGAGCTTGAGGGAGCGTTTGAAGTACTTCCGGCAGGGACAGGGGTTTTTCCCGACCGTTCTCGAGTAGCTTATCCACATGGAGAGGCCCGAGATGAATATGAATACTGACGCCGTGGCTATGGCGAAGAGGCGCCAGAAGAGGAGGTGTTCGTTGTAGCCGAGGAAGAGCCACAGATCCGTCACGAAGTTCGAGACGACCATCATTATTATTCCGATACCTCGCAGGAAGTCAACCTCCCAGTAGCGGCCGTGGAGGTAAACCTCGGAGCCGAACATATTCAGGAGCCGTTCTAATCCCCTAATAGAGCTTTCGGTCAAAGGGTTACGCAGAGGACATCGAAGAGAACCGACCCTAGCCAGTGGAGGAGGAAGCTTGGAAGAAAGCTCTCGCTCTCCAGATCAATCCTGGCGAAGATTATCCCTGCCACGAAGGAGTAGGGCACCTCGATGCCGGGCTTGCCTATGTGGGCAAAAGCATAGGGAACGTCCTGCGCAAGGATGGCCAGCCACCCGTTCCTTTTCGCCAGTGGAAAGAGGAGTGCTCCCCGGAAGAAGGCCTCGTGGGCGAACATGATGACCCCGACCGCGAGCTCCTTGACGAAAAAGTCTCCCCATCCGGAGTACTCGAATATTGGATAGTAGTTCCTCATCTCGGACACCGTCGTGCCGTAGAGACTGAGCGGTACAGTGGCCACGAACAGGACGAACGCCCACCTGTACCCTGGCCACTTCCCCCGCCGAAAACCGAGTTCCTCCATGCCGAAGCCCATGACCCTCCCGGCCAACAGCGGAATCGCTACGTAGAAAAGGAGGTTGTAGAACGCCCAGCGGAATATCCCGCCATCGCTGTATCTGACGGCGGGGATCAGGGGGAGCAAAATGAAGTAGAGAACGTAGGGATTTCGCCTTAGCTCCATAAGGAAAGATAGGGGAGGAGAAATAAAAGCCTTTCACTCCCTCTTCCCGGATGCCCGGGTCTTCTTCTTGCTGGAGGTCTTCCTGGCGGTTGTTCTCCTAGCCTTTCTACCCTTGGTGCTGCCCTTCTTGGACTTTTCCTCGGCCGCCCTGTTCTCTTCCCCGGTTTCCTCAGCGGGTTCCTTCTTCCCCTCCTCGGCAGGCTTTCCCCCGGTCTCCTCGGCAGTTGCCTCTTCCTTTTCTCCGGCCTCTTCCACCTTCTCGACGAGGGGCTCGCCGACTGTTTCCTCAAGCTCCACGACTTCTCCCGACTCCTTTTCCTCCGGTGGCTTGAGCAGTTCCTCAACGCTCGGCTTGAAGGTTATCTCCTCGTAACCGAGGAACCTGAGGTCGCTCTCCAGGAGTATCTCGCCAAGGACGAGGGTGTTCCTGTCAACCTCTTCCAGAACGGGTGTGAAGTCAACGGTAACGTCCTTCTCGCCGACCTCGATGATAACCTTTTCCCTGTCAACCATCGGCAGGCGGAGCTCTATCAGGGCCTTGATCTTTTCGATCGGGTCTTCAATTTTCTCGACGACTTCGACCTCGTAGACGAGGTGCTTGCCGGCGTAGGGGTGGTTGAAGTCGACCCTAACGCGGCCACCGCTGACGGTGAGAACCCTTCCCTTCAGCTTCCTGCCGCCCTCGGTCTCTATCTCGACCGGCATGCCCGGGAACGGGGCTATACCGCTCCTCCTGAACTGGCCAAGGGTGAAGGTCTTTATGAGCTTGGGGTCGCGCCTGCCAAAGCCCTTCTCGGGCGGGACGACTATCTCGTACTTCTTTCCCACTTCAAGGCCCTCAAGCTGTTCATCGAGGCCCTTAAGAACGTGACCGGCCCCAACGGCTATTGGAACCGGACCGTATATTCCGTTCTCGTTGTAGATACCCGCCTCCTTGGCAACCTCCTCGTAGGTTGTATCAAAGACCTCGCCGGTCTCTTTAATCCTCCCCGTGTAGTGAAGCCTGATCACGTCTCCCCTCTTGATCGCCATGACGGTAACCTCCCAAAGTGCTCTGACCGGAATTGGAGGGCCCCTTTTTAAGCTTTTGCCGGCGGCGATAACCTAATAAGAGGCCCGGGCGAAGTCCCCCCGGTGGTGAAGATGGCCATAAGGATATACAACACCCTCACAAGACGAAAGGAGGAGTTCAGGCCGCTCAGAGAGGGCGAGGTCAGGATGTACGTCTGCGGGCCAACGGTTTACGATTACACTCACATAGGCCACGCGAGAACCTACATAGCCTTCGACGTGGTCAGACGCTACTTCGAGCACCGCGGTTACACCGTGCTCATGGTGATGAACTTCACCGACATAGACGATAAAATCATTAAAAGGGCGAACGAGACCGGCGAAGACCCGAAGGAGCTGGCAGAGAAGTTCCTCCGGTACTTCCTCGAGGACATGGCGGCTTTAAAGGTCAAGCCGGCTGATATATACCCCCGCGTCACCGAGCACATCGAGGACATCATCGACTTCGTGAGGAAACTCCAAGAGAAGGGCTACGCCTACGAGGGGAGCGATGGGGTTTACTTCGAGGTTCGCAAGTTCAGGGATTATGGCAAGCTCAGCGGGATAAAGGTGGAGGACCTCGTTAAGGGAGCGCGCGTTGAGCCCGGTGAAGGAAAGAAGAACCCCGAGGACTTCGCCCTCTGGAAGAAGGCCAAACCTGGAGAGCCGAAGTGGTCTTCTCCATGGGGAGATGGAAGACCCGGCTGGCACATAGAGTGCTCCACGATGAGCACCAAATACCTCGGTGAGAGCTTCGACATCCACGGCGGTGGGAACGACCTCATCTTCCCGCACCACGAGAACGAGATAGCGCAGACGGAAGCGTGCACAGGCCACGAATGGGTCCGCTACTGGATGCACACGGGCTTCCTCATGGTGAATGGAGAAAAGATGAGCAAGAGCCTCGGCAACTTCATAACCATACGCGAAGCGTTAAAGCGCTACGACCCCGAGGTGATAAGGCTATTCGTGCTCCAGAGGCACTACAGATCACCGCTCGACTACACGGAGGAGGGCATGGAGCACGCGAAGAACAACCTGGAGCGCCTGTATAACACCCTCGAGAACATCCGCGTGGCGATGGAGAGGGCGGAGATCTCCTTCCGCTGGGAAGAGCCGGAGTTCGAGGCCTACGAGGCCATAAGGGAGGGGAGAAAAAAGTTCTACGAGGCAATGGATGATGATTTCAATACCCCCGAGGCCCTCAAGGCGGTCTTCGAGGTCTCAAACGCCGTAAACCGCTATTTAACCCAGGTGGAGACGCCGAAGGAGAGCATCCTGCGGAAGGCCCGGGAATTTTTCAAGACTGTCAGCGATGTCTTCGGCCTCTTCGAGGACTACTTCAGGGAGCAGAAAGCCGGCGAGGAGGAAGAGTTAATAAAACTCCTCATTGATGTCCGCGCCCAGCTCCGGAAGGAGAGAAACTTTGCCCTGGCCGACAGGATCAGGGACGAGCTGAGAAAACTCGGGATTCAGCTCGAGGACACGCCGCAGGGAACCCTTTGGAAGAGGGTAAGGGTTTGATTGATTCTTTCCCCTTTGCCGGATTTCAGTCGGGGCAAAATCCTTAAATACAACCCCCCGCTCCACTAGATAAGGGAAATCCAATGAAGAAGTTTCCGGCAAGACTCGCTTCTTGGGAGGACGTTGAAAGGTGGGCAGGGGAAGGTGCCTGGAAGATTCTGGAGGAAGGCTGGAAGCCCGATGTTATCGTCGGCCTCGCCAGGGGAGGCTGGGTTCCCGCGAGGCTCTACTGCGACTACCTCGGCGTTAAAGATCTCGTCAGTCTCAAGGTTGAACACTGGGGTGTTACAGCTACACCCGATGGAAAGGCGAAGCTCAAGTACGGCAGCAACTACGACCTGAGCGGCAAGAGGGTTCTCATAGTTGATGACATCAGCGACACCGGCGAGAGCCTGACCCTCGCGAAGAACTACGTTGAAAGCCAGAAGCCGGCGGAGATCAGAACCGCGACGCTCCTGACGATAAGGGGCTCGCGCTTCAGGCCGGACTACTACGGGGAAGAGATAGACTGGGCCTGGATCGTCTTTCCCTGGAACTTCGTCGAGGACATGATAAACCTCGTGAACAACCTCCTCGAGGAGCGCGAGAGCCTAACGACGGACGAGATAATCGAGCTGTTCAGGGAGCTTCACGGCCTCGAAGTCCCGAAGGGCAAGCTTGAGGAAGCGCTTCGCATGGCCGAGCGCAGGAAGATTTTTAAGTTCCGCGAGGGAGCCTGGCGCAGGGCCTGAGGTGTTCGAATGGACAGGGAGAAGAAAGTCAGGGAAATCAGAAACCACAGCGTCTACGCGAACGAGATATACGAGATGCACAGCGAGAGCATCAACGAGGTCCTGGAGAACTACGAGGGCCTCAAAGAGGACTACCTGAGCGAGCACTCCCGCGCGAGGATAGTGAGGATAGTCTTCAACGAGGACAACGGCCTTCCACTGGCGATAGAGTTCAACAGAAAGGACGACTCCTTCAAGGGTTTCACTATAGCCATTGGCAAGCCTCACATAAAGAGCGGCGATGGAAGGGAAGGAAATCAACCGCCTGAAGATGAGAGCGGCTGAACGTAGAAGCCGATTTCTATACCTTCTTCGCTCCATATTTCGTAGCTGCTCAGGTAGTAAGTCGGATTCTGGAAGAGTGCCGTCAGGTTTCTGCTTTCCCCGGCCACCAAGACGATGTAGTTCTCGGGGTTTTGGGGGTTCCGGATGGCCATTATCACCGCCTCCCCGGTAACGCTGCCGAGTTCTCCTGTGATGACAGGATCATCAGCGTTGAGGGTCAGCACGTAGGAGTAGATATCCCATCCGGGGTTCTTCTCCAGGACCCAGTGGTTTCCCCCAGAAGGAACGAAGCGCAGCGGAAAGTTCTCATCCAGATCATCAACGAGCGAGTTGGAGTAGGGTCCTCCCACAAGTACAACGTTTAACCTGAGGTCTTCTGGAGTGATGTTCACATCGGGTTTGATCGAGACATTCACGGTTCCGTCCCACTGGGAGTAGAACTTTCGGAGGTTCTCCGCGATGGCCTCGGCGGTCTCCCTGTCCCGCTCCGTTCCGGCGGGATCGGGATTACGGGTTCCGTACACTATCACCACCCTCCCCTCAACGGCGCCCCTATCGAGGGCCCTCAGTGACGTCACCGGTACGCGCTCGTCGTAGAGCCTCCCCGCATCCGAAGGGGGGATCATTGACCTCAGATCCACGAGCATCTCGTCCACGTACGTCCCCAGCGGGACGGAGTTCCGAACGCTCATCTGCGAGTATTTTCCGTAGAGCCCAAGGATCTCGTCTATCCAGAACTCGCCCCAGCCCCTCTGCATCCAGATGGCGAGGGTCACGTAATCGGGGTCAACGCTGGAAAGAGCGAAGTCCTGCCAGCCGTCGGCGAATCCCTCGTATATCATCCCCACCCTGTCCCAGAAGTGGATGTCGTAGCGCGCGAGGTATGGCATATCCCCCTCTATGGTATCCTCAAGGTAGGCCAGCGCGTAGAGGTCGCCGTAGCTGGAGTAGATGCCCGGAAGGGTCAGGTCGTGGCCCAGCTCGTGGTAGACGAAGCCCAAGTAGATGAGCTCGTCCAGTCCCGTGTTGTTCACGCAGTCCCGGTTCAGGGGCAGCCCGAACATCGTGTCCCTCGCTGTCCTGTAACTCCAGGCCGTTCGCTGGGGGTCGCGTCTCACAAGGGGTACCATTCCACCGGCCCCGTAGATCTGGACGCCATTCATGACCGGGTTGAAGCTGTGGCCGTGTATTGCCACCAGGAACGGGTGCAGGAACTCGAAGCGGACGGTGGAGACGTCGGTGTAGCGCCCCATGAAGTCGTCGGGTGGCAGCAGCGAGAGCGCCGTCGTGTATATGCCCAGGTCTTCACGGTAGTAATTCCAATGATCCAGGTAGAACGCCATGAAATCGCTTTTCCTGGCGAAGTCCCTCAGGGCATCGAGGAAGTTGAGGGTCCATTGATCCCCGATATTGCCCCACGGCTGGAGCTCCGGCGGTTCCGTGCAGAGGAGGAGGTAGTACTCGAGGTAGAACAGTTTGAGGTCCCTCTCGGAGATGGAGGAGGAGTTCTCAAGGTGTTCCCTGAGCATGAGAACGGCCCGGTGGTTCCTGTGGGGTGCAAAGTACGAATCCACCTCATTGACGTAAGCACCCCTGTCTATCACGAAGGGGTCCGTCCTCCCGAAGGCGAGGTAGTAGACGACGCTCAGCAGCTCCGAGTTTGGGCTTATCTCAACGCTCACCCTATCTGTCACGTCATATCCCGTCACGGGTGATGCGACGGCTCCAATGATGAATGCGAGAATTACCAGGGCACACAGCCGTCTCATGACGATACCCGGTGGTATCTCCTGGGGAGGTATTTAAAGCTTCCGACAGCTTTTAAAGCGAACCGGCGAAGGGTATTCGGGTGACCGAAAATGAAGACGAACTGGATCGTGGTTATCTTTCTGATCTCACTCACACTGGCGGGTACGTTCATTCCCCCCTCCTCAGCATCCCAAGAAAAGCCCCTGGTGGTGACCACCATAGCGCCCCTCGCGGGGATAATAAGTGACGCCTTCGGAGATCGGGTGGATGTAGTTTACATAATCCCTCCGGGCGCGGATCCCCACGAGTACCAGCTGACTTCCAGCCAGATAGAGCTCCTTCGCAGGGCCGATGTGATAGTCACCACCGGCGGTCACCTACCCCTTGAGAGAAAGATAGCGGAGCTGAAGGGGGAAGGCACCATAGAGGGTGAGGTTCTCTTCCTCGAAGACTACAAACGCGAGGGCTTCCGCTACCTGAAGGAGCACTGGTACCATGAGAAGGACAACCCCCACGGCGTCTGGCTTGACCCGAACAACGCCCTTGCGATAGCCAGTGCGACCGGAAGGGCCCTCCAGAGGAGTGATCCCGCCAGCGCGAAGGTCTACGGGCAGGAATACCGGATATTCGAGGAAAGGGTAAGGACAATAATGCACTCCTATCTGGCACTGGTCGGGGAAAACGCGACGGCGGTGATCCAGATGCCTCCCGATCAGTACGCGGTGGAGTGGCTTGGAGTAAGGGTGGTCGCCTCGATAAAGCCCGAAGAGGAGGTTCCGGCGAAGGGGATTGACGATCTCGTTCCCGTTGCGAGGAACGTTGATCTGATCGTCTACGCCCTGGACAGCCCTGAGCAACTGAAGGAAGCTGCCAGAGAGCTGGCATTGAAGAGCGGTAAACCGCTGGCGGAAATAACAGTCTTCTGGAGCGACAGACCGTACACGGAGGTTCTCATCGAAAACAGCGCCTCAATAGTGAGGGCACTCGGGGGAAAGGGATCCACCGGAGTTCCCACGGGACAGGAAGACTTCACGGACTACGTCCTCGTTTCCCTGGTCGTCGGAGTGGTTCTGGGAACGGCACTGGGAGTGATACTCAAGAAGTGAGCGTTTTCTCCAGTTTTTTGATCTCCTGGGCCTTCACGCAGGCCAAAACATAAAAAGGGAGTAGATGCTCACTCCCTCTTGTAGGGCTTTCCATCCCACTTCGGCGGCCTGGCCTTGCCGATGATTCCGGCGACGATGATGAGGGTCATGATGTAGGGCAGCATCAGGATAAACTGCCCAGGAATGATGTGCTTTGGAGCCAGCCACGTCGCCAGCGCCTCGAAGAAGCCGAAGAGCCAGCCGCCGATGAGCGAAATCAGGGGGTTCCATCCGCTGAAGACCATGTTGGCCAGGGCTATGAAACCCCTTCCGCCGGACATCGTCTTGTGGACCAGTCCGAGCCAGTCAACGCTCATATAGGCCCCGCCGAGACCAGCTAAAGCGTGGCCGTAGACGGTTGACCAGAAGCGGTACTTCTCAACGTTTATGCCGAGCGCATCGGCCGCCTCGGGGTTCTCCCCACAGGCCCTCACGCGAAGTCCCAGAGGGGTCTTGAAGAGCACCCACCACGTAACGACGGCGATCACGACCGTGACGATGATCATGGGGCTGATCTCACCGTAGGGCGTCCTCCAGTGCCACATTATCGCGTCGTGGGGGAGCTGGTGCTGGCCGGCGGTTCCCCAGTAGGCGAGTATGCCGAATGGAACGACGCCCATCGCCAGGAGGTTTATGCCTATGCCCGGGATTACGTGGTCGCCCTTCAGGTAGACCGTCAGGACTCCATGGAGCATTCCCAGAAGGAGTCCCACTATAATTCCCCCAATGAGGCCGACGAGGGCGTTCCTGGCCAGCTCGGCGAATATTGCCCCGAAGAAGGCGCTCATGAGGAGGACTCCTTCGTAACCGATGCTGACGACACCGGCACGCTCGCTCCACGCGGCTCCGACGCTCGTCAGAACTATTGGTACCATCGCCATAAGGGACATTATCAGGATCGTTATAATGTCTCCCGGGTTCATTGAGCAACCCCCCCGCGGAAGGCCCTAACAAGCAGGTCGTAGAGACCGGGGATGGCAACGGTTATGACGATGATTCCCTGGATGACCTTGATTATCTCGAGCGGCACGTGGGCGTTCACCTGCATCAGCGCCGTTCCCGCACGCATCATCCCGAAGAACAGCGCCGAGAGGATTATTCCCAGGGGGTGGTTTCTGCCAACGAGGGAGACGCCGATTCCGTCGAAGCCGAAGCCGTAGATGTTCGCTCCTCCCTGACTTATAGCGTAGGTTGGCCCCTCCCCCATCACTTTCATCGCACCGCCGAGGCCGCTGAGGAGACCGCCTATTATGAACGACCACATTATGGCCATCTTCGGGTTCATGCCTCCATAGCGTGCGGCCTTCTGGTTGATACCGCTGGCGCGCATGCCGAAGCCCATTGTCGTGTGCCAGAGCAGGAAGTACGTCAGGATGGCTGCGATAACCGCTATAATTATTGCTATTGACAGACCGTAACCTATCACCGGGAGTCTGGCCGCCTCGGGGATTCTGATGGTCTTGTTCGGATCGTTGGGATTCGCGTAGGGTCCGACTATGAGCCAGAGCACGAAGAACCAGGCGATCCAGTTGAGCATTATTGTCGAGATGACCTCGTGAACGCCGCGATAGACCTTGAGGATCGCCGCAGGGAGCGCCCAGAGGGCTCCTAGAAGCATGCCCATCAGCAGACCGAACCACATATTGCCCCAGAGGTTCGTGAATATAACCGATGCTATCGCGCCAAAATAAAAGGAACCCTCAGCGCCTATGTTGAATATACCGGTCCTCGTGCCTATGGCGAAGGTCAGGGCTGTGAGCATTATTGGAGTCGCGTACTTGAGGGTCGAGGCTATGCCTCTAGTCGAGCCGAGCGCACCGATGAAGAGCCAGTAGTACGCCTCAAGGGGATTGTAGCCGAAGGCGATGAGTACTATCGCACCGATTATGAAGCCAACCAAGATCGCTATGAGGCTCTCCACGAAGGGTTTGAAGTTGATGAGCGGGCTACTTCCTGATCTCCTCATACCTTATTCCCCCCATCATCATTCCGATCTCCTCCGTCGTGACCTCCTCGGGCTTCACAACACCCATGAACTCACCCTCGTACATTACTCCCATTCTATCGCTCAGCTGGACGACCTCGTCGAGATCTGCTGAAACCAGGAGAACGGCCTTGTCCTCGTTCCTCAGCTTAACGAGGTAGTTCCTTATGTACTCGGTGGAGGCAACGTCAACTCCGCGCGTTGGCTGTGCCGCTATGATGAATACGGGCTCCTTGCTGACTTCCCTTGCGACGATAAGCTTCTGCTGGTTTCCCCCGCTCAGGGACTTGACTGGCGCCTCCGTTCCGGGTGCTGAGATGTCGAACTGTTCTATGAGATGTTGGGCGTGTTCCCTCGCCCGGGCCCAGTTTATGACGCCCTTAAAGCGCTGGAACTTCGGCCGCCAGTGGAGGCCAAGGATGGAGTTCTCGGTCACCGTCATATCCAGGATGAGGCCCATGTGGGTTCTGTCCTCTGGAATGTGGGCCATTCCCATGTCGTAGAGCTCTTTAGGACCTTTTCCGGTGATGTCTTTCTCGTTGAGGTAAACCTTTCCGCCTTCAACCTTCCTCAGACCCGAGATGGCCTCGATAAGCTCGGTCTGGCCGTTGCCCTCAACGCCCGCGATTCCGAATATCTCGCCCGCGCGAACCTCAAAGGAGAGGTCCTTCACGGCCACCTCACCACGGTCGCCGATGACCCTGAGCTTTTCCACGCGAAGTATCGGTTTTCCGGGTTCCTTGGGCGGCTTTTCTATTCTGAGCACAACGTCCCTGCCCACCATCATTCTGGCAAGGAGCTGGGGTGTCGCCTCACTCGTCCTGACCGTTCCAACGACCTTTCCCTTTCTTATGACCGTCACCCTGTCCGTTATTTCCATGACCTCATTGAGCTTGTGGCTGATGAAAATTATCGTCTTTCCCCGGGCCTTGAGCTGCCTCAGAACCCTGAAGAGCTCCCTGACCTCAATCGGAGTAAGCACGGCGGTGGGCTCGTCCAGGATGAGAACCTCAACGTCGCGGTAGAGCATCTTGAGGATCTCCACCCTCTGCTGCACGCCAACGGGCAGCTCCTCGACCGGAACATCGAGGGGAACTCGAAAGTTGAGCTCTTCCATGAGTCTCTCTATCTTCCTTCTGGCGCGTTCCACGTCTATCTTGGAGAGCAGTCCGTGTCCCTCCATCCCCAGGATTATGTTATGGAGGGCATCGAAGACCTCGACGAGGGTAAAGTGCTGGTGAACCATTCCGATACCGTGGGCGATCGCATCGGAGGGGCTCTTAAAACGAACCTCCTTCCCCTTCACAAAGATTTTACCCGCCGTGGGCTGGAGCATTCCGAAGAGTATCTTCATGAGCGTGGTCTTTCCGGCACCATTCTCACCGAGGAGACCCAGGATCTCGCCCTGATAAACAACGAGGTCAACGCCCTTCAGGGCCTTCGTACCGTCGGGATACACCTTCACGATGCCTTTCATCTCGACTATAGGCACTCTCTCCATCATCGCACCCCCTCAGAAGAAAAGGGAAAAAGAGAGGATCACTTGGCCAGTTCCATCATTTCCTGCCAGGTCTTGGCCTTCCTGACCTTCTCAATGCCATCCTTGTCCATCGGAGCCGGAACCTTTATGACCCCGGTCTTGATCTTGCCCTCGAGCTCCTTGACCGCGTCCCAGATCCAGTCCGGAACCTGCTTCCTGGTCTGCTCGAGGAACTGCCTGAGCTCCTCCTTGCTGTTGAATCCGAGGTCCCTAAGCTTCTGCTTCTGGGTCTCCTCCGGAAGGGAGTCGAACATCGCCATGACGTCGTCAACGGTGCTGAGTCCAACACCGCCCTCCTTGAGGCCGAGCTCGACTATGCCTCCCTTGAAGGTGCCCTCGACGGCATCCTTAACGGCGGTGTAGACACCCACGTCAACGCGCTTCATCATGCTGGCTATTATAACTCCCGGCTTGATCCAGTCCTGGGCGGAGTCAACACCAATGGCGAACGGCGGGCCCATCTTCTTACCCTGGGACTTGAGAACCTCCTCAACGGCATCGAAGACACCGAGTCCGGTACCGCCTGCAACCTGGTAAATGACCCAGGCACCCTGGGCGAGCTGGGCCCTGGCGGCCGCCTTACCCTTGGCGGCATCGTTGAAGGTACCGGTGTACTGGTAGAGGACGTCTATGTTAACGTCCTTGCCCTCCTTCTGCTTGTAGTAGTCCTCGGCCCACTTGACGCCGAAGCGGTAACCGGCCTCGAACTTGTAGAGAACCGGGATCTCCATACCGAGAACGATTCCAACCTTGTCCTTGCCGTCGTTGGCCGCTATAAGACCAGCGAGCGCACCGGCAAGGGCTGAACCCTCGTTCTCCTTGAAGAGGATGCTCATGACGTTGGGCATGTCCGGAATGTAACCGTCAATGATTGCGAACTTCTGATCGGGGTACTCCTTGGCTACCTGCTTGACCGCGTCGGTCATCATGAAGCCGACGGCGATGATGACGAGGTACTTCTTCTGGCTTGCGAGGGTCTCAAGGTTCTTGACGTAGTCGTCCTCGCTGTTGCTCTGCATCTCGACGAGCTCAAGGTTAAAGTCTTTGGCAGCCTTGCTGGCGCCTAGGTACGCCATGTCGTTAAAGCTCAGGTCACCCCTTCCACCGACGTCGTAGACGATGGCTATGGCTCCCTTCGTCTTTGACTTCTCCCCGTTTGAGGAGATACAGCCGCTGGCCACGACGCTTATGGCCAAGAGGCCGATTAAAAACAGACTCAGCCACTTCCTCATAGCAACACCCCGCAAAGTTTCAGATGAATACCCGCGATGGAGGATATATAGTTTGCGGTCCCCGAAGCCCGAAAAACCTGGGAAAGGGTTTTAACCCCCTTCCGAAAGTTTTTCCGATGGCAATGCTGAAGGAGATAGCGGGATTGAATTCCGGAAGGGTCCTGATAACGGGGAACGGAAAGAAACTGGCAAGGATATACCTCAATTCCTGGGGAAGGGGTAGGAAAATTCTCGCCGAGTACCTGCCGTTCCAGGTGAAGGGTGACGTCTACATCGGCTCGCCCTTTGAGAGTGACGACTTCGAGGTCTATCTGATAGTGAACCCCCTCTCGCGCCCGAAAGCAGAACGGGAAAAGCTCCATCGCTGGCTGGCAGAACAAAGGGACAGGCTCGTCCTCCTCTACGAGGGGAAGTACGTAAGGGATTCAATAACGCGCTACGGCATCAGGGACTTCATTGATTATTTAATCGCATACAAGAGGGAGACCGTTGGCTTCGAGCGGGTTGACGTGATGCGCCTTGAGAGCGGAAGAGTTGTCGAGACCAAGACCTACATCCGGAGGTACTGAGAACTCCAGCAGTCCATTCGCCCGATGACGAGTGGCTTCGGGTCTGAGCGGTGATGACACCAGCTATCGCCGAGGGCGTTCACAACCATTATATAGGACGCGATCTCCGTTAGTCCGGTGGTGGGGAGATGTTCGGAAAGCTGAAGGAGAAGCTGGGCTCATTCGTTGACAAGGTCTCCCAGACCGAGATAAGCGAGAAGGACGTTGAGAAGGCTCTCTGGGACCTTGAGCTGGAGCTCCTGGAGGCAGACGTGGCCCTTGATACCGTCGAGGAACTCAAGGAAAGGATAAAAAATAAGCTCGTCGGCCAGAAGGTCAAGATCGGTACGGACAAGAGGGCACTCGTTGAGAAAGCCGTTAGAGATGCCGTCCTGGAAATTCTGACCCCGCAAAAGCGGATAAACCTCCTCGAAATGATAAGATCGAAAGAGGAGAAGCCCTTCGTCATAGCCTTCGTCGGTTTCAACGGCTCGGGAAAGACAACAACAATAGCCAAGCTAGCCCACTGGCTCAAGAAGAACGGCTTTTCGGTGGTCATAGCCGCGAGCGACACCTTCCGTGCTGGAGCGATAGAGCAGCTTGAGGAGCACGCGAAGAGGGTTGGAGTTAAGGTCATAAAGCACTCCTATGGAGCAGATCCAGCGGCGGTAGCTTACGACGCTATTCAGCACGCCAAAGCCAGGGGAGTTGACGTTGTCCTCATCGACACCGCCGGGAGGAACGAACTCAACAGGAACCTCATGGATGAGATGAAGAAGATAGCGAGGGTGGCGAAGCCCGACCTGATAATCTTCGTCGGCGACAGCCTGAGCGGAAACGCCGTTGTGGAACAGGCCAAGCAGTTCAACGAGGCCGTTAAGATAGACGGTGTGGTACTTACCAAACTCGACGCGGATGCACGTGGAGGAGCGGCACTGAGCATAAGCCACGCGATTGGAGCGCCGATACTCTTCGTCGGCGTCGGCCAGGGATACGATGATTTGAAGCCCTTCGACGAGAAGTGGTTCGTGGGGAGGATTTTTGGGGAGGAGTAACTCCCAACTCTTTTCCCTTAGCACCTGACTGCAGGCTCTCCCAGTATCAGGTAGAGAACCAGGAAACCGTAGACAAAGCCCTCAGTGGAGAGCAGCGCCTTTTCCGCTTTGCCCCTGCCCGCTATCAGGCCGGTGCCAATCGAAACAAGAATCAGCGCCTTAAAAGCCCACCAAGGGTTTGCCAGGGGCACCAGAAGGACTGTCAGGGTTGTAATCCCCAGTTCTACGCCCCCTCTCCAAAGGGCAGGCTTTCTGAAGTGGAGATACAGCGTTAGAAGGACTATCACCGGAAGGAGGATGAGGAGAACAAATAGAGGGGATGGGGAGTAGTGGAAACGACAGGTATAAATCGCGCCCCAGATGTGGATTGCCTCGCCTTTGATGTGATATTCCCTCAACCAGCGATGGTTGTAATCCAGGAAGAGTCCCCAAGCAGTAGCCAACCCGAGGATAAAAAGATGGATGAGATTTCTTTGGAGCTTCATGGTTCGCCCCACCCCTATTAACACCACACGAGTGTGAGTTCAGCCGCTATTATCATACCTATTATAAGGCTTGGTAGAAAGCCCGCAATACTGAGTAGCACTTTTTCCCACTTGTCTTTCCCAACTGCTCCACCAACCACAGCCGAGACAACAATCAGAACCAATAAAACACCCGATCCTGTAGTTTTAAAATAGGTAACAATTACTGATAAAATGGGCAGCCCTATTGAGAGTGCCGATTTCTTTAGGGCGGGCGCTCTGAAGCAAAGGTACAAGATAATCAGGAGGAGTGTAGGGAGTAGGACGAGGAGAACAAACTCTAATGAGGGGGAGTATTTGCTCCAAGAAGTGCAGGGCCCCCCTGTTCCACCGGTCCAGTTTTCGAAAAAAATTGTGCCTTTCTCAATATAGTACTTACTGATGGCCCGGCTATTATAAGCGAGTACAAGCTCCCAGACCGTTGCAAAAATAATAGAGAGAACATATAGAATGAATTCCTTAGGGCGCATTAACTTACCTCCTCCTAGGAACTATCTTCACGAGGTGCGTCTTAGATTCCCAGTTGCCCCACGCGAGACTTACATCACCTGCTTTCATGGACTTCACCTCCCAGAGTATATCTAACACGCACCGTGGAACTGAGCAGATATTACCCATATCACCACCAGCCCCGGCAAAAATCCTCCAAAGACAAGAATTGCCCTATCCCCAATGTCTTTCCCGAGGACGATCCCACTGCTCAAGGAAACGAGCATGAGGAGAATAGAATTGATGGAGAGGTCGAGTATGAAAACTGGTGCTATGGTAACAGCCAATAGTGAAAACAACATGGAAAGGCCAAGATTTCTAAATGATGAATCCCTGTGGAAAATATACAAAGCTAGGAGTATGAGCGCAGGAAGAAGAACCAGAACAATGAAGATTGGAGAGGGGGAGTACTCCATCCAACAGACGTATGGCCTTCCAGCGGGGCCAGTCCAGTTCTCGAACCAGACCATTCCGCTCTCGATATAGTAATCCACCGGAAGCCAGTAGAGGAGCACGAACTCCCAAATTGCTGCAAGGAGGAGTATGGAAATGTGCACAATAATCTTAGGGAACTTCACTTCTTCCACCCAATAATTTCCTCACAGGTGTGTATTTATAACCGTTTGGAACATTACTGATGGCCTGTTTGAATAACAATCCGCGTTCCAGGTCTAATACATCTCTGAGTCGGGAATCTCCATGTGAGTTTCGCAACGCTCTGCCAGTCATGTCCGTTCACCACTATGAGAACGCCCGTGCCTTTGAACTCACTACACTCAATGTAGTAGCTTTCGTCTCCACCAAGGAGTTCCCACATGCAAAAGCGGTTTTCCGAGCCATTTATGACATCGCCAGTCAGATTGCTTTTTAGGAACCTAAACTGATCCATGCATTCACTAAAGTTTCCATAAACGAAGAGTGCAACGTTAAAGGGGGTTGTTCCATTGGAGACCGTTCCTTCAAACCCAGTATCAAAGCCTGAAACATTTATGGAAAGCCACTTTTCCTCTGTCCGATTTTCAAAGTGTAAGAGCATCTCCTTTAGGACGCATTCCAAGCAAGAGTTGCTTGCAATATCATTGCCATCATTCCTTAGAAGAGAGTGGGGCAAGTAAAATGTTGCGAGTAAAACAAAAAGTAGCAGGAAAAAAAGAAATCCTCTTAACCATTGAGATTGCTTAATTTTCATGAGGCTCTCACCTTTATTATGTCCGCATCAATCCAGTTTCCATTGTAAATGTAGTGCGTTTCAAAATTCCATGTATCATGAATTTCAATGTAAACAAGTTCACAGTTGGAGTAATCCTCTGAGCAAGCTGCGATATATCCAACCCCAGTAACTGCGTGGTTCCCATAGGGGCCAGTCCCATCAGATGCTCTACCCCCATTTTCTAAGCCCAGCATAAATGGATGGTTGTTGTTAACCTCCGAAATCACATCCATATCTGTCCAATACTCATAAAATGTTGCTGTGAAGTCGTGGTATACAGGTTTATATACTATCCATCCTCTGAGATAATCCCACTCTTCCTTAAAGTTTTCAATTCCCACAACTTGAGTCGTCCATACTGAGCCCCCAGTATTGTCGTCAATTCCCATAGTGTGGTGGAGTACGTCTATAACCGCTTCCCGGTCCCATTCATCTTTTAATTGTGGCTCATAGTATGCTATTATCATCGATGCAGCGACTGCCGCACATCCATCCCAGTCTATCCAGGGATCACGTGCAGACCCTACATTGAATGGATATTGAGTTGATGCACCCCCTTTATCCGTAGAAGTCCATGCGGGAACTCCTTGTATAGATCTAACCACAGAAACTAAGTGTTCATCGCTACCTCCATCTTCAAGGGGGAATACAGAGGAGCGGGACGTGGTGGGTTTCAAAATTTCATTCTCAGCTATTGATGTTGACTTTCTGAAATGGAATTTGATATTTTTTGGTACGTTTTGCACTTTACGATCTACTAAGCTCAGCATTTTGTTTGATCCGATTTGGAGACCATAGGTTAGTGCTCCATAGTAGATGAGGTTTCCAACCTTGTACCCTTTGTTCATCGCTACTTTCTGCGCATAGTGAATTCTAGTACTCGGTGCTTCTCCCTTGCCGAACTCCAGGATGGGAGGCATATACCTCTGCGCAGCCACGAGTATGAATCCATCGGGCTTACCGTTCACAAGCACGGTAAACTCGTAGGCGCTCTTGGTTCCGTTAGGGAAGTAGTAAACCACTGGCCGGGAGAGCTTTGAATTTTTCCAGTCCTCGAAGTTGGGTATGTGCTCCGAAGCCCCGTGCAGGTGCTTCTGGGCCACGAGGGTTGCCTCGCTGGGCGTTACGGGACCGTTCCTAGCTGGTATCTGGCCTATGCTCAGAGCTCCGGCAAGGCTACTCAATACCAAAACAGCAAAAAAAACTACCGACAGAATGGCCGTTTTCCTACTTTTCACAGTGAATCATCGAACTCAATATGTGCAAAACTTCTTAAAAAGTTTTCTCAGATCCGTTGCTCGATTCGTTATCATGAATAATAAGTACAATTACACGGTTTCCCGCCAACCTTCCGTAACAGGGGATGATTAATAAAGCACCATAAATGAATAGATGATGTTGCGCACCCAACCTACCACATTTTGGAATTCAGTATTTTCATAATTTCCTCAAAGTCAACCCCCGCAGTCATATCGATGTTTATCGGCGTTGCACTGACCTTCCGCTCGACCTTGAGGGCGTAAGCATCGGTCCCCGGCTCGAATTCTTTTGTCCTCCTCCCGACTATCCAGTAGTAGGGATGTCCCCTCGGGTCAACGCGCTCCTCTATGGTGGGATTGTAGCGTTTTCTGGCCAGCCTCGTGATGGTGATTTCGGTCTTCTCGGTTGCATCGCTCGGAACGTTCACGTTGAGCATGTCCACTCCTTCAGGGAGACCGTTCTCCAGTATTGCCCCGGCAATTCTCCTGAGGAAGTGCGCCGAGACTGAGAAGTCTATTCCCTCTCCCTCGCCGAGGGTCTTCTTCCAGTCCACTTCAAGGCTCATCGCGATGCTTGGGACACCATGAGTTGCCGCCTCGATGGCCGCCGATGCCGTCCCAGAAACGGTTATCTCGGTGCTGAGGTTCTCGCCGAGGTTTATGCCGCTGACCGCCAGATCAAAGTCCCCAAAGCGTGCTATGGCAAAGATGACGCAGTCAGTTGGAGTTCCATCTACCCCGTAGGCCACCTTTGCCCCGGGAACGTCCACGAGCTTTGCCCTTATCGGCCTGTGGAGCGTCATGGCCCTGCCGCTCGCGCTCCGCTGGAAGAGGGGAGCGACTACGTAGACCTCGCCGAGCTCGCTCAGCGCCCTCACGGCCGCGCGGATTCCGTTGGAGTAAATCCCGTCGTCGTTCGTTAAGAGTATCCGCGACATGGTAAGAACTCGACCTCACCTTTAAAAACCCTGTCCACAACCGCCTCCAGGTGAGAACATGACCTACTGGACGAGCGAGGACAACGTGGCGGGAAAGCCCGGAAAGGCGCTCTTCATAATCCTCCCGACCATAGGATGCTACCGCTTCCGAATAGGAAAGGCCTGTTATATGTGCGCTTACCCGACCGCGGCACCGAAGGTAAGGTGGAGCCAGGAAGCGATAGTCGACTACGTCCGCGAGGCTCTCAAAAAAATCGAGGGCAAGAAGGGACCCTTTGCTGTGAGGATGTTCACCTCCGGCTCTTTCCTCGACAACAGTGAGCTGAAGCCAGAAACCAGGAGGAAAATATTTGAGATTCTCTCAAAGATGGACAACGTCGAGGAAATCGTCATAGAAAGCAGGAGCGAGCTCGTTAGATACGATGCCGTTAAAGAGCTCGCCGAAATAGTTCCAGACAAGCACTTCGAGGTGGCAATAGGTCTCGAAACGGCGAACGACGACATAGCGGACGTCTCCATAAACAAGGGCAACACCTTCGAGGACTTCGTCAGGGCATCGGAGATAACTCGGAAGGCGGGGGCAAAGGTGAAAACCTACCTCCTGCTCAAGCCGATATTCCTCTCCGAGAGGGACGGCATAAGGGACGCCAAGGAGAGCATAATCAAAGCCGAGCCCTACACGGATACCTTCTCAATAAACATCACCGACATCCAGAAGGGGACGCTCTACGAGAGGCTCTGGGAGAAGAAGGAGTACAGACCTCCGTGGCTCTGGAGCGCGGTTGAAGTTCTCATATGGGCCAAGAAGCGCTTTCCAGACAAGAGAATCCTCAGCGACCCCGTCGGAGCTGGCTCGCCGAGGGGACCCCACAACTGCCTGACGGACTACGACCGGGCGATAGGAAAGGCCATAAAGAAGTTCTCGGCAACGCAGGACGTCAGTTACCTTGAGAACCTCACACCGGAGTGCAGGGAGGGGTGGAGCTACATCGTCGAGAACGGCCTTCTCGACTGGCAGCTGATTACCTGGTGAGTGTTCGGATTTTGGTTTAATCCCTCCAAACTTTTCCCGCGATACACGACTGTATTCGAATGTCTTTTTTATGGACATCAATGTCCCTTCACGAAAGCTTTAAATGTTGACAAACGTAAACGCTCCAGTCATGGGGTGATGTTCATGGCTGAAAACACGAACACAGTTGTCGAAAAGAAGGGCTATCTAGTTGTCGGAAAGGCAGAAGGAATCGTTGAAATTGACGTTGATACTTTCCTCTGCAAGGGCTGTGGAATCTGCGTCGAGATGTGCCCGAGAAAGGTCTTCGAGTGGAGCAAGGATCTGAGCGAAAAGGGCGTGCATTACCCGGTTCCCGTGCACGCTGAAAAGTGCGTCAAGTGCAAGCTCTGTGAACTGCTCTGCCCGGACTTCGCCATCGCGGTAAGGTGGTGACGCATGATTATCAGAGGTGACGAGCCTGAACAGATCGGGCTCCTCAAAAAGCTCTACAAACCCGGCAACTACTTCATGCAGGGAAACGAGGCCCTCGCTTACGGTGCAATCTTCGCGGGCTGCCGCTTCTACGCCGGTTATCCAATAACGCCGTCGAGCGAGATAGCCGAGACGATGGCGCGCGAGTTGCCCAAGCTCCAGGGTTATTACCTCCAGATGGAGGATGAGATTGGAAGCATAGCGGCGATGGTGGGTGCATCGTGGACCGGGCTAAAGGTGATGACGGCAACGAGCGGTCCGGGCTTCTCTCTCATGCAGGAAAACCTTGGCTATGCCATAATGACCGAAACACCACTCGTTCTTGTCGATGTGCAGAGAAGCGGTCCTTCAACGGGACAGGCAACGAAGGGAGCTCAGGGGGACTTCTTCCAGGCCAGATGGGGAACCCACGGGGACCACCCGATAGTAGCCCTCTCCCCGATCAGCGGGCAGGACGCCTTCTGGGAAACCATAAGGGCCTTCAACATAGCTGAGAAACTTAGAACACCGGTGGTTATGCTCTTCGACGGTGTTCTTGCCCACACGCGCGAACTCGTCAGGATTCCGGACGTTGAGGAAGTGGAGATTACCTACCGCAAACTGCCCAGGAACGAGGAGGAGGCTAAACTCCCCTTCGGAGACCCGCACGGCGATGGAGTTCCGCCAATGCCGCTCTTCGGCCACGGCTACTTCACCCACGTCACCGGTTCGACCCACAAGGAAAACGGTTTGAGGGACGTTTACACTCCAGAGGTTCACGACAAACTCGTTAGGAGGCTCCACAGGAAGATAGAGCAGAATAAGGACGTTTACGAGAAGTACGAGGAGCACTTTACGGACGACGCTGAAATCCTCGTCGTCAGCTGGGGCGTAACCGCTCGTCCGGCCCTTGGAGCTGTCCTAAAGGCCAGAGAAGAGGGCATCAAAGCGGGCCTCTTCGTACCGAAGACTGTCCACCCGTTCCCGGGCGAGAGAATGAGGGAACTAGGAAAGCGCGTTAGGGCTATACTCGTTCCCGAGATGAACCTCGGCCAGATGATTCTTGAGGTTCAGCGCTTCGTCAACGACGACGTTCTGCTAAGGGGAATCAACAAGATAGGCGGGGTTCCGTTAACAGTTGAGGAAATCCTGCGCGAGATAAGGGGTGTTGCCTGATGGCCAAGGAGATCTATTCCAAATATCCGCTCATCAAGTACCTTAGGAAAGAAGCCCTTCCCACGGCCCTCTGCCCCGGCTGCGGCGGTGGAACTGTTCTCAACGCCTTTGCCAACGCGGTTGACCAGCTCAAGCTCGACCCCAAGGATCTGGTAGTCGTCAGCGGAATCGGCTGTTCGGCATGGATAGCCTCGCCCTACTTTTTGGCGGACACGCTCCACACGACCCACGGAAGGGCGATAGCCTTTGCCACCGGCGTTAAGGTCGGCCTTCCGGACAAGAAGGTCGTCGTCATAAGCGGGGACGGCGATCTGGCGAGTATAGGAGGAAACCACCTCCTGCATGCGGCAAGGAGGAACATAGACATAACTGTTATTCTCGTCAACAATTTCATCTACGGAATGACCGGGGGCCAGCTGGCCCCGACAACTCCCTTTGGCGCTAAGACCACCACCAGCCCCTACAGGAACATCGAGCATCCCCTCAAGATAAGCGAAACGATAGCCTCAGCGGGAGCCTCTTATGTCGCCAGATGGACCACTGCCCACGTCTACCAGCTCATCGAAAGCATCAAGAAGGCCTTGACCGTCAAGGGCTTCTCCCTCGTTGAAGTTATCTCCCAGTGCCCGGTTCAGTACGGAAGGAGGAACAGGATGAAGGAGCCGGCAGAGATGCTCCGCTGGTTCCTGAAGAACAGCGTTCCGATAAGCAAGGCCAGAAAGATGAGCGAGGAGGAGCTTGAGGGCAAGTTCGTCATCGGCGAGTTCGTTAACAGGGAGAGACCGGAGTTCGTTACCGAGCTTAACAAGCTGATTGACGAGGTGCAGGAGCACTTTGGGCTTAAGGGTGAGTAGAATGGAACCGTATGAGTCGGTGGGCAGGAGAATCAGAGACACCTTTGGAGACAGGGTCGAGGAGGTCATAATCTTCGGCTCCCGGGCTAGGGGGGACTTTCGCGAGGACAGTGACCTCGATGTTCTCATCATTTTGAAAGATGGAATAAGGCCCGAGGACTGGGATAGGATTGGGAAGCTGAGCGCCGAGCTGACACTTGAACTCGGAGTGTCAGTAATGATAGTGCCCCATGAACCGAGAAAAGACAGCCTATACACTACCGCAAAAGCAGAGGGAGTGAGAGTATGAACGAGGTGGAAGCCCGGGAGATAATTGAATACGCGAAGGAATTTTTGGAGTTCACAAAGTCGTATCTGGAGGTGTGACTCATGCAGATTAGGTTCGCTGGCATTGGTGGGCAGGGCGTCGTTTTAGCGGGCGTCATCCTTGGCGAAGCCGCGGCCATAGAGGGCCTCAACGTCGTCCAGACCCAGGACTACAGTTCAGCGAGCAGGGGTGGGCATTCCATAGCGGACGTTATAATTTCCAAAGAGCCGATTTACGACGTAATGGTCACGAAGGCTGACGTTCTCGTTGCCCTCCACCAGCTCGGCTACGACACGGTCAAGGACTCCCTGAAGGAGGACGGTCTCTTAATCATTGACACCGACCTGGTCAAGCCCGATAGGGATTACATAGGCGCCCCCTTCACGAGAATAGCCGAAGAAACCACGGGGCTGGCCCTGACCGTCAACATGGTGGCCCTGGGTTATCTGGTTGCCAAGACGGGCGTCGTGAAGAAGGAAAATGTTGAGAAAGCGATAAGGAGGCGCGTTCCGAAGGGGACGGAGGAGATAAACCTCAGGGCCTTCAACGTTGGGTATGAGGAGGGATCGAAATGAGATACCCGTTTCCAGTTGGGAAATCCGATTTTATCCAGGGCGATGAAGCGGTAGCGAGGGCGGCAATCCTTGCCGGATGCAGGTTTTATGCCGGCTACCCGATAACGCCGGCCAGCGAGATATTCGAGGCGATGGCCCTCTACATGCCGCTGGTAGATGGCGTGAGCATCCAGATGGAGGACGAGATAGCGAGTATAGCCGCGATAATCGGTGCATCGTGGGCGGGAGCGAAGGCAATGACGGCAACGAGCGGTCCGGGCTTCTCTCTCATGCAGGAAAACCTTGGCTATGCCATAATGACCGAAACACCGATAGTCGTCGTCAACATGATGCGCGGCGGTCCCTCAACGGGCCAGCCGACTTTTCCAGCTCAAGGAGATATAATGCAGGCCATCTGGGGAACCCATGGTGACCACATGCTCATCGTTCTCAGCCCCTCAACGGTTCAGGAAGCCTTTGACTTCACGATAAGGGCCTTCAACCTCGCCGAAAAGTACAGAACCCCCGTCGTGCTTCTCGGTGATGCAGAGCTGGCTCACATGCGTGAAAGGGTTTACATTCCCAACCCGGACGAGATAGAGATAACCTACCGCAAGCTGCCCAGGAACGAGGAGGAGGCCAAGCTTCCCTTTGGGGACCCGCACGGCGACGGAGTTCCGCCAATGCCAATATTCGGAAAGGGCTACCGTACCTACGTCACCGGTCTGACCCACGACGAACACGGCAGACCGAGAACGGTTGAGCCCGAAGTCCACCAGAGACTTATAAGCAGGATCTTCAGGAAGATTCTCGACCACAGGGACGAGATAATAAGCTACGAGACCTTTGAGCTCGACGATGCCGAGATAGCGATAATAAGCACAGGAATAGTCTCGCGCTCCGCCATAAGGGCCGTTAAAATTCTCCGTGAGAGGGGGGTTAAGGCGGGTCTCCTCAAACTTCACACGATATGGCCCTTCGACTTTGAGGTGATAGAGGAGTTAGCGGAGCGCGTGAGGAAGATATACGTGCCCGAGATGAACATGGGGCAGCTCTATCACCTCGTCAGGGAAGGAGCAAACGGAAAGGCCGATGTTGAGCTGATAGCGAAGATAGGCGGCGAGGTTCACACTCCGATGGAGATCGCTGAAAGGGTGGTGGGATGATGTACCTGAAGTCCGCCTACGAGATACGCGACAAGTACATGAGAAAGGACATGCTCCCCACGATATTCTGTCCGGGCTGTGGAATAGGCTCCGCCCTCCAGTTTACCCTCAGGGCGATAGACGATCTCGGGCTCAACCAGGACGAAATAGTCTGGGTAAGCGGAATAGGCTGTTCCTCCCGCGTTCCAGGCTTTGTCAACTTCGACGGCCTCCACACCACCCACGGAAGGGCGCTGGCCTTTGCAACCGGTATAAAGCTCACCAATCCGGACCTCAGGATAATCGCCTTCATGGGTGACGGTGACGCGGCCGCGATAGGTGGGAACCACCTAATCCATGCCATAAGGAGGAATCTCGACGTTACAGTGATACTCATCAACAACTTCACCTACGGAATGACCGGCGGACAGGTCGCACCGACAACGCTGAAGGGTCTGAGGGGAACGACAGCACCTTACGGCCAGTTCGAGAATCCCTTCGACATAGCCCAGCTCGCGGTTTCGGCCGGGGCCAACTACGTGGCAAGGTGGAGCGTCTTCAACTACCTCCAGGGCATGAACAGCATCAAAAAGGCGCTCCAGAAGGAGGGCTTTACACTCGTCGAGTTCCTCAGTCCATGTCCTGTTAGCTTTGGAAGGAGGAACCGGATGAAAACATCTCCCGAGCTTCTCCGCTGGTACCAGAAGATAACCGTTCCTCTAGCAAAGGCCAAGAAGATGAAGCCGGAGGAGCTTGAGGGCAAGATCGTGATAGGGGAATTTGTCGACAGGGACAGACCGGGCCTTGTACGGGAGTATGAAGCCTACAAGAAGCGCGCCAAGAAGATGATGGGGTGGGAGGAATGAGGAAGGAGGTTCTCTTCAGCGGTTTCGGCGGCCAGGGAGTCATCTTAGCGAGCGTTATCCTTGGAAGGGCCGCGGCCGTTTATGAAGGGCTCTACGCGGTTCAAACGCAGAGCTACGGCCCGGAGTCGAGGGGAGGCGCGAGCAAGGCGGAGGTGGTCATAAGCGACGAGCCGATAGACTACCCCAAGGCTCTCCATCCTGACTACGCGGCCTTCTTCTCCCAGGAGGCCTATTCCAAATATCTCTACACGGTCAGAGAGGGGGCCAAGGTGATAGTGGAGAGCGACCTCGTCCCCAACAGAGATTTCGAATTCGAGAAGAAGCTCGAGGTCCTGGCACTGCCCCTGACGAGAATAGCGGAGGAAACCACAGGGTTGAGTCTCACTATGAACATCCTGACCCTCGGGATACTGACGACGTGGACGGGCATAGTGGGCAGGGAGGCCATGGAGAAGGCGACCGTTGACGCCGTTCCCCGGGGAACGGAGCAGATAAACCTCAGGGCATTAAGAAAAGGGTTTGAGCTGGGTGAGAAGGCTAGGAAAGGGCTCCTTTGAGCCTGGCAATTTCCTCCATTATCTCCTTCTCCCTTTCCCTGAGCCTCTCGATTTCCCTCTTGTACGCGAGGCGCATTCTCTCGATGTGTTCTATGGCCTCGTCTTTGGTTATCTCCACGAGCAGGTCCGCGAAGGCCCGGTAGAGCTTCCGCTCGGATTTTGCAGCCGTTATTATCCCCTCGGCGTACTCAAGCTCCTTCATCTTGAGTTCAATCGCCCTTCTGAGTTCCCTGATCCTGGCCAGCTCGGTCTCAAGCTCGTAGATCCTCACTGCCTCCATTGGACCACCTCCAAAAAAAGATTGGAAGGAGGTTCACTCCTTCTTCTCAGGCTGGAGTTTCTGGAGCTCCTGGAGGAGCTCGGTAACCTTTCTGCTGTCCTCCTCGATCTTCCTGAGGAGGGCCAGGCGCAGACTCATGAGGGCGCTTATCCTCTTCTCGATGTTCTCACGGGCCTCGTCGATGGTAGCGCCGACGAGTATGCCAGCCCCAACGTCCATGATGACGTCGTCGGGCTTCTCTATCTTGCCCTTTATCGCTATTCCGCTTCCGAGCGGGATGTAGATTTCCTTGCCCTTGCCCTTCTCCTTGATGTAGGCGAGGGTCGCGTCAACGGTCCTGAGGTTGGCGATGGTCGCGTCAATAACACTGACCTGGCTCCTGAGGTACTCGATCTCGCCGAGGTAGCTCCTTATCTCGTCCTGGATCTCCTCCGGGGTCTTAACCTTCTTCTCCACCATCTTTCATCACCCCCCAACGTTCTCATATTTTAGTAACATTTTGTGATTTAAAAACTTTTCGCCGGCAGACTTATTAACCGGGAGGTGTAGGGGTGAGCATGATAACCAACGAGACGAAGGGCACGATCTGGCACGGACCCGTCCGGGTGGCCGACACATTCTCCAAGCGTTTCCGCGGTTTGATGCTCGCCAGAGGTATCAACCACGCCCTCGTCTTCATCCTCCCGGCAGAGACCCGAATAAACGCATCGATTCATACGTTCTTCATGCTCTCCGACATCGATGTAATCTGGCTCGACTCCTCAAGGAGGGTCGTGGACCTCAAGACCGCCAAAAAGTGGCGCCTTTACGCACCGAAGAAGGCCGCGAAGTACATCATCGAGGGGCCGGTCGGACTGATAAAAGCCCTAGAGGTTGAGGAGGGCGATCTGATGAGCTGGTCCCCGACTGAGGAGAAGGGAAAGACCATTCCCGTCAAATCCCTGATCCCGGGAAAGATTGACCTGAAGGGGTCAGGCAGCGGTGTGGCGATGATGGAGGGTGTACAGGAAGTGAAAGATAAGGGTGCCGAAAATGTGTATGCCGATTCTTTTTAATGAGCCTAAGCCCGGCGGTGCGCTGGCATTCTACCCTCCTTCGGGAGAACGGAAATGCTGAGGAACGTCATAGGTGGATAACCTCCTTCTTCACGTGCTCTCCACTCTTGGGCTTGAGGGTAGATTTCATGACGAGGTCAAACCTTGATACAGAGGAGATCCTCAAGCTCGATGAACCCCAGCAGAGAAGGAAACCTCATAGAAGTCCAACGAGAATATCGCCCTCTCCGTCGCCTCACACGGATGTAGGAGCCAAAGACCCCTATCTCCCTGACCCTAAACCTCTCCTAAAGCTCCCTCCGGCGAGTTTTTCAAGATGGTTTCGATCTCCCCAAGAGTCAGCGTAGGTATCATCTAGTGTTTGAGCCACATTCCAAGAAGTTTTCCTTTGTGATGCAACTCTATCAAGCCTGAGAGTGCCCACAAAAAAATTCCCGCGAGAATAATTCTCAGAAGAATTTTTCAGAACTCGAACTCCACCCCGTTCTCGTCCCCTTCCCAGAGCCTCAAACGGTAAAGCCTAACCCCTTCGGGGAGCTTTTTCTCAACCTCCCCCGCTATCCACAAAGCTATGTTCTCGGTCGTGGGGTTCTCGAAGAGGGCGTTGAGGTTCCGGTGGTCGAGCTTTTTGATGACCCCCTCAACTATCGCCCTCAGCTGGAGGAAGTCAATGACATAGCCGTTTCTCAGCGGACCTTCAACAGCTATTTCAAGCCTGAAGGTGTGACCGTGTATCTCCTCCGGTTTGCCGTTTAGGATGACTGCGTGGGCCGCCTCGAACTTAAAGCGCTCGACAACGTGGGATTTCATCTCTCACACCGAAAACCAAATCAGCCCCAGCGTCTTAAACCTTTACGGTGATGCCTATGGGATGTGGAATGGCGATAGACGCCAACCGCGTTATAGCTGGAGGTGTTCTCGTCTTCGTCGAGCAGGAGGTCTTCAGGAAGTTTCTTGAGCTGAAGGAGAAGCCCATCGTGATAGTTGGAGAAACCGGCGGCTTCAAGAAGGTGAAGGTTACGATGATGACCTATGAAGGAACGGTGATAATAACGCGCGGTGAGGTGGAACTACCTGAAAACGCGATAATCGTGAGGGCAAAGGAGCTTTCGCTGGGGAAGTGATTTTATATCAAACCCTGCATATTTTTCTCTGCACTTAATAACCCACCGTAATGTTTAAAACCCGCAGTTCTTATAAGGGGGCAGGACCATTGGCGGACGGTGGTTAAAATGGTGCGGTACATGGTCACATCGGCACTCCCTTACGCTAACGGGCCAATTCACGCGGGACACCTTGCTGGAGCTTATCTCCCAGCGGACATCTTCGTGCGCTATCTGAGACTTAAAGGCGAGGAAGTGCTCTTCGTCTGCGGTACCGACGAGCATGGAACACCGATAACCTTCCGCGCGCTGAAAGAAGGTAGGAGCCCGAGGGAGATAGTTGACGAGTTCCACGAGCACATAAAGACTACCTTCGAGAGGGCCAAGATAAGCTTCGATTTCTTTGGAAGGACTGAACTGCCCGTCCACTACAGGCTAAGCCAGGAGTTCTTTTTAAAGGCACTTGAAAACGGCCACCTCGTAAAGAAGGTCACCAAGCAGGCCTACTGTGAGCACGACAAGATGTTTTTGCCCGATAGATACGTTATCGGAACCTGCCCCTACTGCGGCGCCGAAAATCAGCGTGGCGACCAGTGTGAGGTCTGCGGCCATCCGCTTACTCCTGAGATCCTTATCAACCCGCGCTGCAACATCTGCGGTAATCCCGTAACCTTCAAGGACTCCGCTCACTACTACATAAAAATGGGGGACTTCCAGGAGAGGCTCAAGGAGTGGGTTGAAAGCCAAGAGCACTGGAAGCCGAACGTCAAGAACACGGTCCTTGGGTGGATTAACGAGGGCCTTGAGGAGAGGGCGATAACCAGGGACCTGGACTGGGGGATCCCGGTTCCGCTGGATGATGAGGACGTCAAGGGCAAGGTGCTCTACGTCTGGTTCGAGGCGCCAATAGGCTACATCAGCATCACCATCGAGCACCTGAAGAGGGAAGGAAGGGAGAACGAGTGGAAGAAGTTCTGGCTCAACCTCGACGGTGAAACCAGGATAATCCACTTCATCGGCAAGGACAACGTGCCCTTCCACGCTATATTCTGGCCGGCCTTCCTGATGGCCTATGGTAAATACAGGGACGGGGAAGTCGAGGCCGACTGGCTGCTCCCCCACGACATCCCGGCGAACGAGTACCTCAACCTCGAGGGCAGGAAGTTCTCAACGAGCAGGAACTGGGCCATATGGGTCCACGAGTTCCTTGACGTATGGCCGGCGGATTACCTCCGCTACTACCTGACCGCTATAATGCCCGAAACGAGGGACAGCGACTTCTCCTTCGAGGACTTCAAGATAAAGATTAACGAGGAACTCGTGAACAACCTCGGAAACTTTGTGCACAGAGCTATGACCTTCGTGAACAGGTACTTCGACGGCGTTGTGCCTGAGAGAGGCGAGCTGAACGACCGTGACAGAGAAGCCTTCGAGGAAATTGAAAAAGCCTTCAAGGAGACGGGCGAGCTGATAAGCAAATACCGCTTCAAGGACGCCCTCAAGCGCGTCATGGAGTTAGCGATCTTCGGAAACCGCTACTTCGACCACCAGAGACCGTGGAAGACCGCTAAAACAGACCGCGAGAGAACGGCCACAACCGTAAACGTCTCCCTTCAGATAGTCAAGGCCCTCGGAATCCTCCTCGAGCCGTTCCTGCCGGACGCGAGCGAGAAGATATGGCACCTCCTCAACCTCGAAGAGCTCAAAAGGTGGGAGTTCAGCGAGATTAAAGCCGGCCACCGCGTCAGGAAGGCAACGCCGATGTTCAGGAAGGTGACCGACGAGGATATAATTCACTTCATAGTGAACTACATAGGAAGGGGCAACCCGGAGAGCGCCAGACTGCTCCTCGACAAGTACTACAGGAGGGACGACGTTTTCAAAGTCATCTTAGAGCGCTTCGGGGAGAAGAGGAGGGAAGAAGCCCTGGCGCTCCTGAGGAGCATCTACGGGGAAGTTGATATGAAAAGTGAAAAGGCCGAAGAGGCCAGGGCTCCTGGAAAAAAGGAAAAAGCTGAGGAGGGTAAAACGATGGAGTACGTAAGCTTTGACGACTTCGCGAAGCTCGATTTGAGGGTTGGGAAGATAATCGAGGTCAAGGACCACCCCAACGCCGACAGGCTCTACGTGGTAAAGGTTGACATCGGAGAAGAGGTCAGGCAGCTCGTTGCCGGTCTCAAGAAGTACTACAGGCCGGAAGAGCTGCTCAACAAGACCGTCGTCATCATAGCGAACCTCGAGCCCAAGAAGCTCAGGGGAATTGAAAGCCAGGGAATGCTCCTCGCGGCCGACGATGGCGAAAACGTCGCCCTGCTGATGCCCGATAAAGAGGTGAAGCTCGGGGCAAGGATACGGTGAGGGCTCAGAGCCTGAGCTCCACCCAGTTATCCCTTTTCTTCTTGTAAATCCTCACCAGCCCCTGCTTCTCAAGGCGCTGGAACATTCTCCAGGCTGTCGTCTTTGGAATGCCCAGCATTTCCCTTATCTCGGCCTGTCTGGCCCTCCCACCCCTGTCGAAGAGGTAGAGCAGGGCCTTCTCCTCGTCCTTTGTCAGTTCGTACTCTTTGAGGCGTCCCGCAAAGTCCTCCCTGCTGATGTCGGTTTCTTCCTCATCTTTTCTGTGTTTCATATAGATAACGCTCCCCGCAGCCAGTACAAGAAGTGCCAGGGTACCTATCGTTATCCAGTTTGTCGAGTCTCTATCCGGAGTGTTTGGTGAGGAGCCAGGATGAGGGGGCAGTGATGAGTTGGAAGACTCCGCAGTGGTTTCCGGAACGGACGTTGTCGGCACTTCTGTGGTGGGTCTGTACTGGAGGACATACGAAATTGTGTGATTTCCAGCGGGCATTAGTATTGAGTTTCCCGTTATCTCAAGGGGTATGTCTGTAAGGCCAACTATGAGGGCGTTATCCGGAAAAGTAATTTTAACGGGCACGGTTGAGTTGAAACGAAGGCTCCATATGGCACCGCTTTTTGACGTTAGATCAGGGGTGTAGTAGGTTATCCAAACACGGGTAGCGTTTTCAAAATACACGGTAAGCGTGGAACCGTTTATCTCGTATGGCAGGGGGTTTCCATTCTCATCGAGAACGACAACCCCTTCAACGTTAACTGAAGGCAGTGGAAGGGAAAAACTCACCGTGTAGTTCTCTGGGAGGACAACTTCACTTACCTTAACGTACCCATCGGAATAGACCCCAAGGCTAAGGGATTCGACCGAATACTGCCCGCTTATGGAGGGCAAGAGCAGGATCATGAGTGAAATTGCAAGCACCGATATTGCTCCGCTCCTCATCCAAGCACCCCCCGAGGTTTGGGGAATCCCATAAAAATAATAGGGGGAAATTCACTCATCCTCCGACTCGTTCCAATCGTTGCGCTCCTTCTTTTTGCCGTCGTCATCGGAGTCCCCCTGGCGGTCGTTGTTCTCATCCTGATCATCCTGCTCTTCATATTCCCCATTCCGGTCATCATCACACTCATCGTCGGTGTATTCGTCCCTGTGATCGTCCTTCTCCTTGTGGTCCTCCCTGTATTCGTCCTCGTGCTCTTTCCCTTCCCGGTACTCCCTCTCTATCTCCCTGGTGTCCTCGATTATGTCCTTCAGCTCCTCGTTGATGTCGTGGAGCATATCCAGGGCTTCCTCATACCGGCCGCTCTCAATGAGGGCGTTGAACTCCTCGTACATGATCTGGAGTTCTATCAGACTCTCCTGAAGGTATGTGGCGTTTATGGTTGAGTTCCCGAGCATTGCCATTAGCTTCTGCATGAACCTCATCTGCTCCTGGAGCTTTTCCATAAAAGCCTGGCTGATCTCATCGGCTTTGGCTGTAACGATCTGCTCCTGGAGCTCTTCAACGGCGTCCTCAAGCTCGTCCATGAGCTCCTCCGCATACTCAAGGTCCGCCTTGAGGGCGATGAGGTTACCACTGGCGAGATCCCGGGCAACGACCATATAGGCGGCCTTGGTCTCGTTGTAGAGCTCCGTGACGTAGGTAACGTTGAGACCTTCCGCTTTGGCCTCTTCGATGACCTTTTCAACGTACGGGAGGTACTCCGCGGCCCGATGCAGCTCCTCCCTGGCGTCCATTATTATCTCATAGTACTCCTGCTCGTTCTCCATTTCCCTCTCCCTGTACTCCTCGTAGTAGTCGGTAAGCTCCTCGATGACTTCCCTGTAGAGGTAAAGGGCATTTATAGAGGCGTTTATGCTTCCACTGTGGTTGCCCGCCTTGTAAAGCTCCCACGCCTGGGCGCGGGTTGCCTCAGCCCGGTAGTAGAGACCAAGGGTGTAGTTGGAGATCGTGACGTTGCTGGCGTTGAGCTCCGCTATCAGGCCGGCGGTGTAGTTGGCGACCTTATCCAGGATCACAAGAAGGTTGTACGCCTGAACGCCGCCAGTGTTCGTCCTATTGGTGGCGCTGGTCGTGTTAACCGAAGTGTCGTTGGTTACGGGGATGGTGTTAACCGGTGTGGTCTGACCACTCACCGGGGTCGTGGTTGCCGTGGTGTTTACGCTGGCCGCCCATGCAGCGGTGCTGAGCAGTATCAGTGCTCCTATGGAGAGCACCAGCAGTGTTTTCACACTCATATTCATGGCCTTCACCCGATGTGGGATTATGCTCCGAACCTATATTAGGAACCCGGCGGACTTTGTTCGTTTCAAAACGTTTCTTCGGGTTTCTCTTTCCCAGGAGGGCATTAAAGAAGAAACATGGAGGGATTGAAGGCTTTTCTCATCCCTATTAACCCTAAAACCCCGACTTCTCCGGTCCTCCAGTATCATTACCCTCACCCTTCTCCTGGGGCGCTTGAGAATCTCGATAGGTAGATGTCCCCTCGCGGGAGTTACCGGTCTGGAATAGCCCGGGGCCCTATTTGAGGACTCGGACGAGAGGAACGTTTTAGAGTGTCCCCTTCTTTTCAAGCTCCTTTACAATGAGTGCAACGTTGCAGATACCTTCCAGAACACTTCTAAAGCCAGGGTTCTCACCGAACTGGGCGAATAACGAGCCGAAGCTGGGGTGCCAGGCGTCAACCTGCTCCCTCCCCTTCGCGGTGATGATGTAGACCACCCATCCCCTCTCCTTGAGTATTTCAACCAGCTTCCAGGCGTTCGTCATGTCGTTCTCGTCCCTTATCTCGATCCCATAGGCCTCCTTCACCCTCTCGAACAGCTCCATTAACACCACCTCCCTGTGATCTGAAAATCCGCTTGATAAACCTGCCTCTCAAAGAACCATCCTAATGGCAACCGCGACGAGGAGGAGGGCGAACACCCTCCGGAGGGTCGCGGGCCGGGTCCTGTGAGCGGAGATGGCCCCAAGATGGGCACCCAGGATTATGCCCGGGGCCAGGAGGAAGGCGGTGTGAAGGTCGACCTGACCCAGGCGGTAGTGGGCGATGGCACCCGCGAGGGCCGTGAAGAACAGGGCCAGACTGGACGTCCCTATCGCGTAGCGCATTGGTATTCCAACGTAGGTGTGGAAGAGGGGAACGTTCAGGATCCCCCCGCTTATCCCGAGCAGTCCGCTCATCAACCCGGCGAGAAATCCCACCAGAGGGACGCGGCGGTAGTTGACCGCTGTCGGGCCATCTGCCCCGTTCCCCTTTTTCAGGAGTGAGTAGGCAAGGTACACGAGAAGGACCGCGAAAACCGTTCTTAAAATGGCCTCGGGCAGGAGGGATGAAAGGTATGCGCCCAAAAAGGCGGCCGGTATTGAGAAGGCCTCCTTGACCAGGACGACCCGGAAAAGAACCGCGCCCCTGCGGAGGTGGGTGTAGGCCGAGGCCAGGGAGCTTATCGTTATGCACGCCAAACTCGTCCCGATGGCGACGTGGATGGACTCACCCATGAGGACCAGTGTCGGAACTATGAGGAAGCCACCGCCAACCCCAAGCAGTCCCGCGATGAAACCAATGCCAAGTCCAGCGATGAAATCAATGACGTAAGGGAACATGGGGATCAGTATGGAAGGGGGTTTTAAAATCTGACGGCCTTCAGAAGCCTTAAATACTCTAACTACATAGGGCATTCTATGGGATCACGGGCCGGTCTCTACCACCTGCTCATCGGCCTCGCCTTCACCCTGACCCAGCCAGGTGCGATAGCCTTCGCCAACTGGGATGCCCCCTATGGTTTCTACAAGGACCTCTCCGCCTGGATGGCCTCGGCTGGAGCATTTCTCCTTCTGGTCGCGGCCTACGGGTTCATCCAGTGGAGGAAGGGAAAACTTGGCCCCCTACACCCTCTCCTGGCAGGTATCCTGGCTATCGTTACCCTCGCTATCGGTTACTGGGCGGAAGGCCTTGTCGGAGGAAACTACGGAAGTTCCAGCGTCCTGTTCTTCATCATCGGCAGTTTTCTAGGGCTGATTCTGGCCCTGATGCTGTTTCCGGTGGCGCTGCTGGAAGCCATCACAGGCGGCCTTTACCACCCCTACGACCGGCCCCTTGTCGTAGCGTGGCTTGTTTCGGTTCTCATCACCCTGGCTCTCCTGGTGCCTTATCTCAGGTCACGGCACGGGAAGGCCAAGTCCTTTGAGAACCATCCTGATGGCCAGGAGCGTCATGACCACAGCAAAGGCCCCCTTTAGGGATTCGGCCCTCGTTCTCCGCGCTATCATCGCCCCCATCTGGGCCCCCACAATCAGCCCCGGCACGAGGAGAACCAGCCACCGAACCTCAACGTTGCCAAGCATGTAGTGTTTCAACGCCCCCGCGGTTGCGGTAAAGACTATGGCGAAGCTCGAGGTCGCGACGGCGTAGTGTATCGGGAGGCCTAGGTAGGTCAACAACGGCACGTTGATTATTCCCCCTCCAACACCCAGCAAACCGCTGATAATTCCGGAGAATAAACCGCCCAGGGGAAGGATGCGATAGTTAATCCGGATCTCGCTGGGTCTAACCTCCCCGGGCTCAACGCTCCTCTTCCTGTAGATCCTCAGGGCGACTATCAGCAGGGCCAGTCCAAAGAGGACCTTCATTCCGGAGGCGCTTATGAAGGAGGTCATCCAGGCCCCGAGATAGGCCCCGGGAACCGCGGTCAGGGCCAGGAGCAGACCCGCCCGGTAGTGGATCCGTCTCTGGCGATGGTAGGCTATGGCCGAGCTGAGGGAAGTAAAAACAACCGCGGCGCTCGAGGTTCCGACGGCGCGATGTATCTCCACGCCGAGGAAATTGAGGGTGGGGACTATTAGGAAACCCCCTCCTAGGCCGAACATCGCCGCGAGGATCCCTATGAATACCCCAGCGACGAAATAGCCGGCGTATCTCAGAACGTCCACCTCGACCCACCTACCACTCGAAGACCACTGCCTCTATCAGCTTCGTTAAAGCGTCAACGTCCTCCTCCGAGTCCCCCACGAGTAGTATTCCCCCAAAGTCTCCCCTCTCGAAGGGGATCCCGTTCTTCTCCGCTATGCTGATGACCCTTTCAGGGACGTGGCCAAGGACGATGCCGCCTTTTCCCGGCCTGAAGGATACCCCTATGACCTCTCCATCAAACTCCGGCCTGAATCCAAAGGCGAAGACGTTCCTTCCGGGGATATCATGGTCTGTCAGGTCCTCGATAGCCCGCAGGAAAGCTTTGATCACGGGTTCATCATCCAGGCCAGGGACGAAAAAGGCAATCCTGTCCCCGGTTCCGCTCTCCTCGTCAACCATCTCGAAGACGACCCCATCACCGATCCTGATGGGCTTTCCGTAGGGATCCAGGGCTTCTATGAGTTCATCCGGCCCCATTTTACCACCTCAGAGCATCTTAACCTTCTCCGGCGGACGGATTTTGAGAACCTCGGGGTTTACGAGATCCTCCGGAACCTCGCCCCTTAGGACGGCGAGCAGATTCCTCACCGCCTGAAAGCCCATGTCCTCCATGGCCTCCTTAGAGAGACCGGCGTAGTGGGGCGTTAATACGGTCTCCCACTCGTATTCAAAGAGTTCGTGCTCCTGAACGGGCTCCCTCTCGAAAACATCGGTCGCGTAGCCCTTGAGCCTGCCCTCTTCGAGGGCCCTGACGATGGCCCTTTCATCAACCAGCGTCCCGCGCCCTATGTTCACCAGGTACTTGCCCTCGAGGAGCTTTGCCCTCTTCTCATTGATGATGTGGTAGGTTTCCGGTGTTGCGGGAAGCGCGAGGATGACTATGTCGCTCTCCCTGAGAACCTCGTCGAGCGTCCTGTAGACGGCTCCAACCTCCTTCTCTATGTCCTCCTTCCTCGACCGGGACCAGTAGAGTACCTCCGTCCCCATTGCCCTCATCCTTCGCGCTATGGCCTTTCCTATGGCTCCCATTCCGAGGATTCCGACCCTTTTGCCGTAGACGGTCTCTATCTCCTTGAAGCTGCTCCAGACGGTCCTGTGGGAGTCCCACTTTCCGGAGCGAATGAACTTATCTGCGTAGGCTATCTTCCGGAGGAGAGCTATCGTTAAGCCGACCGCGAACTCGGCAACCGCCTCGCTCAACCATCCCGAGACCTTGGTGACGTATATTCCCCTCTCCGTTGCTTTCTTCACGTCAACGTGGTCGTAGCCAGCGGAGTGACAGCTTATCACCTTGAGCCGTTCGGCCCTTTCGATGACCTCCCCCGGAACGGGGGTGAGTGGCGAAACTATAAGCCCGTCGTAGTCCTTTATTATCTCCTTGAGCTTCTCAACGTTCGGGTAGAGAACGATGTCAACGTCCGTGTACCTTTTCAGTTCCTCGAGGGGTTTGCTCTTCATCTTAAACGTAACCAGAACCCTCGGCCTCATAACACCACCTTGAGACCTCTATCGAAACGACCCTAATAAGATTTCCGGCCCCGGGAAAGCTTAAAAACTCCTCCCTGTTTTCCCTTTAGGTGGTGGTCATGGGAAAGGTGAGGCGTGAGAAGTGGAGCAACGAGTTCAGCGAGTGGTACAACGAGATCCTCGAAACGGCGGGAATAATAGACAAGCGCTATCCCGTCAAGGGAATGAACGTCTGGCTCCCCTACGGTCTCAGGATTATGCGTAACATCGAGGCGTTCATAAGGGCCGAAATGGAGAGAACCGGCCATGATGAGGTCCTCTTCCCCGCTCTCATTCCCGAAACGGAGTTCCAGAAGGAGGCCGAGCACATAAAGGGGTTTGAGGACGAGGTTTACTGGGTCACGCATGCAGGTCTGGACCCCCTTGACGTAAGGCTCATCCTCCGACCCACGAGCGAGACCGCTATGTACTCCATGTTCTCCCTCTGGATCCGCTCCCACGCCGATTTACCCTTCAAGGTCTATCAGATAGTTAACGTCTACCGCTACGAGACCAAGCACACGAGACCCCTCATCAGGGTTAGGGAAATCAGCCGGTTCTTTGAAGCCCACACCGCTCACGCTGACTTTGAAGACGCGGAGAGGCAGGTTAAGGAGGACCTCGAGATATTTGATAGACTCGCGAAGTTCCTTGCACTACCATACATAATCTCCAAACGCCCGGAATGGGACAAGTTCCCCGGTGCCTACTACTCCCTCGGGGCGGAGATAATGATGCCCGACGGCAGAACCCTCCAGATTGGCACGATGCACAATTACCGCCAGAACTTTGCAAGGGCCTACGACATAAAGTACGAGACGGAAACAGGTGAGCATGAGTACGTCCACCAGACGACCTTCGGAATGAGCGAGCGTCTTCTTGCCGCGGTCATATCCGTCCACGGCGACGACAACGGAATGGTTCTCCCGCCAACTATTGCCCCGATCCAGGTCGTAATCGTGCCCATACCGAAGAAAGATGCCAGCGTTGACGTCTTCGCCTACGCGAGGGAAATTGCCGAGGAGCTTAGAAAAGCCGGCTTCAGGGTTCACGTTGATGAACGCGACATAAGGCCGGGCAGGAAGTACTACGACTGGGAGCTCCGGGGCGTTCCCCTCAGAATCGAGGTCGGCCCGAGGGACGTTGAAGGAAGGAAGGCGGTTATAGCGAGGCGCGACACGATGGAGAAGTTCACAGTCGAGCGCGAGAACGTCGTTGAAGACGTCAGGAAGACCCTGGATGAGATTCACGAGAACCTTTACAACAGGGCAAAGGAGTTCCTCGAGGGCCACATCAAGCGCGTTGATACGATAGAAGAAGCTAAGGAGGTCTTCGAGGACAGGCGCGGAATAGTCGAGATTCCCTGGTGCGGAAGCGAGGAGTGCGGCCTTAAAATGGAGGAAGAGCTCGACGCCAAGATGCTCGGCGTTCCCTATCCGGAGGAAAAGGCTAAAGCTCCAGAGGGCAAGAGGTGTCCCGTCTGCGGCAGGGAGGCGAAGTTCATGGCGAGGTTCGCCAGAACCTATTGATTTCCCATTTCTCACACCCCAGGACGTTACTTCCGGGCGTGCTGTGATGGAGGATGCCCTATGATACTGGGACTCCACGACGGCCACGATGCGGGGGCCGTTCTCATCGACGGCAGGAGAATCTTCGCGGTGAACGAGGAGCGCCTGAACCGGGTTAAGAAATACCGCGGTTTCCCAGGACTGAGCGTGAGAAAGGTTCTTGAGATGGCGGGAGCCGACCCCGGGGAGATAGAGGTCATAGCAGTTGCCGGGGTTTTCAGAAGGCAGAAGCGACTCCTTGAACTCGAGAAGAACCTGAGGACGGTTTTCGGGAAAGACTTCAAGAGGAGGGTCATCTTCGTTGAGCACCACCTGGCCCACTCCGCATCGGCCTACTACACCAGCGGCTGGAGGGACGCGATAGTTCTGAGCATTGACGCCGCAGGCGACGGGCTGAGCTCCTCAATTTACGTGGCCAGGGGGGGAGAGATGATCAGAATAGCCCAGAGCACTTACCTTGATTCTCTCGGTGATTTCTATGCCTCGGCCACGGAGCTCCTCGGCTTCCGACCCATGAGACACGAGGGTAAAGTCATGAGCTTAGCCGCCTACGGACGGCCGACCTACGACCTGAGTTCAATAATAGAGGTAACGGGACTGAGCTTTGACAACCACCTCAAGGTCATAGGGCTCGAGGCCACCAAAAGGCTCGCCGAGTTCTTTAACTACCCCCTAGAGCATTCCAGAAGAATAGCCGAGGAGATGAAGCGGGGGAACCTCAGGGGGAGCCTTCAGAGGAAGGCCATCGAGATAGCCGCGAGCGTCCAGCGGCACCTTGAAAAGCTCGTCGAAGAGCTCGGACTGAGGCTCAAGGACAGGGGGCTACCGGTGGCCTACGCCGGCGGGGTGGCCCAGAACGTCAAGGCCAACGCGGTTCTGAGAAAAATCTTCGGTGATGATAACCTGTGGGTCTTTCCGGCTATGGACGACGGAGGACTGGCCTTTGGTTCGGCTGCCTTCGTTAAGGCACAGATGGAGAGACTGGATGGGAAGTGGAAACCTTTCAGGCTTGAGCACGTCTACATGGGGCCCGGATATTCCAAGGATGATGTGGAGACTGTCCTCAGGAGGGAGGGCATTGAATACCTGGAAGCCGATGACGTTCCGGAGTTTCTCGCCGATGTCCTGGACGAGGGAAAGCTCGTCGGACTCTTTCAGGGGAGGATGGAGTACGGACCCAGAGCCCTGGGAAACCGCTCGATTTTAGCTGATCCGAGAGATGAAAGCGTTAAGGAAAGGCTCAACCTTGCCCTCCGAAGGGACGTTTTCCAGCCCTTCGCTCCTTCGCTCCTCCCGGAGAGGGCTGAAGAATACCTGGAGGACCTCGGCGGAAACCCCAACGAGTTCATGACGATGAGCTACCTTGCAAGCGGGACTTTCAGGGAGCTCGCCCCGGCCGTAGTTCACGTCGACGGAACGACGAGACCACAGGCCGTGAGAAGGGAAGTAAATCCCACCTACCATTCCATCATTAAAAAATTCGAGAAGAAAACGGGTATCGGTGCGGTTCTGAACACGAGCTTTAACCTTCACGGCGAACCGATAGTCTGCTCGCCGGAGGACGCCCTACGAACCTTCAGAAAAGCAGGACTGGACCTCCTTTTCATTGAGGGCTTTGTAGTATCACGGTGAGGTCCCTCTGAATTCGGGATTCCCCTCAGAAAAACATCCCTCCTCAAAAACCTCCCCTCCCCATTCCCCGAAAGTCTTTAGTAACGTTTTGTTATCATCTC
>NZ_JALUYR010000139.1 GCF_027012695.1 Thermococcus sp.
GGTGTAGTTGAAAGACTTAATTCTCCTGAAGCAGTTTGTAAAGTAACTCCATAAGCTGGATTAGTTGGATTTATAAATTGTCTCATATATTCTTGGTCTTGAACCAATCTTTGTTGAAGTTGAATTGTTTGAACTTGATTTGCAACAGAAGTATGATAATCAGCGCCTGCTGTTGGTTGAGTTACAACTTGAGCAGCTACTGAAGAAATCCAGCTAGGATTAGCGGCGTTGTTAAGATTATGAACATTTCCAGAAGCGTTATAATAAAATGAAGGATTGTCAACTATAGACCTATAAGCATTTCTATCTTCAAAACGAGGTCTATTTAAATTTGCATCTATACTGTTTTTAACAAAATTGCTATATTGACCTAATGTTAATAAATCCAGTGTTTCCATACCTACATCAGTAATACCCATAACACCTGATTTTATAAATGCCTCTGTTATAGAATCTCCTTCATTTCTAAATTGATGATATCTACTATTTGCATGGTAAGTGAATTCAGCTACAGTTGCAACTGGAGCTAATTTACCACCAACTTTAACGGCTCCTTTAAACAATTCTGGTGCAAGGTTCTTGACTTTGTAAGTATATTTTTCTATACTATTTGAAACTTTTTCAAATACTGATGGGTTATGAGGTTCACCCCATAACCCACCACTAGTTTTAGGAGAGGAGTAAGATATGGTAGAATTTGTTTTGGAAGTATTTAAATGGGTTGTATTATTTTTTGGAGCTGTAGGAGCTTTTTCATTTGTTTCTAATGTATTTGATTTTTTTGATCGTAAATAATCTTTTCCTTTTTTATAACCTCCGTAAATAGCACCCAATCCACCTCCAAAAGCTAATAAATCTTTAATTTCATCTCCTTTTGCAATAACACCATCAGCAATTTCATCAGCAAAACTAGGCTCTATTTTAGAATGTTTTAATGCTTTTATTCTATCTTCATTGTCATATCTTTCGTAGCTACTCTATCGCCATTAATTGCGTGTCTTAATTTATCTATTGCGGCTCCTGTTGCAATTCCTCCTCCGACTAATGTAGTTACTGCTCCATCTACATCATTTAAACTTAAAGTTTTTTGCAATCCAAGCATTGCAAGAGCTTTTCCGTAATTTCTAACTTTTAAAGAATGGATTAATGTTTTTGGAAAATATATAAGTTTTTAACATTTTTGATTAAAAAATATAAAGCTTTTTTTGTTAAATCCGATTTTATTATTGAAGTGGCAAGGAAGCCGCAAAAAAATAAAAGGAGTTAGTTATGGGATTTAGAATTAGAACAAATATTCCAGCATTAAATGCTCATGCAGCATTGCAAG
>NZ_JALUYR010000140.1 GCF_027012695.1 Thermococcus sp.
GGAAAGGTTAAAGACTATGCTTGCCCACCTTTAATTTTCCTATCAGGAAAACCTCGAATTTCCTTATTTCGATATGGTTTCCCGTCCTTTCTTAATAGCTTCCAAATCTCCCGAGCACGTCCAAGTAGGTCTAAAAATTTTCCAAAAAACTTATAGGAGATTTAAATCTTATTTTGGTAAGATAAAAACTATGCCGAGACCTAAAAAACCGGAGGAGAAAAAGAAGAGGAAAATTTCTATAACAATCGACCCAGAGTTGTTAGAGGAGCTAAAAAGAGACGCTGAAATTAAAGGTTTAAGCCTCTCCGAATACATAGAGCAACAGCTTAGGTCAAAAAACACTATTTCTTGGGATATTAAAGAATTCGGTCGGTTTATTCAAGCTATAAATTCCTATAACGGCTATGTAGTTGACTATAACTTAGGGCTAACACCTGGTTTTAAGAATTTTAAACATTTAGAATATTCCCTCGAAAACAAAACTATCACGGTAGAATTTTGGCTAAAAAACTCCAAAGGAGGAGCTAATAAACACAAAGTCGTTTTAGATTTCTCTTGGTGCTGGGATTGTCCAAGTCCTTATGTAAATATCAAGCTTTATGGGTGGGACGATAAAAAGAAAGAATGGTTCGAAATGGGAGAAAGAAGTATTTTTGCAGTAGATGGTGAAAGAATTTTCAACACTATTTTGGAAATTCGTAGAGATTTTTGGTTAAAACTTAAAACTTTCCGAGAAGAAAAGAAAAAATCCCAAAAGGATTAATTTACCCCAAACCTTTAAGCGTGTTTTTCCTTTTCCCTTCTTTTTAGCTCTTTATGTGCCAAAAACAAAGCTGTTATTCCCACTACAGCACCGGCTATTATTACCAAAATCACGGCTGTCGTCATCTTACTCCTCCTTCTGTTCCTCTTTTTCTTTTAATCTCTCCCCGTAGTCAATTAAAAATATGCCTAACCCTATAAAGAGGAAAAATCCAAATATCCCCCAAAAGGCTAAAGTTAAAGATAACTTCCCCGACACAAAAGGTTGAACTACTACCGTTCCTATTAATAACAACGAGAGGTTAAAAAATGTTTTTCCCAGCTCCTCAAAGACTTTTCCCTTTAACCGCATTTACCTTCCAACTCTTAAGGTTTTAATCCTCTTCAAACCAAAGACGGTATAGTTCATCGTCATCACCGCCGGGAGGTTTTATATCCTCATCCCTCTCTTTGACTTCCTTTTCCCAATCCCCGAAGAGGAGGTTGTAAAATTCATCTTTTTCCCCTTCGAAAGGTTCTTCAATTTCCACTTCCGCGGTGGGT
>NZ_JALUYR010000141.1 GCF_027012695.1 Thermococcus sp.
GAGCTATGCGTTCAAACTCCTGCTCGACGAGCTGAAGGCGATGGTGATAAGACCCTCCCTGAAGTTAAAGGATAGGGTGTGATAGCATGCACATGAAAAAGGTCATCGGGAGTATCGATTTCGGAATCCTCTCACCGCAGGAAATCAGGAAGATGAGCGCGGCCGAGATAACAGTACCGGACACCTACGACGATGACGGATACCCCATAGAGGGCGGCCTCATGGACAAGCGCCTCGGCGTCGTCGATCCGGGCCTCAGGTGTGAGACCTGCGGTGCAAGAGCCGGGGAGTGCCCCGGCCACTTCGGCCACGTTGAACTCGCGAGACCGATAATCCACGTGGGCTTTGCAAAGACCATCCAGAGGGTTCTGGAGAGCACCTGCCGCGAGTGCGGAAGGATAAAGCTCACGGATGAGGAGATAGAGGAGTACATGCACAAGTTCGAGGTCATGGGAGACAGGAAGAAGGCCAAGGACAGGCTCATCAAGGAGATACACAAGAAGGCGAAGGAGAGGATGGTCTGCCCGCACTGTGGAGCGCCGCAGTTCCCCATAAAGTTCGAGAGGCCGACGATCTACTACGAGCTTAGGAAGGACGAGGAGGGCAACGAGTACAAGCACAGGATGATGCCGAGCGAAGTTAGGGACAGGCTCGAGAAGATACCGAACAAGGACCTCCCGCTCCTCGGCCTGCACCCCGAGAAGGCCAGACCAGAGTGGATGGTCCTAACTGTCCTTCCGGTTCCTCCCGTTACCATGAGGCCCTCCATCACCCTCGAGAGCGGCATAAGAGCTGAGGATGACCTCACCCACAAGCTCGTCGACATCATCAGGATAAACAACCGCCTCAAGTCCAACATCGAGGCCGGAGCGCCGCAGCTGATTATAGAAGACCTCTGGGACCTCCTCCAGTATCACGTCACGACCTACATCAACAACGAGACCTCGGGCATTCCGCCGGCCAAGCACAAGAGTGGAAGGCCGCTCAAGACGCTCTCCCAGAGGCTGAAGGGTAAGGAGGGGCGCTTCAGAGGAAACCTCAGCGGTAAGCGCGTCAACTTCTCGGCCCGTACCGTCATCAGCCCAGACCCGATGATAAGCATCAACGAGGTCGGTGTTCCGCTCGCGGTCGCGATGGAGCTTACGGTTCCAGAGAAGGTTACGGAGTTCAACTTCGAGAAGCTCAAGAAGATGGTCCTCAACGGTCCCGAGAAGTATCCTGGAGCAAACTACGTCATCGACCCAGAGGGCAGGAGAATACGCCTCATGGAGAACAACCTCGAGATAATAG
>NZ_JALUYR010000142.1 GCF_027012695.1 Thermococcus sp.
GAATAAAAGAAGCGTGTAAAAATCTTAATACACCAGTAGTTAGTGGAAATGTTTCACTTTATAATGAAAATGAGGGTGAGGGTGTTTATCCTACACCAGAAATTGCTATGGTTGGGGTTGGAGATGAATTTAGAAGTTCTGAGTTAAAAAGTGAAGGAAATACAATCTATATTTTAGGGGAGACAAAACCAGAATTTGGTGGGAGTTTATACTTAAAAGTTTTTGGTAGAAAAGTAGCAGGAGAGCATCCTGAAATTGATTTTGAAAAAGAGCTAAAGCTTTGGGATATTTTACAAAGTGACTTGATTAAATCAGCAAAAGATATAAGTACAGGTGGTCTTGCAATTGCTGCATATAAATGGGCTTGTGTAAGTGATAAAGGACTTGATATTAATGTAAAGGTTAAAAATCCTGAAGATATTTTTGCTGAGAGTCTAAGTAGAGCTTTTGTGGAAATAGAGCCTAAAGATGAAGAAAAGTTTGAAAAACTTTGCATGGATAAAGGAATCTATTTTGAAAAAGTTGGGAAAGTTGGAGGAGATAAGATAAAAATTAATGATGTAGAGGTTGATTTAGAAAAAGCAAAAGATATTTGTTTTAATACATTTCCTAAAATAATGAAAAATATTCACGATTTTGCAGACGACCTTTTATAAAGCTCCCTTCGGGTGCTTTAAAAGAGTAAAAATATTATGTTAAGATACTGGAGTTTATTAATTCAATTAAAAATAGAAAAAAATCAAATAAATTTAAAAACTTAAAAAAAACCATATACATTCACTAACTTTTGGTGTCAGAGAACATTTACAGATTCTAGCTTTGGTATAATTTTTAAAAAAAGGCTAAGAATGGAATACAGATATATAGGAAGAAGTGGTCTTAGAGTTAGTGTAATTTGTCTTGGGACTATGACTTTTGGCTCTACCACTGATAAAAAAGAAGCATTTAGAATAATGGACGCAGCGTATGATAGGGGAGTAAATTTTTTTGATACGGCAGAGCTTTATCCTGTACCACCAGAAGCGAAATATGCAGGGCTTACAGAAGAGATAGTAGGGGAGTGGCTAAAAACTAAGCCAAGAGATAGTATTATTTTAGCAAGTAAAGTTGCAGGTGCTGCAAGTGGGTGGTTTGTCCCTCCTATTCGTCATGGGCTTACAGCAATGGATAGGTTTCATATAAAAAGAGCAATAGAAGGCTCACTTAAAAGACTTAAAACTGATTATATAGACCTTTACCAACAGCACTGGC
>NZ_JALUYR010000143.1 GCF_027012695.1 Thermococcus sp.
GTTGCAATAAGACTCTAGAAGAATTGAAACTGCTCATTATCCTTGAGGTCTCCACGATTATCGTTGTGTTGCAATAAGACTCTAGGAGAATTGAAAGTCTCGTTGTAGCGACTGACAATCATGCGAACCCTCACGTTGCAATAAGACTCCAGGAGAATTGAAAGCTCCAGGGTAATGGCGTTCAGCGTGAAGTCATGATGAAGGGTGAGTTATCTTGAGGGGGTGGAGATGGAACGTCCCCCCGCAATAAGACTCGGAGAGAATTGAAACGCAGGAGCCGTAGTAAGTCTCTGGTGAGTGGGCTGTAGGTCCCCATGGAAAATCAAAGATGAAAAAGCGTGTCCTGCGGGGATTGGGAGGGTTCATCCCTTATCTTTGAACAATCTCCTCAAATTCCTCTCGAAGGGCGGCCAGACAACGCCTTGATCAGTGATTATTCCTGTGAGGTACTTGTGCGGTGTCACGTCGAACGCTGGATTGTAGACGTCCACATCGGGGGCAATTTTGCAGCCGCCGCAGGTGAGGACCTCCTCCGGTTTCCTCTCCTCTATGGGTATCTCCTCTCCGCTCTTAAGGGAGAGGTCTATCGTCGAGAGCGGCGCTACCGTGAAGAAAGGTATCCCGTGTTCCCTCGCGAGCACCGCCAGGGTGTAAGTCCCTATCTTGTTGGCGAAGTCGCCGTTCGCTACAATCCTATCGGCGCCGACTATTATGGCATCTACCTTACCCTGCTGCATCACGAAGCCTGCCATGTTGTCGGTTATCAGCTTGAGCGGAATTCCATCGTAGTGGTACTCCCAGGCGCTCAACCTAGCACCCTGGAGGACGGGCCTCGTCTCGTCCACCCAGAGGAGCTTAAGCGTTCCATCCTTGTGCATTACCCTCAGAACGGCCCCAACAGTCCCGAGCTGGACTGTTGCTAAGCTTCCAGCGTTGCAGTGGGTTAGAACGTTCCCCTCCGGTAAAACTTCAGCGCCGTAGTGTCCCATCCTGAGGTTTGCCTCCACATCTTCGTCCGCTATCTTCCGGGCCTCGCTCACGATGAGGCGCTTTATCTCCTCCAGCGGGCTCTCAAGGTGCTCTTCGACAAGCTTCTTAATCCTGTTGAGCGCCCAGAAGAGGTTCACAGCGGTCGGTCTCGTGTTCTTAAGCCTGTCGTAAGCGGAGTAAAAGCCCTCCATGAACTCGTCCTTCGTTTTAGCTTTCGTTGTGTCCGCGTAGAGTGCCAGACCGAAGGCGGCTGCCGCTCCGATTGCCGGCGCACCGCGGACCTTCATCATGACTATCGCATCTGCCACCTCGTCAACGGTCGTCAGCTCTATCGTCCTGAACTCCCAGGGAAGGAGCGTCTGATCGATCATGATGACCCTTCCGGGTTTATAGCCCACGGTTCTGGGCAGTCTCGTGAGTTCCTCCGGCTTGTACCTCAACTCCACGGTCATCACCTCAGGGGGTATACTGGAGGAACTTAAAACCGTTCTGCTGGCGCAAACCTTCGGGCGCTAAAAGGAAAGGCCCAGTCCCTCTGCGTCCCCACAATGTTGATCGGCGGAACGTGAAGGTCCGCGTGGGGAATGATCCAACCGGTGGATCCGCCGATCCCGTTTGGAGTGTGGGCGGTAAGACTTCCTGCTTCCCGGGGATGCGATGATATGGAAGCGCATCTTCAAAGGCGATGCCAACGTCTCCAGGTAAGGCCTTTCCGAACCCTTGAAGCGATTTCCCGGGATTGAATCCTCAAATTGAATCCTCAATTAGTTTATTGCTGTCGCCTGTATGCATCGATCACATCTCTGCCCAAAGGGTTAAATGTCTCCAGCTAAACTTTCTCCGGTGAGCCGGATGGTGCTGAGAATATTCATAACGGGTCCGCCGGGAGTCGGGAAGACGACGCTTGTCGAGAGGGTCGCCAGGGAAGTTGATCGCTGGGGTTACCTCGTGGGTGGAATGATAACCCGGGAGGTCAGGAAGAACGGGAAAAGGATCGGTTTTAGGGTAATTGCCCTCGATACCGGGGAGGAGGGAACGCTCGCGAGTCTCCGCGGGACCTCTTACCTACCAGGAGTTCCCTTCGGGAAGTACGTCCTTCACGTGGACGAGCTCGAACGGGTGGGAGTTTCCGCAATAAGAAGGGCTATCCTCGAGGCGGATCTGGTTGTCATAGACGAGATCGGCCCCATGGAGTACAGGAGCCGGGAGTTTGTAAGGGCCGTTGGAGAGGCCTTAAGGTCTGAAAAACCCCTCCTTGCCGTGGTTCACAGGAAGATGGTTGACAGGTTCAGACCCCTTGGGAGGACCTATACCCTCAGTCCTGAGAACCGAAACCGGGTTTTTGCCGAGGTTTTAGACGCTATTATGGGGGAGCTGAGGGGCTAGGGACTGAGGCCGTCCTTGCAGTTCTCACAGACCCACTTCTCCTGTCCTCCGATGTAAACCCTGTAGAGGGGTCCGTACTGGCCGCACACTTCGCAGATACCGTAGACCTCGGCCTCCTCCTCGGCTTCTTCTTCGCTCTCACTGTTGTAGGCGTTCAGGGCAGCCAGAAGGTCCGCCGCCGTAACGAAGCCTATGGGCCTCCCGAGCCGGGTAACGAGGAGCCTCCGAACTCCCCTCTCCATCATCCTGTCTATCGCGTCCTGGACGTCGTAGTCGTCCTCGATGGTTATGGGATTCATTGTCATTACCTCCTCAACCCTGACGGTCTTGGGGTCCCTTCCTCTCGCGACTACTTTGTCTAGTATGTCCCTGTCAGTTATTATACCCACGATCTCGTCGTCCATCACAACCACGGCGCTTCCAGCCCTGTTTTTCGAGAGTATCCGGGCCACTCTGTGAACGGTGTCGTCCGGCCTGACTATCACTGCCTTCCTCTTAACCACCTGTCCCACCGCTATCCTGGGTCCCATTTTACCACCCCTGGGGAGAGGTTGGTAGGGAAACTTAAAAAATTTTCCTCACGGGCGGCGTTTTAGAACGTGAAAAACCAGGAGAGACGTTAAGAAGAACGCCGCAACGACCAGACCGATTATCAAGGCTGCGGAATGTGTCAGCTCGCCTCCTGGGGGTTGAAGAATAACTCCGGTACTTGTGTTGGTAGCCTTCGGCGCGAGTGCTCTTTCCGGGGCCGACATCACGGTGTAGTTGGTCCCCCGCGAAGGCTCCCCTGCCGGGGTCACGAGGATCCTCGCTATCCCGTAAACTCCCGCCGCAACAAGTCCGGCCAGTCCGAGACTTATGATGTGAAGTCTATCAATGCCCGCCAGTGTCTTTTTCTTGACCACTGCGGCTTTCTTCCTGGGGAGCAGCAGAATCGGTCGGTTGGAGGCGCGGTACAGCTTCACCTCCTGCAGTCTCTTCCCGTACTTCTTGCCCGCGATCTCCACGAGTCCAACGTTGAGCATCCTTTCTATGTGGTACGACACTGTGGAGATGGGTAAGTTCAGTTCCTTGGAGATTTCGCTTATCGAAAGTGCCCTGTCCTCTAGAAGGTGGAGGATGGCTATCGCCTTGTCATTGACCAGAATCTGCGCAAGCTCCTTCGCCTTCCCATCGTGGATGTCAATGGTCTCGTAGTCCAAGCGCGCCACCGGAAGAAACTATGAGGGAATTATATTAAAAGTTTTCATCGTTCCAATGGGGTTTGAAGCCTTCCGAAGTAAAAGGAAAGGGGTCAGATTCACGGCTTCTCGAGAATGATCTCAATGGTCGAGGTGTTGGCGGTCCTGCCGTCGGCGGTCGGAAGCTCCTCGGTGCCGATCCTGATCTCCTTGACCCTGACCTCTGGAAGGAACCTGTTCCTGACGATCTCGGCGACATCAACGGCCCTGCTGATGGCCCTACCGCGAGCCTTGATGCTGACCTCCTTGGCACCCTCGTTGAACTGGGTGATAACGGCCAGGACGTAGTTCATAACCGGCTTCTTTCCGATGTAGACGACGTGCTCCTCAGCCATTTCTGGCACCTCCGGAAGTTTTGTCGTTAGCCTATCACGGAAAGGTGGTTAAATATTTTTCGGTCACTCGGATTCCCCGTCGAACTTCGAGAGCTCCTTTCTGAGGATTCTTTCCAGAGCACTCTCACCGAGCTTCTGTATGTTCTCGTCCTTCGAGATAAGGGCCATCACGAGCAGGGGTCCCACCTCGTCCAGGAGTTCGGGAACGTTCTCCTTCAGATCCTTCAGCACGCTCAGGGCGTAGGGTATCTCCTCGGGCATCCCCCTGATGGTGTGCCAGTAGTAGTACTCCGCGACCTGTGATGGTATGTTCACGTCCATCACAATATCAACCAGGTTGAGGCTGTACTCCTGCACGGTGGAGGCGACTATTGACTTAACCTTCTCCATCATTTCGTCGGCCCTGTCAAAGATCTCGTCCAGCGTGTAGGACTTTGCCACCTCCTTTATGTCCCACTGAATACGCTCCACAATTCCCTCCTGCAGTTCAGCGTCACTCTCTATTCCCCTGGCCCACAGCTTCGTTACGAAAGAGGTTATGTTCGCAACGGAGAGGGTTACCTTCTTGAGGTGCACCGTGATAGTGGCGTTCTTGTCCTTCAACCTGACCGGAATCCGCTTACCAGTGATCAGATCGACGGGGTTTTTGTTGATGTAGACAACGCCGATAATTTCTCCCTCTTTACCCACGGCTTCCCCCCCGATGGAGGTGAGGTTATAGGGAATGTGGGACATCCGTGGTTCCAGTATGTCCTTGATCACTATTCCATTGGTTCCATATGTGTAAAGGACAGGAGTGAGGTAGTGGGTCGTCCTGAGAACTGTTTTTGGGGTAACTATCATAAGTTCCTCGTCCTGAGGCAGTTCCTGGGGCGATAAATCCGAACCCTGGGTGACCCACTTGGCTCGAGGTCTGACAATAATCCTGTTCCTGTCCCTCGTGCCTGGCTCTATCAGAGAGACGTATCTGGGGGGACTTCCTCCGCCCAGGATGGCCATCGTATCACCTCCTTACCGACCTGAACTCCTCAATCCAGCGTTTGGCATCGGGGAGTATATGGGAATCCCCCTCAACTGTAAAGTCCCTTTTGATGTAGAAGGTGGCGTTGCCGATCCGTATTGCCCTGGACACCGGGTCGTGGTAGAGGGGTGAGATCCCCTTCTCCGAGTATAGAAACATGACAAACTCCTTGAACTCCTGGGGAGAGAGCAGTTCCTCGTGATACCTGCTTTCTTTCGCCCTCTTCATCACAGCCGTGATGTCGCTTATAATGTCGTTGGGGGTATCCCAGGGGAGTTTGAAGTAAACCTTTCGAACGATTCCCTCCGTCGTTTCATAGTGTATCATAAGCCTTTTGCTTTTCCTCAATCCAAAGAGAGCCTTTTCCTCAGTAATGTTCAGGGAAAGCAACTTCTCGTAAGGCACCATGAAATAGTAAGTTTCACCGCGATGCTTACTCCCCATGAACGCGACCCGGTAGTTGGTATATACCAGCTTTCCGTGGAGTATCCCCTCGGGTACGTTGTAGGCTCCGCTTATTGGTGTCACTCGGGAAACTTCCCCAACTATTGTCTCTTTAGGCAGGGGTATCATTACCTCTCGTATCATATTGCCTCCCCCGTTAGTGTATATTACTCATTTATTTATGGTTTTCGGTTTTGTAGTCCCTGCGTTAGGGTCCTCTGCATATGTTGAGGATTGTTTTTGTTTGTATTTTAAGTTTTAATAACACTAAAATTTCACAAATGAGTAATGTTATAACATGCTTATATAAATAAAGATTTTGCTTTTGGGGTTGTATATAACACAATCACTAGTTTTTAGTTTGTTATTTGAAATAATAAAGCAGCTTCTTACAAATGCAAAAATAATATTTTATAGCATACAAATCGTAGAAATCGATATTTGTTAACTATCTTGTGTTGTAACAAAGGGATGTTCAGCCTCCACGCATTGGCTCCTGCACACAAGTATACAGGAGAATTGGATATAAGGTACATTATATCTAATTTTAACGTACTTAGTCGACCATTCTAGGGGGCCTCATTAAAATACCCACATGGAGAGTAGCTGGAAGCATGCTCATGCATGTGGCGTGCCTGATTGAGACGATACCCATAGGAGATGGCCAAAATTAATTTTCCCAAGGCCATTCTCTCCCCTGACGGGGGTTTCAGCGTGTGACCGTCAATAGCTGCATGTTTCTTGTGCCTTATTCCGGTAAGCTAAGGCCTTCAGAACGCCCCTTCTTGCCGGTGACTGCTATACGGTGAGATTTATAGAACGCCCCGGTAAGTATGGGATAATGCTTCCTTCTACAGAGGATTTGATAAACACAGGTTCTTCAAATGTCTGGGTTTCCATAACTTCTGATATACAGCGCCGCATCCTCTCATGCCTGCCCTTGGTGACCACCTTTGGTTGTAATCCATTTTTGGCCTGTATGATCGGGGGTCTATGAGCAGATTATCTGTTCCTCTCGGCATCCTCTTGATGGTCCGCCTCAAAGGTCACCTAGATGTCTATCTGCATACATTCTAACGAGGATTTATCTTTAGATATAGTAAGTTTTTTGGACTTCCTACTTATTTAAAAAGTATTTTTATTTTTATGTACACTATTGAAATTATATTGAACGCTAGCATGTTAATATTTAAACTTTTATTTATAGTCATATTTTAACGTTTTACTTTATTGCCTAAATAACGTTCTCACTTAGTCAAACCTCACCCAAAAATTTGAGGGATAAAATCCCACACAGAATTAGGGTTCCCTAAAAATTAGCTGCAAACCACAGCGGCTTTAATCATCTAAAGAACTGCTATTGATGTAGAATTCTGAAATTAAAGCAATCATTCTCCTTCTTCAGTCATTTCCTTGGGGACTTCATTGCCCTGAGGAAGGATTATGAGCTCCCTGCCCTCAACGATCATCTGGGCCACTTTTTTCCTGGCGGAGCTGAGTGCCCTCCAAACAGTGCCCCTTGAGACGCCCATTCTCTTTCCTGCCTCCTCCTGAGTCAAACCCTCGTAATCGACGAGTCTGAGAGCCTCAAACTCCTCGTACGTCATGAAAATCGGAGGTTTTGGCGGGCTAACCGGGGGCAGTGCCGGATAGAAGTGTCTAACCCGGGGGATGAACCCTATCATCCTCATCTTCCTTCTTCTGCCCCTTCCGCGGCCCCATCCCTGTCCCATTCCCCTTGGCATGGCTATCGGATATCCTAAGGTGGCCCCACTTTATAGGTTTTCCCCTGTCTTTTGCCTTCACGAATCCGCCCAGTAACGGTTATAACCCCTCCACCCCAAGTTAACCCGGTGAGAAAGATGGCGTTTAAAATCTCCGAGAGAAAGATAGGCTGGCACAAGGACTTTGACAGCTCACACTTCCTCACCTTGCCCTACGAGAGTAAGTGCCTCCGCCTGCATGGCCACACCTACAACGTTGACGTCGAGATATGGGGCGAGCTGAACGAGAACGGTATGATCTTCGACTTTAATCACCTCAGCAACCTTGTGAAACTCCTCGACCACCGAATTCTGGTGAGCGAGGACTGGGTGGCAGAGAGGAGGGAAGGAAGGCTCACCATAGAGAAGAACGGCAAGAGAATAGAACTCCCCGAGAGTGAGGCGGTTGTTCTTGACAAGCCCAACGTCACGGCGGAGTACATTGCCGAGTGGTTCGCCGGCAGAATAGCGGAGAAAGCAGGGGGCAACGTGAGGAAGATAAGGGTTAAAATCTGGGAGGACCCGAGGAGCTACGCCGAGGTAACGCTCGAGAGGTAATTCCTCAGCAGCCCTTCTCCCTCTTTTCTGGTATCTCTCCCTCAATGCCGCATTTCTCATAGAGGGATTTCAGCATTTCCCCGGTCTTCTCTTTAAGTTTCCTGAAGTACTCCTCCTTGAACGTCTCCTCGGCTTCTATGGTCAGGAGGTAGGCGGTTTTCATGTACGCTATTCCCATATCACAGTCGCTCTTCTCGGCTATTTTCTCTGCGATATCAACGATGTATCCGATGAAGGAGTGGAGGATCCTGAGATAGTCGTTCACGAAGCCGTTCTCGTTGAGCCATCCCTTCAGGGTCAGGAAGAGCTTGAATGCGGGAACCTCGACGCTCTCGTCGTTGAAGCGGCGGTATCTGATGAGAAGGTACTGGAAGACCGAGATCAAAAACCTGCCAACATCCTTCTTTCCGCCGCCGGCCGATACCACAAACTCTTCGAACTCCTTAAGTCCCGACTTCCCCGCGTTGGCGAACGCTTCCAGCAGCTCCCTGTATGGGGTGGAGTAGCTCGAGAAGTCAACCTCTTCAAGCTCCGGTATCTCCGGAAAAACCCGGGTAATTGCATTGTCTGAGTCCATTCTTCCACCCAAACCGTTAAATCTGGGGGTGTTTATTAGCTTTGAGGTGGGATTGTGGAGTTCAAACCTGGCAGGGTCTTTCTTCTCCGGGTTCCGGAGGGGGAGGATCTGGTGAGCTTTGTAAACGGCTTTGCGGAAGGAAGGGGTATAAACACGGCCATCGTCAAGGGGATAGGGTCGCTCAGGAATCCGGTTCTGGGGTACTACTCAGAGGAGATCAGGAACTACAAGCGAATCGAACTCATGGGAATGTTTGAACTCGTTTCGTTGCTCGGTAACGTCAGCCTGAGGGATGGCAGACCCTTTGCCCATCTGCACGCCACCCTGGGCAACGCGAACGGGGATGCCTTTGGAGGGCATCTCATCAGGGGCGAGGTCTTCGTCGCTGAGATCTATATCCAGGAACTCCTTGGAAAGCCGCTCGTCAGGAAGGACCGGGGGAAGAACCTAAGCCTCTGGGACGAGGAGCACGTTTGAATCTCATTTTTATTTTTTACAGAAGATCTCGTAGTGCTGGACGTACTTCTCCTTCTCCAGCAGAAACTCGTCGTCTTCGGGATAGTATTTGGCCAGCTCCGGGTTCTCGCCGGCGAACCTTTTGATGGCCTCCCACGAGTCCCAGATGGTCACCAGGAGGAAGTGGGTCTCCTTTTCCTCATCCCTTCTCGTGAAGTAGAGCTTCAAAAGCCCATCAACGGAACTGTAGTCGGGAACGGCCCTCTCTATCAGAAAGCGCTCATAGGCGTTGGCTTTCTCCCTTGGAACGCGGCCGTGCCAGAGCCTCATAATCGCCACGGTATCACCCCTGGAGGTTTTTTGTCCTTGGGAAAATAAAAGTTTTAAGAGAATCAGAACACCGAGTTAAGCCTTCCTCCATCCACGGGAATCATGGCACCGTTTATGTAGCTTCCCAGCTCGCTTGAGAGGAATGCCACGAGGTAGCCTATCTCCTCGGGCTCTCCGAGACGTCCGAGGGGTATAGGCTTCGCGTACTCCTGAAGGGCCTCCTCAACGGTCTTCCCTTCCCTTTGGGCCCTGTCCTTGGCCAGCTGTATCATCCTGTCTGTTCTTATTATGCCCGGCATTATCCCGTTGACGGTTATCCCTTTCGGCCCGAGCTCCTTTGCCAGAGTCCTAACGAGACCGGCCATCGAAATCCTGACCACGTTGCTGAGGGCTATGTTCGGGATCGGCTCCTTTATGGCCACGCTCGTGGAGTAGATTATCCTGCCGAAGCCCTTCCTCTCCATCGCCGGAACGAGGGCCTTTGTCAGGTAGACCGCGGGGTAAAGGAGTAGCCTAACGGCGCCTTCCCAGTCTTCCATGTCCATCTCCATAAAGTAGCCCGGCCTTGGCCCGCCGGTGGAGAAGAAGAATATATCCGGCTCGCCTATGTTTTCGAGCTCCCTCACCGTTTTCTCAAGGTCTCCGCGCTTTGTAAGGTCTGCAACTATGTAGTGAACCTCAACGTCGCTCTCCCTTCTTATTCTCTCCTTCGCCTTCCTCAGGTTCTCCTCGCTTCTGGAGAGGAGGATAACGTCTGCTCCCGCCTTGGCTAAAACCCGCGCGACGCCGAAGCCTATGCCCTTGCTCGAAGCGGTTGTGAAGGCCAGCTTCCCGGAGAGGTCTATTCCTATCATGAGAACCACCACAGGAAGTTGTCATGAGGAATAAAAACATTTACTGGTCCTTTCTGGCCGGGTTAAAAGGAGGGCATGGATTTCACGTTAGATATGCGAAGGTTTTAGTCCCTTACAGTGGAATGAAACAGTGGTGCGGCATAATCCCCGGAAGATGTGCTCCGGTGAAAATGGAAAAATGCGATCTTACTCCGTTACCATCCTCTTCTTCCGCGTCCATAGCCGCCACCGCGGCCCCTTCCTCTACCCATACCATGACCCATTCCTGGACCATGGCCTGCTCCGTATCCCCCGGGAACTCCTTCCGGGCTTGAAAGCTCACCCCTAAGAAACGCCTCAACCGCCTCGCGGACGGTCATGGTTGCAGGTGCCGAGACCATTTTTATGCCCGCTGCCTGGAGAACGCCGTAGGCATTTGGCCCGAATTCCCCGGATATTACCACGTCCGCGCCGTGGTCAATCACGAACTGCGCCGCGGTGACTCCCGCACCTCTGGCTTGGGAGTATCCCGGATTCGGGAGCACCTGAACGTTGATTATCTCCCCGTTCTCAACGTCCACTATCGTGAAGGTTGGGGTCCTCCCAAAGGACGGGTTCACCCTGTCGTCGAGGCCTCCGTTAACCGTTGACACGATTATCCTCATCAAACCACCTCCATGGGAGTTGGGGAAACCGAAGTTAAAAAAGTTTGCATAAGCTCAAAATGGTTCAAACCAAATTCCTGGGTTGGATCTCAGGAATGCCCTCAGTACGAGCAGAATCACCAGACCAAGTGCATACGGCAGGGCAACGAGGAACAGCTTGAACAGGAAGTACAGTATTCCGAGCAGGATTAACAGGTCAAGAATCCCGTAAAAGCCTCCGAAGGGATAAGCTCTCCTGCCGTAATAACCCCCTCTCCCATAACCTCTACCCATTCCGCGTGGCATGTCAATGCCTCCAGAAATTAAAGGAAAGGCCTCACCACCAGCCGTAGAACCAGCGGAGGGCCCTTCTGCCCGGCTGACCGGGCTCTGGACAGTAACCGAGCCTGGCTCCCCAGCCTCTTCCTCTGCCCCATCCTCCACCGCGTCTCCATCCGCGACCCCAGCCCCTGCCCCAACCGGGGCCGAAGCCGTAGGCCGGGTACGGTGGGTAGGCGGGTGCAGTCGGGTACGGGCCGTAGGCTGGCATTGGAGTTGCTGGAGCCGTTGGCGGGACTGCCTGAGGACCCGGTACTGTGAACTGCCCGGCCGTTCCACTGACAACGGCCTTTATGGCCTCCTCAACTGGAGTTCCCGGCGAGACCTGATAGAGCTTTATCCCCGCCGCCTGTATGGCTCCAAGGGCGTTCGGGCCGACCTGCGGAGCTATTATCGCTTCAACGCCTTCGTTGATGAGCGTCTGAACCGCCATTGGTCCGGCTCCGCCCCCCGCCGCCGAAGCTGGATTCTGGATGATCTTCTCGCTGATCACGTTGCCGTTCTCGTCTACTTCGACTATGTAGAACGCGGGCGCGCGGGCGAACACCGGTGCAACGGTATCGTTAAGCCCTCCACCGTTGGTGGGTATCGCGATCTTCATACGCATCACCTCCGATATTTTGTGCATATGCACAGGATTTAAACTTTTCGAATGGGCAAAGGTTTTATTGTGAGCGGATAAAGTTCGATGGGTGTTTGGTATGGCCGATATTGACGAATCCATACTAAAGGACCTCAAAAGGTTGAGGGAGCTCAGCCCCTTCGAGTTCAAGGAACTTCTCATAAAGCTCGCGAGCAGGAACTCAGAGAGGATGATGCTCAACGCCGGCAGGGGAAACCCGAACTTTCTGGCGTTAGAGCCGAGGTACGCTTATCTCCAGCTTGGAAAGTTTGCAATAGCCGAATCCGAGAGGCACTTTGGCTATATGGGTGACCTCATAGGGGGGCACTGCGAGAAGGACGGCATAGAGGCGCGCTTTGAAATATTCATAAGAAACCACTGGAACGAGAGGGGGACGAGGTTTCTCAACTCGGCTGTAAGCTACGTGAGGGACTATCTCGGACTTTCCGCCGGGGATTTCCTCTATGAGGTGGTGCAGGGTTATCTCGGCTGTGAATACCCGACCCCGCCGAGAATGCTCCCCCTGGCGGAGAAGATAGTCGTTAGGTACCTCCTGAAGGAGATGGGGGCAGGCTACGACCTCGGTTATGCAATAGTTGATGAAACCCAGCTCTTCGCGGTTGAGGGCGGAACCGGGGCAATGGCCTATCTCTTCGAGTCCCTCAAGGCCAACCATATCCTCAATCCGGGAGATAGGATAGCGATAGCCGTTCCGATATTCAGCCCCTACCTTGAGATACCAAAACTCGACCAGTACCGGCTTGAGATAGTTGAAGTTAAGGCATCGCCGGAACTTGGCTACCAGATACCCGATGAGGAACTTGAGAAGCTCAGAGATCCGGAGATAAAGGCCTTCTTCCTCGTCAATCCCGGCAATCCAACAGCGGTGAAGCTCGAGGATCGGGTTCTCGAAAAGCTCAGGGAGATAGTCGAGAACGAGAGGGAAGACCTAATCATTATCACCGATGATGTCTACGCGACCTTTGCAGATAACTTCAAGTCGGTCTACTCCATTCTCCCACACAACACGATACTTGTCTATTCCTTCTCCAAATACTTTGGAGCAACCGGCTGGAGGCTCGGCGTTATAGCCATCCACAGGGACAATGTCGTTGATAGACTAATCGCCGAACTTCCGGAGGAGGTCCAGGAGGAGCTGGACAGGAGGTATGCCCTCATAACTCCCAATCCCAGGGAGCTGAAGTTCATAGAAAGGCTCGTCGCCGACAGCAGGAACGTGGCTTTGAGACACACCGCTGGACTCTCGACACCCCAGCAGGTTCAGATGGTGCTCTTTGCACTCTACGGCCTGATGGACGAGGAGGAAACCTACAAGAAAGCCGTAAAGAGAATCCTCAGGCGCCGTTACAGGGCGCTGTACAGGGGAATGGGACTTGAACCGGTTGAGAACCCGAACTACACCTACTACTACACCCTCCTCGACATGGAGGAGCTGAGCGAAAGGCTCTATGGAAAGGAGTTTTCCCGCTGGTTTATGGAGAACTTCCCGCCGGAGGAGTTCATAATACGGCTTGCCAAAGAGGCAGGGGTTGTCCTTTTACCAGGTAAAGGCTTCGAGGTTCCTCATCCTTCCGCGAGGGTCTCGCTGGCTAATCTCAGGGAGGTGGACTACCTCACCATAGGCAGGACCATAAGGAAAATCCTTGACGAGTACTACGAGGAGTTCCGGAAGAAGGGTGAGGTGAATGCCCAAGGTTGAGCCCTTTGAGAAGCACCGGGAAAGGTACGAAAGCTGGTTCGAGAGGCACCGCTATGCCTACCTGTCGGAGCTTGAGGCGGTGAGGAGGCTTTTGCCGAAGGAAGGCAAAGGTGCAGAGATAGGCGTTGGAACCGGTCGCTTTGCAGCTCCTTTAGGCATAAAGCTCGGCGTCGAGCCTTCGAAGGCGATGGCGGAAATAGCTAAAAAAAGGGGCATTGAGGTCATCGAAGGCGTTGCGGAAAACCTCCCCTTCCCCGATGAGAGCCTCGACTATCTTTTGATGGTCACAACGATATGCTTCGTCGACGACCCTGAGAGGGCTTTAAGAGAGGCCTACCGTGTGCTAAAACCCGGAGGAGCTTTGATAATAGGCTTCGTCGACAAAAACAGCCCGATAGGGAAGTATTATGAAGAGCACAAAGAGGAGAGCGTCTTTTACCGCGACGCGAGGTTCTTCTCGACGGAGGAACTCCTTGAGCTTCTAAAAAAGGTCGGCTTCAGAAAGTTCGAGATAGTCCAGACACTTTTCCATCGGCTGGACGAGATAAAGGAAATCGAACCCGTCAAGCCCGGCTACGGCGAGGGGAGCTTCGTGGTTATAAAGGCCGTGAAGTGATAGCTGTGCTGCTGACCAAGATAAAGAGAAAAGCCCTAAAACTCGCCAGTGGCCTTGAGCTGGTGGATTTCGGCTTTGCCTTACCCTACACATGGGTTTTACTCAAAGGGCCGGAGGGAAGGGCACTTGGCGTTGCCATGACCCTGCCGGAGGAAGTGCAGAGATACAGGAACTCGATAAGCGAACCTTCACTCAATGCCTTCATCGAGAGGGCCGACAGCCTGAACGTCATCGAGAGAACCTTAGGACTGGCTGCAATAAACGCGGTTTCACAGTATCACATAGACCTGAGCGACGCTGAATTTACCGATGTGCTCGAACTCCTGCCCGAAAACGCTGGCAAAGTGGCCCTAATAGGCAACATGCCGCCCCTTGCCAAAGCGCTCCGAGGGAGGGGCTTTGAGGTCTTCATCTTTGAGCGAAACCCAAAGCTCTGGGACAAAGACACCTACAGCGACGCTCTGGAATACCACCTTCTCCCCGAGATGGACACGGTGGTAGCGAGCGCCAGCTGTTTGGCCAACGGAACCATAGACCTCCTTCTGGATAGGGCGAAGAAAGCTGAGCTCTTCGTCCTCACAGGCCCAACGGGCCAGCTTTTGCCGGAGTTTCTCAGGGGAACGGGCATTACTCACCTGGCATCAATGAAGGTAATTGAGGTCGAGCGGGCACTTTTGGGGTTGAAGCTTGGAAGTTTCAGGGGTTTTGAGGAGGGCAACAGAAAGTACGTGGTGAGAGTTGAATGAAACTCACAATCCTCAACGACAACACCCCGGCAAAGGGCCTCATCAACGACTGGGGCTGGAGCGTTCTGGTTGAGAGCAAGTATCGCTTCCTCTTCGATGCCGACACGAGGGGAGAGGTTTTAGCCCATAACTCAAAGGTTCTTGGGGCTTCACTGAGAAACCTCGACTTCGCGGTTTTAAGCCACTGGCACTACGACCACTACGGCGGTTTTCCGTTGATTGCCCGGCTCAATCCGGGTCTGAGGCTCTACGCACCGCCTGGCGGATGGATAGAGGGGCTGAGCGTTTTTGAAGTCATTGACGCTGGAAGAATAGCCGATGGAATATGGACTTCTGGGGCTCTGGAGGGTTTCGAGCACGCCGTTGGCGTTGAGACTCCCTCTGGGTTGGTAATCATAGTCGGCTGTTCCCATCCGGGCGTTGACAGGCTCACCGAGGCCCTCCTGAAGGTTTCGGGCTATGAGAGGGCCTATCTCGTAATAGGTGGCTTCCATTATCCGTCGCGTAGAACCCTCGATAAACTTGCTAAAACTGCCGAGTTCATAGCCCCGGCCCACTGCTCCGGTGATGAGGCGAAGGCCTACGTGAGGAAAAACTACCCGGAAAAGTTCGTTGGAGTGAAAACTGGAACAATAATCGAGGTGTGATTCCGAGGAATTCAGCCAGCAGTTTGAAAAACGCCGTCTTTCGCCCGTTTGGCGTTATGAAGCGGTGAAGAACGAGTTCCTCCCGGATTCTATCGTTTCTTAACTCCTCTGGGAGCTCGTTGAAACTCCTGGCCTTTGTCAGGGCCCTAACAACGTCCCATCCGCCGGGAAGGAGGGAGTTAAAGTAGTCCCTAAGCCAGTGTTCATCAATTGAGCGGAGGAAAAGCTCCCCGGCCCGCGAAAGCCTGTAGTAGGTGTGGTGCTTGTGCACCTCAAAGGCCTTTTTGAACCTCGCCCTGCTCCGCTTTATCGCGCTTCCCGAGTCCCTTTCGATAAGACCTACCTCGATAAGGTCTTTTATCGCGCCCTCGATGAGGGGAAGCTCTAGCTCGCTCATCTTCGCCATCATCTTAGCGTAATCAACACCGGCCTTCTTGAGGTGAGCCAGAACATAGAGATGACCAGGAAGGAGTTCAAGGCCTTGGAACGAAACGGGGCGTTCTTTTCGCGTATCTCCTCCACTCATCGCCGAACCTCCTTTCGAGGGCTCTCTCCTCCTCACCTATAAATGCCAAAACCGAGAGCCAGTAGATAACCGGAAGGAAGAGCATGAAGCCACCTACCACCAGGGAAAAGCCCGGGATGATTAGAAAGCCCCAGATGGAGTATATTGGATGCCTAACCCTTGAGTAACAGCCCTTAGTCAAAAGCTCTCCCCTTGAGTAGGCCCTCGAAACCTGGAGGTAGCAGACGAGCCACAGAAAAAGGCCCGAGAGGAGTAAAACAAGTCCCGGTAGAGGGAAAGAGATGCCCGGCCTGAGCCTTGAATTCAGGTAAAGCGCAAAGAGAGCATATAAACCTGAAAAAAGGCCGACCTTTGGCTCAATCCCCCAGAACCTCATGGTTATTCCTCTATCGGGGGTTTCTCGGCTTTCTTGGCCTGAACCTGCTCCCAGAGTTCATCGAAGTTCTCAAGGAGCCTCTGGAGGGCGAGCTTTAGATCTCTCGTCCTCGTAAAGAAGGCCACCTTGTTGGTCTTGTCCCTTATTCTCAAAAAGTTCGGCCCCATTCTGAAAGCCGCTAAAACGTCAACGTCCAAAAGCTGGCTCACAACTGCCTTGAACTTCCTCGGGTCGCCGTGGCCTTCATCGTGCTCTTCTTCAAAGTCTTTGGCTTTGTTCGGCCTCTTTTCCAGGAGTTTAACGCTCCCGTCTTCACAGACCTCGTAGATGGCAAAGAACTCCGAGTCGCCGTAGTGAGCATCTATGAGGTGTTCATCGTCCTCCATTCCAAAGGCAACCTTCAGGCATCTCATATCAACCACCGTTAAAACCTCTGCGGGAGCTTTAAAAAGATTTAGAGAAACCTAACTAAAGGTCTATGTCCTCGAACCACTGTTCGAGCAGGTCCTCGGGTATCTCATCCTCCTCGACCTGCTCCTGCATGAACCGCCACATCTCCAGGTGTCTCTCGAGTATCTCCGCGTGCTCCGCACTTATATCGGCCAGCCAGCGGAAGAGCCTTCTTGACCTCTCGTCCTTCGCCTTCATTGAGAGTTCCCTGTACAGGGCTTCGCTCGCCCTTTCCGCTTCTATCGCAAGGCGGTAGTAGTCCTCAACGGTTGCGTCCGGATCCTCTATGGCCTTTTCGAGGAAACTGAGTGCCGTCTCGACGTCTTTAATGGCTCTCAGATTTCCCACGTCAGCCCTGATCTTCTCGAGCAGCCTGGCGTTTCTCTCGGAGTGACTTGCGAGCAATCTGAGATCATCTTTAAAGTCCCGGGGTACGAGCTTCTCTATGGCCCTGTAGAGAATTGCCTTCTTCCTCTCCAGTTCCACCACGCGCCTCATCTTCGTCACCGGGTTTTAGTAACGAGGAGTAAACTTAAACTTTTCGCTGTGTGCTTATGCACAAAACTTTTAACCGGTTTTAGGTTTTCCGAACCCGGGGGTGAAAAATTGCGGATAGCTGTAAGCGGCGGTAAAGGAGGTACCGGAAAATCAACCGTCGCGGTAAACCTCGCCGTTGCGCTTAGAAAACTCGGTGCCCGGCTTACGATGGCCGATCTGGACGTGGAGACACCTAACGACCATCTTCTCCTCGGGATCGAGCTGGCCGTCGGGGAACCGGTGAACCAGTTTATGCCGAAGTTCGACTACTCGAAGTGCACCAAGTGCAGGAAATGTGCCGAGGCCTGCGAGGAGCACGCCATTATAACGCTAAGGGACGGGACGCCCTTTCTCATGCCGAACCTCTGTTCCGGTTGCAGGGCCTGTGAGATAGTCTGTCCCGTGCCCGGGGCCATACTGGAGGATTACCGGGTAGTGGGGCATATCCACATCACCCCAACCCCCTACGGCTTCACACTGGTCACCGGCGTCCTTCGGGAGGGAGAGGAGAGGGCCCTGCCCCTGGTGGTCGAGGCAAAGCGACGGGCCATTCGGATCCAGAGGGAAGAGGGAGGCTTACTCCTCATTGACACGGCCGCGGGAACAGGGAACACCGTTGCCAAGGCGGTGGAGTTTTCCGATCTACTCATAGCGGTTACCGAGCCGACCCCACCGGGTGTACACGACACGAAACTAATCCTCGAACTTGGAAGGCTGATGGGAATTCCTACCTGGATCGTGATAAACAGGGCCGACCTCGGAGAGAGGGGGAGGGTTTACGAGTTGGCTAAAAAGTATGACGCTGAGGTCGTTGCCGAGATACCCTACAGCGAGAACATCGTGAGGAGCTATGTTGGGGGAAGGCCGATAGTCCTGACGGACTATCCGGAGGCGAAGATCTTTGAAGAACTCGCCGGAAAGGTTCTCTCATTCCTAGGGGGTGGTGGGTGATGCAGATAGCAATAGCGAGCGGCAAGGGCGGCGTCGGGAAGAGCAGCATAACGGCTTCACTCCTCTACCTCCTGAAGGACGATTACCGCTTTGTGGCTGTGGATGCCGATGCGGAGGCTCCAAACCTCGGCCTGCTCCTCGGCGTTGAGGAATGGGAAGAGGAAAGGGAGCACATAGGGGCTAAGGTAGCACGCATAAGTACGGAGAACTGCATAAGGTGCGGCATCTGCTATGAGCGCTGCCCCTACGAGAGCATCTACGTTGATGCCAACGGCAGCTACGTGGTCAACGAGCTGACCTGTGAGGGCTGCAACGTCTGCGGCCTGGTCTGTCCCGTGAGGGGTACGATTACCCTCGAGACGGTTCGCTCCGGTGTTATAAGGAAGGCAACAACCAAGTACGGCTTTCCTATAATCTCGGCCCAGCTCGATGTTGGAAGGCCGGAGAGCGGCAAGCTCGTTACGGAGGAGAAGGAGTGGGCGAAGAAGGTGATGGATGAGTTAAACCTGGAGCACATGATAGTTGACTCCGCGGCTGGAATCGGCTGTCAGGTTATAGCAAGCTTAGGGGGAGCCGATGTTGCGATACTCATAGCCGAGCCAACGCCCGCTTCCCTCTCCGACGTTCGGAGGGCCTACAAAATCGTCCAGCACTTCAGGGAGCCTGCTTACCTGATAATCAACAAGGCCGACCTGAACCCGGGCTTTACCGCTTTAAAAGAGTGGGCTGAAAGCGAGGGGATTCCGATACTCGGTGAGGTACCCTACGACCGCGCCATTCCGGAGAGCATGGTTCTAATGAAGCCGGTGGTTGAGGCCTTTCCGGATTCAAGGGCAGCTAAAGCCATCAGGAAAATAGCAGGGGGGATGAGGGAGATACTTGGCTGACCTTTCCCCTTTCATAACCTAAACCTTAAAAGCCCCGGCTCCAAGTTCCTTTGGTGGTGGAAAATGGCTGAATCAACGGAGCAGATTGAGAGGCTTGCTTACGAGTACCAGCTCCTCCAGGCCCAGGCCCAGCTCCTGGCCCAGAACCTTGAGCTCCTCACCCTTGGAAAGAACGAGTTCCAGGCCGTCAAGGAAACCCTTGAGGGTCTCAGGGAGGTCGAGGATGAGAAGCCGGAAATACTCGTGCCAATTGGAGCGGGCTCTTTTCTCAAGGGCATGGTGGTGGACAGGGAGAACGCCATAGTGAGCGTCGGTGCCGGATACGCCGTTGAGAAGAACCTCGACGATGCAATAGCTTACCTCGATGCCCGGATAAGGGAGTACGAGGAAGCAATAGGGAAGACGCAGGAGGCTCTCAAAAAGCTCGAGGCCCAGCTCGGCGAACTCGCCCGGAAGGTTCAGGAGCTCCAGGCCGGGGAGATGGGAGTGGGCACCAGGAAGTAACCCTACTTATTTTTGCTGACTGAGTCTCAAAAATGAGGGGGTAACGTTTTAAGTTTTTCCTTTCCAATTTCCCCTGGATGAGGAAGTTAAGACTACTATCCACTGCCCTCGCAGTTCTGATCCTCGTTGCGACCCTTGGGTTAGCCGTGCCCAGCATCAACGTTGAGGTGCAGGGGATTGGGGCAGGAAAGAGTCCCCTTCAGCCCGTTGTATGCCTGGCCGGTTTCTACTTTCACTTCACAACGCCCTACGGGGTTAAGCTGGAGTTCGCGAACCCCTTACTCCCCGGGAGCACCGTCTATGTGGTTCTCAGGGATTACGCCGGAAATCTAATAGCTTCCAACCACACCACTTTAAGCAGTGAGTTGGCACCCAACACACCGATACTCATAGGTTTCACCCTGGAGGAGCTTGACAACGCTAGTATACCTAGAACCTCCGTAATCGTCGTTGATGGTATGGGCAACATGATATACAACGGCACTATTGGTGTCGCCGTCCAAAAGCTGAGCTCGGGCAGATGGAATGGGGAACTTGCCCAGCCAATCAATATAACGTATACCGGTACGGAACCCCTCTCCAACTGGCCCGTTAAGATAGTCCTGTCTGACGATAACCCCCAGAATCCATACGGCCCGGGGGATTGGTACATAAATTGGACTTTCTTGGGGGAGCACCTTGACACAATACATTTTGTGGACAGTGGGGGTAACCTCCTCTACTACTGGATTGAGATAATAAACACGACCGACCACTATGCAGTCATCTGGGTGAACGTAACGAACATCCCGCCCGGTGGAACCACGATATGGATGATATACGGGGCCGGGAACTTCTCGAGCTACAACAACGGGCATAAGGTGTTCTGGTTCTTTGATGATCCCTCTGAATACGGCTCCGTAACCGGAGGAGGATGGGAATGGATTAATGCCAGCAACCAGGGAGTACGGATTATAAGGACTAACTTCGTTGATGGCCGAGAGGTGGCGGTGTTAGACAAGTTTCAGTACAGGGACAGGGAGGATGGTATTAAAAAAGAAACAGGGGTCTCGGTTGATACCTCCAACGTATCCTTTGTTCTGGAGTATTGGGACTATAGGGAAAGTAGGGTGAGGGGTACTGCGGATAGAGCGGGGGTGGTAAACCCCGGTGGAAATGGATACGGAGGACTTGTTCGAGCTATCGGCGATCCGACCCTGACCAAGATAGCGATTGATGAGCGAAAAAACTGGGTGGGTACCTCAATTGCCGTCAATTTTAGCGTGGATCCCGTCTCCAAAACATGGTATCTCCTTAGACTGAAGTTCCTCAACAGCACGGAGGACAACATCAATCTAGAAATCTTCAACGAGACGGGATATCTTACCACTCCAGATGCACCGATGGGCACCGTATCGGCCAACAGGACATTCAATTTCACCCCCTTCTACGTCTATGTCCGCGGTGGATCGGAGTACTACGTTACGTACATCAGAATCCGCCCGTACATAAATCCCGAACCAACGGCTCAGGTTGACGAATGGTACCGCTATCTAAGCTCCCATCCAGCGTGCAATAATCGGGGATACTCCGAACCCTCCCGCCCGATTGAGATTTTAGTTCCCGTTCTGGTCGACAACAGAAACAACCCGCAGCTCGACAACTACGTGGTTAACTTCTCCGTTCCGGAGGGCTACTTCTCCTCGGGCTGGAAGTACTTCTACGTAACGGACGAGAACGGGAACTACCTATACTTCTGGAACTTCACTGACAAGTACCGCGGAAAGGTGTACTTTTGGGTAAACTACACCATCCCATCCTACTCAAGTAGCACAATTTACCTCCACATCGTCAACGAGCCTACCATTGCATACGACGGCTCCACGAGTTATCACAACCCGGACAGAGTGTTCTGGTACTTCAATGACACCCTGGGAAACATCTCTGGGGGAGAATACAGGGTATTGAACTTTAATCCCGCAGTTCTGGGGAGCACATACCAGGGATACGTAGTGGATACATTCATGAGGCCAGTTCATGTAAACGATAGTTATTATGGCCCCTACTTGTATGTAATGAACGACGGGGCTTATTATTACTTTGTCGCAATGTACAACCTGTCAAATACCCTAGGTGTGAATGAGGTGGGGGTAAGTACCTACCGAATTCAAGCTCAGAATATAGTTGATAATTTGACAAAGGTTAATCCACGCCTGCACAATCTATTTTCTTTAGTTGTGTATCTAACAAGTTATGGGTTGGGGGCACATTATTACGTTTATGCAAACTCATATTACCAGGGCGATTCTGATTCCAATGCAATTGGCCCAACGCTTGATACTCCTGTCCTGGGACAGTCTACCGGTATGTCCAGTTATAGATGGCTGGGCATAAGGCCCTACCACAATCCAGCACCCACAATAACCGTTGAAAGTCCAAGATTAGCCGGACCCTAATCCCGAGTACCACTCCACCGTCTTCTTCAGCCCCTCCTCCAGTGACCACTCCGGCTCGAAGCCGAGCTTTCTTATCTCACTTATATCCGCCAAACTGTGCCTTATGTCGCCGGGCCTAGGTTTGTCAAAGACTATCGAGCTTGTAGTTCCGGTTATCTCGATTATTTTCATTGCCAGCTCGAGAATCGTTGTCTGCTTTCCGGTAGCGACGTTGAACACCCGCCCGTTCGCCCTTCTACTCTCGGCAACGAGGAGGTTGGCCTTAACCACGTCCTTCACGTAGATGAAATCCCTCGTCTGCTTTCCGTCGCCGAAGATAACCAGCGGCTCGTTCTTCAAAGCGCGGTTGATGAAGATGCTTATCACTCCGGCGTACTGGTTAAAGCCCTGCCTCGGGCCGAAGACGTTGAAGTAGCGGAGTGCCACAACCGGCAGGCCGTAAAGCTCGTGGAAGACCCTCAGATACTCCTCGCCTGTGGCCTTCGTGACGCCGTACGGGGAAAGAGGTTTCGGCTTTTCTGTTTCTTTGAGCGGTAGGTTCGGGTTGTCGCCGTAGACCGCCGCAGAAGATGCGAACACGAGCTTTCCGTGCCCCTCGAGGAGGGCTTTAAGGATGTTGAGCGTTCCCAAAACGTTGACCTCCTCGGTGAAAACTGGATCGCGAACGCTCTCAACCACGCTCACCTGGGCGGCCTCGTGGAAAACGTAATCGGCGTTGCTTATCAGGTCGGCTATCGCATCGTAGTCTCTTATGTCTGCCTTCACCAGCTTTGCCCCGGGCGGGACGTTCTCCACCTTGCCCGTGTGGAGGTTGTCGATCACGATTACCTCGTTGTCCTTAACGAGTTCCCATGCAATGTGCGAGCCTATGAACCCCGCTCCCCCAGTAACAACCACGAGCTTGTTTCTCATTTTCCCACCGGGCAAACTTCTCAAGGGGGATTTTAACCTTTTGGCGTTTCCTCACGGTGCTATGTGCGAGCAACATCGGAATGGACCAGGAGCCACTCCACTATAGTTCTGTGAAACTCCTCGCCCCACTCGGGGTCTTCAAAGATCTCGTGGTAGGCTCCCTGGAACTCCCTCAGGGTTTTGTCCCCTACCTTAAGCTCCTCGAAGAACCTCCTCGAGCCTTCTGGCGGGGTTATTATGTCCCCCGTTCCGACCAGGAGAAGAACCGGGACTTTTATTCTTCCCACTTCCCCCTGCGCCCGCTCCATGTTCTCGAAGATGCTCCTCCCGAGCTTTGCCGAAATCCTGTCGTGGACCAGCGGGTCTTCCACGTAGGCCTTAACCGCTTCCGGATTCCGGGAGAGGAGTTCTGGCTTTATGCGGTTGGAAAGGGTCAGGCCCGGCGCGATCCTTCCAAGGAACTTCGCGAGGGCGACCATGAAGACCGGCGTTTCTGGGCTTTTCTCTAAAGCCGGCGAAGAAGCGATTACACCCCTAATCCGCTCCGGCCTCGTCTCGGCGTACCTTATGACCGTTAAACCCCCAAGGCTGTGGCCGAAGAGGAAGGGTTTTTCACCGATTTCTTCGATGATTGAGTCTATTATTTTCATAGCTTCCTCAATGCTGGAGTGGCCCCTCCTGCCGGGGCTCTTTCCGTGGCCGGGCCAGTCGAAGGTGTAGACTGCAAAGCCAGCCTCGTTAAGCATTTTTATCAGCCGTTCATAGCGACCGTTGTGCTCGCCGAGGCCGTGCACAAGAACAACCCAGCCGCGCTCTGGCCGTCCAAACTTGGCTTTGTAAACCTCCACGATCAAACCCTCCAGTCAGGGCCTCCTGGGGGAGTATCCCGTTGGCTAGATGTTGGGGGAAACAGGGGGATCAGGAGGAAAAGGGGCTCTCCTTTATCTCCCTGTTGACGAACTCAACGATTTTCCTCACGTCCTCCTCTATTGTTTCGGGCTCCGGCTTCATCAGGACATAGAAAACGTTGGTCTTGGGGGTTAAAGCGACGTGCTTGATGTTGTGGGGCTTTGACATGCTCTCAACGAGCGATTTGAGTTTCTCCACGTCCCGTTTCTTCTCGTAGAGGGCCTCATATGTCTTTCCGGCGATTTCAACGTACTCCCTCTGGAGGAGGGGCTCGTTCTCGATGTCCGGTTTGAGCCTGTAGTAACCCTTCTGGATGAGATGGGCCTCCCTCCTTATGTCCGCGAAGGGTCTGACGACCATGTAGAGTTTGTCGTGCCTGCTGGTGAGGAGGGCTATCGGGAAGTAGAGGAGGCTGTGTCTGGGGAGGAGTGTGAGTGTGTACTCGAACTTCCGTATGTTGTCCCGGTTGACCTTGTACTCGGCGCGAAAGCCGATGTATCCGCCGAGCCAGGTGTATGTCTCGTCTTCGGGCTTTATCACGTCCTTCACGGCCCGTATGTAATGCTGCATAAGGAGGAGGTTGAGCCGTCTGCCCTTGAAGTACTGAAGGGTCGATATCCCAGCCACGAAGATTATGATCGCCATCAACAGCTGGTTGTCCATCTCACTCATCCTCCGGATAGTATCTCTGAAGGCTCCTCGCGTCGAGTATTTCAACCTTTCCCAGGTCTTCGAGAACCGCCACCGCGTCCCGTACTATCCTCATCCGCACGGGCCACGTCAGTGCATCCATGAAGGGCCCCCTGGCCGTCCGGGAAAGGTCCAGGTAAACCCTAATCCCGTCCTCATCCCCCGTTACCGCGATGACCATCCCTAGATCCACGATACTCTCCCCGGTTACGGGCTCCCGAACCCGCCTGAGTCTCTCGACGATCTCCTCAGTCCCCAAGTATCATTCCCCCGATTCTCCTGAGCCACTCAATGCCCCTGGGCTCTTCGGCGAACATGGGGATCTTAACAACGTCCAATCCCGGGAATTCCTCTTTAAGGCGCTTCAGCACCTCCATCTGGGCCCTGAGCCTTATCTTCAGCTCCGGCACTTCCGCGGAAACTTCAATGACCTTGTTAATGACAATGAGTCTGAAGGGGATCCTGAACCTCTTGAGGGTATCCCGTATCCGAATGGTCTCGTAGAGGGGCAGGGCCTCCGGGTTCATGACCGCTATCACGCTCGTCTTTTCGGGATCCGTTATGACCCTCTCCACGAACTCGATCTCTTTACGATACCGTTTGAGCTCCTTCATGACTTCATCCTTTTCCTCCTCCGTGGGTAGCTCCACCTCCTCGTCACCCACCCGGAACCGCAGGGGGCCCTTTATGTTGGATACGGCCGCCCTCTTCTCCAGGATCTTCCGCCTTATCTCGATGAGCTTGTCGGTCCAGATCAGGGAGATCTTTGGAAGGGCCAGCACGCGCAGGGTCAGTCCGGTGGGGGGTGTGTCAAAGACTATAACGTCCCATTCGTCACCGTCCTCCAGAATCTCCCTTATGGCCTCGAGGGTCGCGTACTCCTCTATCCCGGGGGAGTACTTCAGGACTTCAAAGTACTTCTCGAGGTTTATCACGGTCAGATAGCGGTAGGTATGTTTGAGGGTCTTCTCCAGGTGCTCAAGATAGCCCCGTATGAGCTTTTCCATGTCGAGTTCGCTGGCGTAGAGGTTTTCCAGGATCTTCTTTGGTTTATCCCCCAGTTTCGTTCTGAAGACGTCCCCCAGGTTGTGGGCCGGATCGAGGGACACAACGAGGGTTTTATATCCTCTCTCCGCCAGTGCAACGGAGATGGACGCCGATGTGGTCGTCTTTCCGACCCCTCCCTTTCCGAGCACGAAAACTACGCGATAACCCTTTTTTGGCAGCAGATACTCTCTCATGGGAATCACCTTCAGGTGATGTCAAAGAGACCCGCCAGCTCGCCGAGTATGTCGTCCATCTCTTCCGCCCGCCTCTGCATGACGTAGAGCTCCCTCGTCATGAGGGGGAGCAGTCTCATAGTGAGGGTGGACGGCGGACTGGGGAGCCCAACGAAGGAGCCCATCAGCAGAAGGGCAAAGACGTTCTCCAGTTCCCTGAGTTCGAACTCGATATACTCCGTGGACTGCTCTCTAAGGGACTCCTCCACACCGCGCAGAAAACTCCTGATGTCCTCAAGGATTCTTTTCACCATGCAAACCCCTCCAGCGAAGAACAGTTTTAAAAATAATAAAAAGGTCAGGAGGCACTGGCGGCGTATTCCTCCTCTGGCCGCTTCCAGGCGACCCAGAAGTCCCATGCCAGGAGTAAGTTCAGGAGCAGGCTGATCACTATTGCGCCCTTTACTGCTATCAGGTACTTTCCAACCATTGGCACGTAGATGAGGTACCATATCATCGCCGCAGTCACAGTTATCCAGAGGAACAACGCGGGCAGCAGGACCGCCCAGCTCCACTTGCCTGCCCTCTGAACCTTTGCAACCCACAGGGCGGCGGTCATCAGGGCTATACTTGCCAGCATCTGGTTCATGGCGCTGAAGGCGGGCCAGATGACCTTGTAGCCTGCACCCCAGGCGAGGTAGGTGCCGATGCCCGCCAGTATTATCGAGGCGACCCACTTGTTTGTTAGGAGCTTTGCTACTCCCCTGCTCGTGTCGGTGACCATTCCGAAGAGCTCCTGCCAGGCGAAGCGGCCGAGCCTTGTTGCCGTGTCGAGCGATGTCAGGGTGAATGCCGAAACCCAGAGCGTTGCGAAGGTCTTTCCGAATATCTCACTGACTCCGTAGAACTCGCTGACACCCTTGGCGTAGCCTCCAATGAATGTTCCGAGACCTCCCTTCTCGATGTAGTGGATGCCCCACTGGTCTGGCTGGAGGCCCGTGAGCTGAACTCCGTAGACGGCTATTGAGGTTATAACAATCGTCGAGAGGAATCCCTCGGTGAACATTCCACCGTAGCCGACGAGGAGCCCGTGGATCTCGTTGTCAAGCTGCTTGGATGTGGTTCCCGAGCCCACCAGGGAGTGGAACCCGCTGAGCGAACCGCAGGCTATTATGAGGGGTATCGTTGGCCAGAACGGTGAGGGAACCGCCTTCGGACCCTCGGAGGTTATTCCCTTGACGACGTGGGCACTCCACATGGTGTACGCTGGCGCAGTGAAGTCCTTGGCCAGAAGTATGAAGGCCAGTCCTCCAAAGATGAGGCCGAACCAGAGGATGTAGGCGTTCAGGTAGTCCCTGGGCTGGAGGAGGATCCACACTGGCAGTGACGCGGCTATGATGATGTAGACCATGAGGATCAGGTTCCAGTAGTGGTAGACCGTCTTGTAGGCGGCGCTTCCAACCTGCTTCTGGCCCTCGATGAATATGAGTGGGTGCTTGAGGCCAAGCCATACCGCAATTATCATGAGGCCGAGTCCGATTAGTGTTGCCAGTTTGAAGTCCATCTGCATTTTGTAGAGCAGCCAGCCGAGGATAACCGCCACCAGAAGGAACAGCAGGGTAGCGGTGGCCGCTTCAGGGGTTATGGTAAGGAGCTTTGCCGTAACCGCCACGAAGGCTGCCACCACAAGGAGCAGTGCAAACCATATGTAAATCTCAAAGGCCACTCCTGTCCTCTTGCTCATTAGCTTTCCTGCGATCCACTGGACTGACTTACCATCGTAGCGGACAGATGACATCAGTGCCAGGTAGTCGTGGACGGCACCTATGAAGACGTTTCCGAACCAGACCCACAGCAGTCCTGGAAGCCAGCCCCAGGCCATCGCTATCGCCGGACCGACGATTGGCCCCGCTCCCGCAATCGATGCGAAGTGGTGTCCGTAGAGAACGAGCGGGTGCGCTGGAACGTAGTCGACCCCATCGTAGAGCCTGTGGGCTGGAGTCGGCCTGTTGGGGTCGGCCTTGACGACCTTGTTCTGGAGGCTCTTGCCGTAGCTGAAGTACATGCCCACGTATATCGCCGCCGCTATCAGGACGACAAGGGCAGAGTTCATATTTACACCCCCAACTGGATTTTGCGCATTAACGTACAGTCTTTGTACTTAAATGTCTTTTGGTGGAAATCCTGGGAGAATCCATCTTTACACTCCTGCTCGGAAAAATGGTGTTGAGATCAATATCAAGACGGCAAATACCTTATAAAGGTGAAACGAAGGCCGCAGGAAGCTCCAATGGGCTGAAAAGACACCCAGCAACACGAGGAACTGGCCCGAAATTGAAAATACCGGGAGGAAACGACGGGAAAAACCTCGTTTCAGAGCAGTCCTTCCGCCTTCGCCGCCTCCTCCGGGTCCTCGTTCCTGTGGACAACCTTGAGGAGTGCCCTTATGAAGGGCTCAGGGTTCTCGCGCTGGAATATGTTCCTCCCGACAACGGCCCCAGCTCCGCCTGCCTCGATGACCTCCCACACGAGCTTGAGGAAGTCAAGGGGGTTGTTGGTCTTCGCTCCACCGCTGAGGAGAACCGGAACTCCCGCTGCTGCATCAACGACCCTGGCGAAGGTCTCCCTAGAGCCGGTCCAGTAGGTCTTTATCATGTCAGCGCCGCTCTCGACCGCTGCCCTCGCCCCGTACATGACGACGCGGTAGTCTTCTTTTTTACCATAGCGCTCGTTGATGTAGGGGCCGCGCGGATAGGCGAACTGAACCACGGGGAAGCCTAAATCATGGGCATAGCTCGCTATCTCCGCGAACTGGCGCATCATGACGTCCTCAGCTGGACTGCCCCAGTAGACTGTCGCCGCTATGGCATCCGCTCCCAGCTTTACCGCGTCCTCGACGAAGGCCAGCTGGCTCTGGAGGAGCTGCTCGTCCTTCGGGCGGAGGTTGGTCTTGCTCGTGAGCTTGACCATTAACCCTGTGTCGGCCTTCAGCTCGTCTCCGGCCAGCCTGACGGTTCCGGGGAGCATCATGACGCCGTCTATTCCTGCCCTGACGACCTTCTTTACAATGATCCGTGGGTTAATGTGCTCCCAGTGCTCCTCGAAGTCAGTCGGCCCGTGCTCAAAGCCGTGGTCCATCGCGAAAATCAGGGCCCTCCCGTCCCGACGGAAGAACCTCTTCAGCCTCCTCCTTATACCGACGCTCTGGTATGCGTCCATAGTACTCACCGTGGGTGATATATTCTTTGGAGGATTTAAGGTTTGTGGGCGGAGGGGCTTTAAGGTGTTTTTACAACCCCGGTCGGTGTGATTGATGGAAAGCCTGAGAAGAATCGAGTGGAGAATCATCCATCTCGACGAGGTGGATTCCACCAACGAGTACGCCAAGCGCATCGCCGGGAACTCCCCCGAGGGGACGGTCGTCGTTGCGAAGCGCCAGACCGCTGGAAAGGGACGGAGAGGACGTTCCTGGGTCTCTCCAGAGGGCGGCCTCTGGCTCAGCGTCATCCTCAAACCAGGCAGGATAGACCCGAGGCTCGTCTTCGTTGGTGCTCTCGCGGTGGTCGACACGCTCGCGGACTTTGGGATCACCGCGGGAATCAAGTGGCCCAACGACGTCTGGGTCTCCGGAAGGAAGATAGCGGGCATTCTCACGGAGGGGAAGGGTATCGAGTACGTTATCCTTGGAATCGGCCTCAACGTGAACAATCCAGTTCCGGAGGAGCTGAGGGAAAGTGCCACCTCGATGCTCGAGCTTACTGGGGCCAAAGTTCCTCTGGAGAAAGTTCGTGAGAGGCTTCTCTTCCACCTCGGCGGCTGGTACAGGGTTTTCCTTGAGAGGCCGGATCTGCTGATGGCGAAGGTTCGGGAGAGGACGTTCATCCTTGGGAAAACCGTCCGGGTGCTTCAGGACGGTGAGGAGCTTGCTGGAAGGGCCGCGGATATTCTCGAGGACGGTTCGCTCCTCCTCGAAACTCCATCGGGACTGAAGAGGGTAACCCACGGCGACGTTTCGCTGAGGTTCTGAGACCGGTGGATAAAGTTAAATACCCGGTGGTGGCGCTACTTACAGCACGAACAAGGAGGTAGGGATATGAAGAGATTGCCAGCGGTGATCCTCGCCGCGCTTCTGCTCACGTCCCTCCTCGGCCCGGAACTCGGGCTCGCGGGAGACGTCCACCCAAAAACCTACAGGCAGAACTTCCTCTTCACGGCAATCGTGATGCCCAACGGTGACGCCAACATCACGATGAAGACCGTCTGGCTCGAGCCAAGGGATGAAATAATGAGGCAGATCGAGGAGATACTGAACGGAACCGAGGGCGGCAACATCACCGTCGAGGAGGCCATAAAGAGGTTCGAGGAGGAGCAGCTGAGAAGGTACCTTGAGGGTCTCAGACAGGCGGGTATGGAGGTCGTTAATGAGAGCCTGAGGGCCTACGGCATAGAGGAGGGAAAGAACATAACCATCGTCTTCAACGCCGTGGCGAAGCATTTCGCGACCTACTACTCCTACGACGACCACTGGGAGGTCAGGGTTGATCCAACGAGGGGTTACGGTTCGATGGCGATTCCCGACACCGGTTTCCCCTTCGAGATTATAATGAACAACACCTTCGTCGTGAAGCTCCCACCCAACTCCACGGTGCTGAGCTACCCGAAACCCTACGTGAAGCAGTACAACCAGAGCAGGTTCCTCGTTACCTCGGGGGTGAACGGCGAGACGGTCATAGTGAGATCCTTCATCCAGCTTGAGCCGTTCCTTTCGCCCGAGGGGTTCAAGGCCCTCTTCGGCGACTACGACGGCTACTACATCAAGTACCGGGCTCCGTATAGGGGTGAGGAGCGGTACGAGAGGAGCGTCATGAAGGAGTACGTTACAGTGGATGTATACACCAACGGCACCGTGAGGCTTCACATGAGGGACGAGTACATCGAGCCAAAGGAGGAGGTAATGCAGAGGAAACTGGAGATCCTCTCCTACGGGGTGGACAACGTCACTCAGTACATACTCAGGACCTACTCCCTTGCCCTCGGCTTTCAGGGGGCGATAGTGGAGGGCGGCAGGGTGAGGATATTGGGCCTCAACGAGACGGACGCACCCCTCGTGATAGACGCGGAGTACCTCGTTAGGAACTTCACGAGGTACGAGAACGGCTCCTACGTTTACTCCTTCGACCCGACGATGGGGATAGCCGACAGGCTCGAGGGCAACCTCCAGTACGAAGTCAACCACACGCTTTACCTCACGCTCAACCTGCCCAGGGGCTCCGAGATACTCGAGGTGCCGGACAACGTAACAGATGAGCTCAGGGGCAACAGGTTTACGATGACCGTCCTCAGAAACGCCACCTCGGTCAGGGTCGTCTCCAACGTCTTTCTCCGTTACGGAGCTCCGGCGGAGGATGTAAAGGCCCTCCTGCTAAAGCACGAGAACGCGACCATACGCTATACCCTTCCGGCAGAGGACGGGAGCGGTCTCAGTGGAACGCAGAAAACCGCCGCCGTGATCATTGCGATCCTGCTTATAGTAGGGGCCCTGGTCATCTGGCGGAGGCGCTGATTTCTCCTTCGATATTCATTTAAACAGTCCTTCCCAATTTTTACCGGTGAAGCACATGACGAGGAAGCTCTACTACGAGGACGCCTATTTGAAGGAGGCCAGGGCAAAGGTTCTGGAAATCCGGGATAACGCCCTCCTACTCGACCAGACGGTTTTCTATCCAACCGGCGGCGGCCAGCCCCACGACAAAGGCTGGATAAACGGCGTCGAGGTTCTCGATGTGTACAAGGAGGGAGAAAACGTCTGGCACGTCGTTGCCGAGCCTGAGAAGTTCAAAGTGGGGGATGAGGTTGAGCTTAAAATTGACTGGGACTACAGGTACAGGCTCATGAGAATCCACAGCGCGATGCACCTCCTCGAGCACGTTCTCAACGAGGTTCTTCCCGGCGAGTGGGAACTCTACGGCAGCGGAATGAGTGCAGAAAAGGGCCGCTACGACATAGTCTACCCGGAGAACGTCAATCAGTACAAGGAAAAACTCATCGAGACCTTCAACAGGCTCGTTGACGAGGGCGGTGAAATGAAGATATGGTGGGAGGGGGAAACCAGATACACCCAGATACGGGACTTCGAGGTAATCCCCTGCGGAGGAACCCACGTGAAGGACATTAAGGAAATCGGCCACCTCAAGAAGCTCAAGCGCTCCAGCCTTGGAAGGGGGAAGCAGAGGATAGAGATCTGGCTCGAGGACTGAGAGTTCTTCCCCCTTGGGGGTTCTTTCTCCAATCTCCTGAAACAGCGCCCCTGCCTCACACCTTCTCAAAGACGTAGAACCACCTGTCGAGGCTTTTATGAACCCTCTGGTAGTACTTGCCCACGGGCCTGAAACCCGCTTTTTGGCCCTCGGCTTCCCCGTCGAAGTCGGCTGGAAAGGCTATCGCCAGCCTTCCGCCATCTTTGAGCACGTTGTACATGCTCCTTAGAGCCTTTCGGTACAGCTCGTCCCTCCTCCGGCCGGCGAGCGTTGCTGAGGTGCCGTAGGGCGGGTCGGTGGCTATCGCCTCGAACCTCTTTTCTGGAAAGAGCTCCTTCAGCCTCGTCGCGTCGCCGATCTTGAGCTCGTAGTTCTCTATGCCGTAGTGCCTGAGGTTGGTTTCCGCTCCTTCGACCATCTCCGGCTTTATGTCCACGCCGTAGACCTTAAGGCCAATCAAACCGGCCTCCATCAGAATCCCGCCCGCACCAACGAAGGGGTCGAGAATCTCATTCCGGGCTTTTGTGAGGTTTACCAGTGCCCTCGAAATCCTCGGATGAAGGGAGATTGGCCTGAAGAAGGGCCTGTGGTGGGCCTTCCTGCTCTCGAAGTCCTTGGGATCGAAGAACCTCAACCTTATTCCCGCGTAAAGCCTCTCGCCGCAGTAGACCCTTACGATAGTGTCCGGTTTCGAGAGGTTTACCCTGAATCCCTGCGCGTGTATTACCGCTCCAAGCTTCCTCGGCAGATCGAGAACATCGTGCCCGCAGTTGGCCATCGTCTCGGTGTCAACCTTGAAGGTCCCCTTAATCGGCCACTCGACTCCCCTCGCCTTCTCGAGGAGTTCCCCAATCGAGTCCGCCTCGACAACCAGCTTTCCGTATTCATGGGCCAGGCCGAGCCGGTCAAGGAAAGGAAAGGCATCCTCGCCTGCATCAACCCTGAGAAAGAGGTAGTCCTGGTCAACTATCTTCCCTCCGCCGAGTTCGAGCATGGCTTTGACCTCGTCCCTCGCCATCCCCGGGAGGCTTCCAAGTATCTCAACGTAGAGCATGGTCTCAGCTCTCCCTGGAGTTTAAATGGTTGTCGGTTCCGTCATTCATACTGCCGGCTGTGGGGGTGTTTACTCCTCCTGCTTTGTATAGCATTGTACTTTGAAGCGTTCGTTTGAGACCTCAAAACACCGAAAGGCTAATAAACAATGAAAGCATAACATCAGGTGCAAAACCCCTATGGGGGGGGCGATGTTCGGAAAGATGTTGGCCCTGGCCTTTGCAGGTTTTCTGGTTTTTGTAGCGACCTTCGCGGTAGCGAACGACGTTGCCCGGGAAACCCAGGTGGTTTCGGACCCAATGGTAAGTGATTCGGACAGCTACGTGATGCCCGAGGGTCAGCTGTA
>NZ_JALUYR010000144.1 GCF_027012695.1 Thermococcus sp.
ATGAGAACTGAGGTCTGGGGGGAAGTCAATGGGAAGAACCCGGAGGCTTTTTCTTCTAACCCTTTTCCTTTTGATCTTGGTGAGCCAGCCCGCATCCTCTTTACCCTACTGGTTCAAGGAGGGAGTATACGCGAGGTACGTTTCCAGGTCGGATGGTGAAAATCCCTGGTTATGGGATTCGGTGTCCATCGCCGTGTCTCCCAACGGGACGGTGACCTATTACTGCCCCTACGTGGAATTCACGTGGCGCGTTCTGAACGTTTCTGACGGCAGGGCCTGGCTCGGCCTCGTGATTTCGGGGAAGAACTGCGCGAAGAGGGAGCGGAAAACGCTCGACGAAGAAACCGCCCGCCGGCTGCTGAGAGAGTACCAGGAGCGCTACAACTTCACCGGAGGAGAATGCAGGACAATCAAGCTTGAGGCCGGAAACGTGACCGTTTGCGAGGACAGTTACTCGGAGCGGATCGGAGGGAACTGGATGGCCCTCACCGTGGACGATGGAATGGGCCAGCTCTTAAACCAATCCCTCGGGCCGGAGAACTTCTCGAGGGGCGGACTGGTTGAACTCGACATGGAAACCGGCGAATTGCTATTGAACGGCACGCCCATAGGGCGGAACTTCCTCTGGGCCGAGAATCCTGCCAGCATCACCGGACTGGAGATAATGCCCGGTTTGAAAGTGGAGAGGGTGAAGGTGGTTAACTCCACGGTGGTTACCTACTACGGCGACTTCCACGCACCGCTTTATATGGCCTTCACCAGTCAGATGGCCTTTGAGGGTGGAATGGGAATGTGCGTTATTCTCTACGACGGCTCGAGCGGTCTTGCGATAGCGTTCTTCACGCCCATAAGCCCGCTGTGGAAGGCCCTGGGAATAGACACGGCAATGATTCAGGACACGGCGCTGGCAAAGGAGCACAGAGACGAGTTCAATGGTGGAGACAAGATGCCTCCCTTCGGCCTCGTCCTTGCTGAGACGAACGTTGATTTCACAAAACCCGCGAAGCTTCCGGAAGAGGGGCCCTCAAAGTCCGCCGTGGCGGCGGCAGTCGGAACGATCGTTCTCCTCACGCTACTCCTTGTCTGGAGGTGGAAGCGGTGAGGGAGATCCTCCGGTGGGAGCTGCGCTCTCCCCTCAACCTCGCGATGGTCTCCGGGGGCGCGGTTCTCATTGGACTGGTGATGAAGAGGTTCTATCTGACCTGGAACGCTACAATAAGACCCGGACCCTTCGGGCCCGATGTCCTGGGCAGTATCTTCCGCACCGCATTCACGGGGGACGTTTACCTGCTGCTCGCCCTCCTCGTGCCCTTCATCATGACACTGGCGGTCAGGCTGGAGAGGGATGAGGGGGTCGCGCTTTCTATCTACTCCCTCCCGGTCTCCAGGGCCGGCGTTCTCGCGTCCAAGTTCCTGGCGGTTTTTCTGACCCTCTTCGTGTTCCTTCTCTCCACCCACATCCTGATATTTGTCCTCCACTTCGCGGCCACCCCCGGAGCGGTAGTCGGGGTTCTCAGGATACATACCATCCCCATGGCGTTCTTTTACGCCTCGGTTCTCCTCTTCATGATCTCGGTCGCGGCGGTTGTTTCGATACTCTCGCCCAATGCCTACCTTTCCATCTTCGGGGGTTTCGTGGTGCTCTACCTCCCGAAATTCCTTGGTGCGGAGTGGTTCTGGTTCCTGAAGTGGGGAAAGGTTCTGACGGATTACCACCCGGCCACAATATCCCTCACAATGGATCCCATCTTTGGCATGGAGTTTCTCAGGACGTCGCTCCTGCCTGCCATCGTTCTTGCTGGACTTTACCTTGCAATAGGACACTGGAGGGACGTTAGATGAGGTTCCTGAGAACACTCCTCCTCACGCTCCTGATACTCTCGTTCCTGAGCCTCGGCCTGCAGTCCGGTCTGAAGCCCAGTGACGTTCACTATTCCCCCGCCTTCGTGTCGAAGGGGGACTCAACCGCGATTTACGTTTCGTCCATGGCATCCGTAAAGCTCTACGCCACCGGCAGCGGGGAGTTCTTCGTGAGGGATGTGCTCACAGGGGAGATCCTCTTCAGGGGAAGGGTCAGCGGGAACGGGGCCTTTGCGTTGATTTTTCCGCACCCCGGATTCTACGAGTTCAGCGGGAACTCGAGCAGGGGCATCACGATAACGATAACGCCCGTCGAGGTTGGCTTCCCCAGAGAACAGAAGAACGCACACCTCTGGGCTGCTGCTCTCTTCGGCGGTTTCCTGGTCCTGACCCTCCTCGGGGGTGTGAGGAAATGACTGTTATTCGGGCCGAGAACCTCCACAAGTACTTCGGTCCGATAAGGGCACTTCAGGGGGTGACCGTCGAGATCCCGGAGGGGCTAACCCTGATCCTCGGACCGAATGGAGGGGGCAAGAGCACCTTCATGAAGGTCGCCCTTGGCCTCTACAAACCAACGAAGGGCCGTGTGGAGCTTCTGGGAAAGGACCCCTGGAGACATCCTGAGGCCAGAAAAAACGTTGGAGTGGCCTTCGATCCGGGAAGATTCCCGAAGATGACAACGGGACGGGAGTGGCTTGAGTTCATCGCCAGGGGCAGAGGGGCTGGAACCGATGACATAGAGGATATCGCGCGGCTCTTCGGCATCCACGATGCCCTCGACAGGCGGATAGATGGCTACTCCTCGGGAATGCTCAAGAGGCTGAGCCTCGCACAGGCCTTCATAGGTAAACCCGAACTTATCTTCCTCGACGAACCCCTTGCCAACCTTGACTTTGAGAGCGTTGCCGAGATAGTGAAGATCGTGGATAGATGGAAGGAGAGCGGAAAGAGCTTCGTCATCATAAGCCACATATGGGAGCCCTTCGAGAAGCTGGCCGACTACGGCGTGGTCATCAGCGGTGGAAAGGTCTACCTGGCAGGACCCTTTGAGGACATATCTGGAGAAGTGGAGAAATTTTTCAGGCCGCCGTCTCTCACAGGCGGATGAACTTTCCCTTTCCTTCAACGCCTGGCGGCCGCTGGGCTCTTTTCAGCACCACGAACTCCCCGTAGTTCATGATCCTGGTGAAGCCCCTGTTTAAGTAGTAGCGGTATGCTTTAAGGTGGGGAAAGGTCACGATGTGGGCTTCCCTCCCAAGCTCCCCCAATCTCCTCACGGCAAAATCGAGCAGCTTGGAGCCATAGCCCCTGCCCCGGTGCTCCGGGCCGACCATGAGAAACTCTATTAGGCCGGTCCTCTCGTTTAGTATCCCCTCCGGAACTCACGGGATGTTCTTTCCGGTGAAGGTGTAGACGAGGGCCACCGTTCCAGCGATTTTCCCGCTCTCCTGGAGAATGTAGAGTTCGTCGAACTCTTCCCTGAGGCGGAACTCGAGGAACTGCTCGTAGACCCGCCTGAAGCCCTCAAAATCATCCGGAAAAGGCTTCTGCTCAACCCATTCGAGGGCGGGGTAGGAACCTCCGGTGCCCCTGTAAACGCTGAAAACAAACCTCAGGAGTTCCTCCTTCAGCTTCAGGAGGTTAGTCACTCTTTTGATTCCCATATCTGTCCCCCAAAGGTTATAACCTCCGGCGGCATAATAATCCTTCGGTGATAGTATGAACGAGCTTGAAGCCTTAGCCCTCGCCCTCGAGGTCGAGAAGACGGAGCTTAAGTTCTACATAAGGCTCGCAAGGAAGGCCCGTGATGAGAGGGCAAGGAAGATGTTCCTGTTCCTGGCCAGTGAGGAGGCCGAGCACTGGGACCTTTTCGAGGAGAGGTTCCTGGAAGAGGTTGTTGAGAAGTGCGAGCTTCCCGCGGTGGATAGGGAAATGCTGGAGAAGCTGATAGTCCAGACGGACGGGGAGAACCTCAGCGAGGTTGACGCGGTGAAAATAGGCATGGAGCAGGAAAAACTGACCTGGGAGTTCTACGAGAAAGCGGCAAAGGAGGCCGAGCACGACTCTGTTAGGAGGCTCTTCGAGGAGCTGGCGAAAATAGAGAAGGCACACTACGAACTTCTAAAGGCCCAGTACGATGCGATCATGAAGACGGGTATCTGGATGGACTACCAGGACTTCAGTCTTGAGGTGGACTGATCGGTGCGAATCCCTGTGCTATTCGACCAGTACGTTGACGAGCTTTATCTTTCTGCCAGTTTTTCTCTGTAGGATCTCTATTATCTCCGGATCGTTCACGTCGAGGATATTTTCGCCTTCGATGATGTTAAGGTGTGGTTCCGTGTTGACCTCGACCCGTGTCTCCCCCCCGAGGGAGAAGAGCTCCACGAGGCCTAATTTTTTGAGGATCAGCAGGTTTGAGTATAGTGTTGAGAAACTCATCGTCGGGAACTCCTTCTGAATCTCCTCGAGGAGGTCGTTGAGTGATGGGTGGCACTGTCCCATCTCCTCGAGAACATCTATCAGCTTGATCCGCTGGGGTGTGAGCTTGTAACCGCTCTCTTTCAACTTTTTCAGGGCCCTTTCCTTCCACATGATCAGAGTTCTCGCGCCGGTTTATAAGCCTTCCTTATTAGAAATAACTTCTAAACAGAAAAGTTTATTAAGTAGAAGCCACAACTAATAACTGGTGAAAACCATGTCGGAACACAACAGACGGCTCGTGGAAAGGGCCGGAATAGACGTTGAGAAGCTCCTAGAAATGCTGCTGAAAGCGGCCGCGGCGGAGTTCACAACATATTACTACTACACCATTCTGAGGAACCACGCCGCAGGTCTTGAGGGCGAGGCGATAAAGGAAATCATCGAGGATGCGCGCCTTGAGGACAGGAACCACTTCGAGGCCCTCGTGCCGAGGATTTACGAACTCGGTGGAAAGCTCCCGCGGGACATCGTGGACTTCTCAAAGATGGCCTGGTGCCGCGACGCCTACCTCCCTGAGGAGCCAACGGTAGAGAACCTCCTCAAGGTTCTCCTTGAGGCTGAGCGCTGCGCCGTTGGGGTCTACACGGAGATCTGCAACTACACGATGGGGAAGGATCCAAGGACCTATGACCTCTCCCTCGCCATTCTCCACGAGGAGATAGAGCACGAGGCCTGGTTCGAGGAGCTTTTGACGGGCAAGCCGAGCGGCCACTTCAGGAGGGGGAAGCCGGGCGAAAGCCCATTCGTCTCGAAGTTCCTTAGGTGAGGAAAGGTTATCTAGACTTAAGGAGTATGAACTGGAGGTGGTACCATGCTCGCGAAATACCCCTTTGAACTCCCAAAGGGGAGGCCCCTAACGAAGAGGGAGATAGCTCAGGCCCTCCGCTGGGCAATAGAGGCGGAGCTTGATGCCATAAGCTTCTACGAACAGCTGGCCGAGGGAATAGCCGATGAAAGGATAAAGAGCATCTTCCTAGATGTTGCCAATGAGGAGAAGGAACACTTTGGAGAGTTCCTCGCAGCACTCTTCGAGGTGGATGAAGAACTCGCGAAGTATATGAAGGAAGGCTTTGAAGAAGTTGAGGAAGAAACCGGAATAAAGGTCAATCTTTGATCATTTTTCTTTGTCCAATAGAAAGTGTTATTAGGGTGAAGGATACATACGATTAAGGTGATGTCCATGTCTGAACCGCTTGTTAAACACGCCTATGAAACCGAGAAGAAGGCCGCCTCAAGCTACACGGACGGTTTGAAGCTCATAAGGGGCCAGGGATTGAGGTACACGAAGGTTGAGGAGATCGTTGGGAGGATCGCGGTCGATACCGTGATACACAAGCACCTCATGGAGGCAATCCTCGAGGCGCAGAAGGAGCTTGAGAAGCTCTCCGGCGAAGGGCCGCTCTCGGAGGTTAAAGACGTCGAGCTTTCGCCGGAGCAGAGGGCACTCGTCAAGCGCTTCGCCGAGATGCACCTCGAGATAGAGAAGGACATGATCCAGACCTACGAAAAGATGGCCGAGAAGATGACCCATCCGCTCTTCAGGGGCATAGCAGAGGCCCTCGTTGAGAACGAGAGGGAGCACCACAGACTTTTAGCCGAGCTTATAGCGAAGTATCGTGAGTGATCATCCGAGAACCCTTAGGAGTATCCTCCACTCCGATTCGGTCCATGCCCCTCTCTCGGTTACGACTATGAGAGGCGTGTGGAAGAGCCTGGCGAGATCCCGGAGGAGAGCCAGGGTTTTTATCATGGATTCAAAGCCGTTGTAGACCTTGAGAACCTCCAGCCCCTCGATGACGATGGCTCCTTTCATTCCCTTTCGCGTCAGCTCCTGGAGGTACTCGGAGGCCCTCTGGGTTATCTGGTAGATGGCGGTGGGGGATATGGCCTCCTTCTGCTCCACTGAAGAGATCCTGTAGACGATCCAGCCGGTCCCGGGTTTCACGTTCCTGACGAATGCGAGAACGGGGATGTTCTCCAGTTTTTTCCTCAGTTTTTCAAACTCCCGGGGTGAAACTATGGTGACCTGGTTATCGAGCACCGGATCCCTTTTATCGGGCATCTGGACGGCTTCGATCCTTAAGAACTTCTCAGTGGAGACTAGCTGGTGGTAGGCGAACACCATAAACAGCGCCAGCGCGAATGATCCGTACACCACCGCCGAGTCGTTAAGGTTCCCATGGATGTAAAGGAAGGGATACACCATGCTCGAGACCCCGGCGGTGATCAAGGCCATCCCGAGGAGAACAGCCCTCCCCGTGTAATACTCCCTCAGGAATTCTATGAGCGTTCCTCCCCCGGCTATCAGAAGCAGACCCGAGGCAACGTAAGTTCCGCCGAAGTCGGTTCTGAGGGCGGTTTCCATCGCCCCGTACAGGAGGGGAACGAGCGGCAGCGAGAAGAGAAGTGCCTTTGGAGGCCCCCGTCCCCGCTCCTCCCGTATGAGCTCCATTATTCCAAATATCGTGGCTGATGTGGACACTCCCATCAGGAGCGGGTTCATGTTCATCTCCCCGATGGTTGTCCGCCCCAGGGGAAGGTTGCCACTGAGAACCCACCCGGCACCGAGAAGAAGGGCTGACCTGCGTCCCGTTCTCAGAAACGCCCTCAGGAACACGAGTCCGGTGATCAGTTTTACCGCGATTATGTAAGCGGTCGGTGCACTCATCACTATCCCCGTGGGTGTTTGAGATGAGAACGCATTGGAGAAATATAAACCTTTTTGTTAGGCTGAGAAGGAGACAAAGAATGAAATGTATTACGGCCCGACGTTCATCATCTGGCTGTACATGGCCCAGTCGAGGAGGAGTTCATACTCGGCCTTGAGGTTGTAGTAGTGGCCCCACTCCATGTCGCTGAGGTAGCGCATGAGCCTCTTCTTCTCCTCGGTATCAACCATCTTCTCCAGTTCTGCATAGAACTTCGCCGCTATCTCCTCGGCCTTCATGGCCCAGCGGATCAGATCAATTATGTCCTCAACCCCGTGGAGCTTCCTCGCGACCGGCTGAAGCTCCGGCCCAATGTGCTCCTTCGGGAAGACTATTTCCTTCCCCGGGAACATGCTGGAGTATATCCTCCTCAAAAGCTCCTCATGCTTCTTTTCCTCACCGGCGAGCCATTCTATCTTTTCCCTGAGCTCCCTGATGTCTATCCTCTCCGCGAGGCTCTCATAGAACTTCCTCGCCCCGATCTCGGCTTTAATGGCCATTCCCAGGAGTTCCTCGAGGGGGAAATCCCTTATCTTTTCAAGGGGAAGCCCCTCTTCAAGCTCCGGTGGAACCATCTTTATCACCCCACTCCTCGAGCAAAAGCCCGAGTTCGTTATACACCTCAACCCTCTTAAACCCTTCTTTTCGAAGGGTCTCCACTATGTCCCTCAGGATTTTCCTCTGGACGTTGATCGCTATGGCCTGGCAGAAGTGGCACTCCGGAGTTGAGCGGGCCATGAGTAGGAAAACCTGTACCCTGCTTTCCTCGACGGTCAGGCCATAGAGCAGACCCTCGTCCACTATATCAAGTCCCGTCTCGGGGTCCTTCACGGAGCGCAGAACCTCGACGACGCGCCTCACTTCGGGAGGGAGGTCCTCCCTGGGGCCTTTCTTCGGTTTTTTGGCGGGTCTTTTGAAGATGCCCAGAAGCCCCATCTCATGCCCGCTCCGTGCTTATGTCCTCCCATTTGTAGCCCTTTTTGTTTTCAAAAATGCCGACGATGTTGTTCTTGAGGTCGTAGATGTAGACGTTCTGGAACCTTACGAGGGCAAAACGCTCCATTATGTCGCCGATTATTTTCGAGTAGGCTATCGCACTCTCCCCTATTATGTTGTACTCGGCGTGGCTCTCGAAGTTGAGCCATATCTTGAGTGTATCTCCAGTTACCTCCAGGCCGGCTATAACTCCTGACTCGAGGATGTCTCCTCCCGTAACGGGATCGGTTATCTTGGCAAGCTCTTCCAGAACCGGTTTGTAATGTTCCGGCCACTCGCGGCCCGGCATGTACACCTTCATCGTTCTCACCGTTGTAAGTTGGGAGGCGCGGTTATAAGCCTTCCTGGGCAGAAGTGAGAACCTTTTTGAGTATTTTGGGTGAGGGAGAAAAAAGAAACTCACTCGAGCTGAACTTCGTTCTCCCAGAGGCCGTGAAGGTTGCAGTAGCTGAGGGCGTAGAGCTTGCCCTTCTTCTCTGTCTTGAAGAAGAACACCGCCCTTGGTTCGCTGAGCGGGTCGGTGTGGTTGGTGAACTCGGCCACGCCCACAAGTACCGGGAAGTTCTCTTCCTCCGGGTGGAACCAGAGCTGTATCCACGCTATGTGGTGCTCCGGGGTGTTCGGGTGCGGTATCTCCTTTCCAACGCTTACCTCGACCTTGACGAGGTTCCCGTCCTTCTCGTACTCTATAACGGGGACGTGCTTCTCCCCCTTCCAGTCTCCACTCCTTATGGTTCCGCTAAGCATCTCGACCACCTCACTCTATCTTCTCAAACATATCCTTGGGAGCGCCACAGAGGGGGCAGACCCAGTCGTCAGGAAGGTCCTCAAACCTGGTTCCCGGCGGGATGCCGCTGTCGGGATCCCCTTCGTCCTCATCGTAGATGTATCCGCAGACTATACACTTCCACTTCGCCATTCTCTTTCACCAGCCTAATGTTGTTAGGTCGTTCTTATAAGGTTTGTGGTTCAAACTTGAGAACCCAAAAACCGAAAGGGTCACTCAAAGACCACGAACTTTTCACCGGGGGTACCGCAGATCGGGCAGTAGTCCGGAACATCGTCAACGACCGTGTAGCCGCAGACAGGGCAGATGTAGACCCTTTCTATCTTAATGTCTTCTCCGGATTCGGCCTTCTCCTTAGCTTTCTTGTAAAGCTCCGCGTGTATCTTCTCGGCCTCTAGGGCGTAGTGGGTCGTTCTAACCGCGTCCTTCTCTCCCTGGAACTCGGCGGAGTTTTTGTAGACGGGATACATCTCCTCGACTTCGAAGGTTTCGCCCTTAATCCCGGCCTGGAGGTTTTCAGGCGTTTTGCCCAGGTTTCCAAGGGCCATGAAGTGGTTCTTCGCGTGGACAAACTCCGCGTAAGCGATGGCCCTGAAGAGCTTGGCTACCTTTGGAAAGCCCTCCTTCTCGGCCTGTTCCGCGAAAATGAGGTACCTCATGTGGGCCATGCTTTCGCCTGCGAATGCGTCCTCCAAAAACTTCCTGGTCATTTTTCTTTTCACTACCATTTCCCTGCCACCATACAAGGGGTTGCGATGGGATTTCGGTGTGGGATTATATAACGATTTCCAACCATAGTTTCACACGCTTGGGGAAGGGAATTGGAAATTAAAAACAAAGGTCAAAGCTTTTTCCCTTCGAAGAACTTCTCCACGAGGTCGAGTTTCGGCTCCCTTTTCCAGAGGGGCCTCTTGTCGTTCCAGTAAGCCGGGACCTGCTCTTCAAAGGTCGGCTTCTCGTTGACGTAGAACACTCCAAGCGGAAGCGGGTCGCTCTCCAGGGCGCGCCTAAAGGCGGTCTCCCTGTCAAGGGGCCCGTCATCCATCCAGTAGGTGTGCTCCCTGTACCAGGCGTAGGTGTTCACCCTGTTGAAGCTCACACAGGGGTGGAGTACATCAACTATCGCGAGGCCTTTATGCCTTATAGCGCGCTTTATTATCTCAACGCTCTCCCTGAAGTAGCCCATGAAGGTCCTCGCCACGAAGGATGCATCCATGGCCACCGCCAGTGCCACAGGGTTGAAGGGTTCCTCAAAGACTCCCCACGGCTGGGTCGGAGTTTTCATTCCCTTCATCGTCGTCGGGGATGCCTGTCCCTTGGTCAGGCCGTAGACCTGGTTGTCGTGGATGATGACCGTTATGTCGGGGTTCCTCCTGATGGCGTGCATGAGGTGGTTCCCGCCCTCGGCGTACATATCGCCGTCTCCGCCTTCCGCTATTACCGTCAGCTCAGGGTTCGCGGCCTTAACGCCCGTCGCTATCGGTATAGCCCTTCCGTGGAGGGTGTGGTAACCGTTGGCGTTGATGTAGTGGGGCATCTTTGCGGCTTGCCCGATTCCGCTAATTATCGCGACTTCACTGGGCTTCAGTCCAAGCTCCGCCAATGCCGAGATGAGTATGTTCCTTATGCCGAAGTTTCCACATCCCGGACACCAGGCGATGTCTTTGCTACCGGGCCTCTTCGGCTCGAAGAGCTCCCTGCCAGTTGGAAGGCTGACGTTCATTCTACCACCTCCCTGAGGACATCAAGAACCTCCTCCACAGAGAAGGGCCTCCCGTCGTACTTCAGAACCCTGTGGTCGGCCTTAACGCCGAGTTCCTTCCAGAGCAAATCCGCGAACTGACCGGTTACGTTGTTCTCCACAACAATCACCTTTTTACCCTCGAAGAACTTCTTCGTTTCCGGGTTTAGAGGATAAACCCAGCTAAAATGCAGGTGAGCAACCTTCTCATTTCCCAGTTTTTCAAGGGCCTCCTCAACGACGTGGAAGGTTGAACCCCAGCTCACCACGAGGTATTCCGCCTTTTCATCGCCGATGAGCTCTGGTAGGGGCGCGTTCCTCTTTATGGTCTCGAGCTTCCTGATAGCTCTCTTCTCCTGCATCTTTACAGTTAGCTCCGCATCTTCGGTTATGTCGCCCCACTCGTCGTGCTCGTTTCCGTTGGCTATCACCACCTCTTCACCGTAGCCCGGAATAGCCCTCGGCGAGATTCCGTCCTCGGTCAGCTCGTATCTCCTATAGCCCGGCTTCGCCTCGACGATGTGGCGCTCGAACTTCACCTTACTAACGTCCGGCGCGGGGAGGTTGTAGTAGGTATCCACAAAGTACTGGTCGGTTAGGATTATCACGGGCACCTGGTATTTATCAGCTAAGTTGAAGGCTTCAGCCGTGAGGTAGAAGGCCTCCTCAAGGCTTCCCGGAGCTAAAATTATCCTCGGAAAGTCACCGTGGCCTGCGTAGAGGACGAGGTTTAAATCACCCTGCATGGTCCTCGTCGGCAGGCCCGTTGCCGGCCCGGGCCTCTGGGCGAGGTGAATCACGACCGGATTCTCGGCCATTCCCGCCAAACTTATCGCCTCGCTCATGAGGGCAAAGCCTCCCCCTGAGGTGCTTGTCATTGCCCTCGCCCCGGCGTACCAGGCTCCCAGGGCCATGGTTATTGCAGAAATCTCGTCCTCAACCTGCTCGACCACTATTTCGAAGTCCTCTGCATGCTGGGCCGCGAAGGTGGAAACGCCAGTTGAGGGGCTCATCGGGTAGAAACTGAGGAAGTTCATTCCGCCTGCTAAGGCGCCTATTCCTACTGCCTCCGTTCCCGTTAGGAGAACCTCGTCCCTAACTTTTTCGTCCCTCTCGATGTGGATTTCTATCGTTCCTTCTTCGCAGAGCTTAACTCCAAGTTCATAGCCTTTCTTGGCGGCTTCGATGTTCTTCTTCACGACGTTCTCGCCCTTTCCTCCAAAGCGCTTCCCTATGTATTCCTCTACCGCCTCGAAATCACCGTGGAAGAGGCCGACTATAAGGCCTGCCGCCGTCGTGTTGAGGTATAGCTGACTGCCGGTTTCGAGGGCCATCTTTGTGAGCGGAACCTCAACGAGGTTCACCCTTCCGAGAAAGCTCTCCTCGACGTTTTCTTTTTCGCCGAGAACCACAGTGTTCTCGCTCAGCCTGTCCTCCACCCAGCTTAGAACTCCCTGCTTGAAAGGAACCAGGATGTCTATCCTCTTCACGAAGGCCCTCACAGGCTTCGATGAGACCCTTATCTCGGTGGTGTTAATCCCGCCTCGAATCCTCGACATATACTCCTTGTTCGCGTAGACGTGGTAGCCGGACTTCTTGAGAGCGTGGGTCAGTAT
>NZ_JALUYR010000145.1 GCF_027012695.1 Thermococcus sp.
GCGAAGTTTGATGTGGTGCGGGGGCGGGGATTTGAACCCCGGAACCCCTGCGGGACGGGACCCTCAATCCCGCGCCTTTGACCAGGCTCGGCAACCCCCGCGCCGCCAGATTATAACGCTCGGAGAGGATTTATAAAGTTTTCTCTTTTCCCTCTCCCTCCAACCGACCGAAAACCTTATAAATTGGCCGCCCCTCTATGGTTTCGGGTTGAGGGCCGGTAGCTCAGCATGGTTAGAGCGCGGGACTCTTAATCCCGTGGTCGGGGGTTCGAATCCCCCCCGGCCCGCCAGATCGCGTTTCTTCTCGGCGCGTTCCGTTTGAGAAGGGGTGCGTCTGAGTAACGTACAGGAGTTAGAAAAATGAGTTTTGAGGAGTTAGGCTTATCCAGGGCCACGTTACTGGCCCTCAGGGAGAGGGGTTTTGAGGAACCAACCGACATCCAGAGGGAGGTTATACCCATTCTCCTTTCTGGCGATAGAGACGTCATTGGGCAGTCCCAGACCGGGACCGGAAAGACGGCGGCTTTTGCGCTTCCGATAATTGAGGCGATTGATCCAGGGAAGCGGGGCGTCCAGGCGATAATCCTCACCCCGACGAGGGAACTGGCACTCCAGGTGGCGGACGAGATCAAGAGCCTCCGCGGGAGGAAGAGGATATACGTCTACGCGGTCTACGGCGGCCAGCCGATAGGCCCGCAGATAAGGGCACTCGAGAGGGGCACGCACATCGTAGTCGGAACCCCCGGCAGGGTTCTCGACCACATAAGGCGCGGCACTCTTGATTTGAGCGGCGTCAGGTTCTTCATTCTGGACGAAGCCGACAGGATGCTCGACATGGGCTTTATAGAGGACATCGAGGCGATTTTCAGGGAGACACCGGAGGAGAAGAGAACGCTGATGTTCTCGGCCACGATGCCCATGAATGTTCTCCTCCTGGCGAAAAAGTATATGCGCGATCCAGAGGTGGTGATAGTCAGCAGGGACGAGATAATCCCCGGGATGGTGGAGCAGGAGTACGTCGAGGTCGTTCCAGGAAGAAAATACGGAAAGCTTAGGGAGATTCTCAAGGATGACTTCTACGGCATCGTCTTCTGTCAGACCAGGAGGGAAACAGGGGAGCTGAGCGAGAGGTTGAGACGCGACGGCTACAGCGCCGAAGCTCTAAACGGCGACATGAGTCAGGCCGCGCGCGAGAGGACCTTCCGGCGCTTCCGGGAGGGGAGAACCAGGATTCTGGTCGCGACCGACGTCGCCGCGAGGGGCCTTGACGTGCAGAACGTGACCCACATCGTCAACTACTCCGTTCCAATGACGGCCGAAGACTACGTCCACAGGGTGGGCAGGACTGGAAGGATGGGTAAGAAGGGCCGGGCAGTGACCTTCGTAACACCCCGGGAAAGGAGGAAGATGTGGGATATTTCCCGTCGTGCCGGCGTTGAGGTCAGAAGATCCGAGCTGAGCGAGGAGATCCCGGCGGATCATCCCGAAAGACACATGACTGGAACCCACTTCGGAGAGGGTTACCGCAGAAGACCCCGTCGCTCGAGAGATCGGGAAGGACGGGGAAGCTACTCACGGGACCGGTCGGGCTACGGGATCCGTTAGCCGGGCTGTGCCCCCGGGGAGCGAAGGGGACTCACTGCTCGCCGATCGCTCATCCCCCGCGGTTTCCCGGGGGCGTTACCATCTTTGCCCTTTCCCAACTTAAGCTTTTACCTCGTGACGATCGCGTTGACACCGGCGGCCGCAAGGACGAGGAGCTCAACGGTTCTGTAGGCGTTCTCCACCGTTTCTACCTCGAACTCCACGGTCTTTCCATCAACACGCCTCACGAAGGGGAGAAGCTCCGAGGCATCGGCGAAGGCACTGTTCAGAAAGCGCAGGCTCACGTGGACGGGCTCTTCCGCTGTCAGGAGCTCGGTTCTGCCCTTCCTAAACCTCTCAACGGCCTCTTCAACGCCCGCCTCCAGCATCCCCTTTATCCTCGCCATACTGGGACTCCTGGCGGCGTATCGCGAAACGGCCTCCTTGAGGGGAATGCCCACAGCCCAGGGGGCGTGAACCTTCACGTCTGCCTCTATCAACCTCCGATCTCCCCCCACGAGGATAACGGGGATTCCCCAGCTCCCGAGGAGGTAGGCGTTTAGAAGGAACTCGCTCACCTCCACGCCGTTTATCTCGAGCCTGTCAACGCTGGCGCTGCTGTAAGTATGGTCAAAGGTCGCCCTTCCCGTTCCGGCCTTAGCGTGGTAGCCCAGGAAGAGGGCGGCGTCGCTTCCCCTGGCAGAGGTCACCATGCTGAGGGGCCTGGGAAAACCCCTGACGAGCTCGACGTACTCGGGCATCTCCTCGGGCAGGATGTTCACCATGGGTCCGTGGCTGTCGGCCACCGTAACCTCGTCAAAACCATTTTCGCGGAGCGCCCCGGCGACGGTCTTCACGATCTCGGTTGCTATCCTTCTAGCCTCGGAATAGAGGGCACCCCTCACGAAGAGGTGCTCCCTGCTCACTATGTAGGGAAGTCCCTCAAGGTCGAGGGATATAAAGGCCCTCACCCACATCACCGCGATCCAAATCGAAGCGGTGCGGGATAAGTCTTTCGGCCGCCCAATAACCACGGGGAATATACCCCTTCAGAACAGATGATCCTCGCTTATGAAAAAGGTTTTATAGGGCTTCTTTCATAAAATGAGACGGTGATAGGAATGCAGATTGTTGAGATCGAAATAAAACTGCCCTACAAAGACAGAGGGGAGATCTTAGGCCGTTTGTATTCTACAATCAGGGGCAGGATAAGGGATGTACACCTCTTCCCGCCCACAGTTAGGGGTATCAGCGAGATTAGGATGGAAGTCATTGAGGAGAACGTTCCAAAGCTTCTCGCAGAACTCAAGAAGATAATCAGAAACGGAAGGGTAACCTTCAGGATCCTCTCAGAGGCCTGAGCTTACCCCTTTATTCCCCGGTTCAGTTCTTCCAGCTTTTTCCTTGCCTCCTCGACGGATCCCGCCTTCTCCACCGCGGTGCCGGTCACCACCACGTCGGCCCCTGCCCTCACGGCGGCCCCGGCCTGCTCTCCGGTTCGTATGCCCCCGCCCACGATGAGGGGAACGTCAACGACCTTCCTGACCACCGCCACCATCTCCGGCGGAACGGGTCTGTCGGCACCGCTTCCGGCCTCAAGATAAACGAACCTCATCCCCAGGTACTGGCCGGCCAGAGCGTAGGCCGCTGCAATCTTCGGCTTGTGCCTTGGTATCGGCTTCGCATCGCCGACCCACCCGACGGTCTCGCCGGGCTCGACTATGAGATAGGCCATGGGGATGGGTTCTATCCCATAGCGCTTCACCCGGAACGCTCCAAGGGCCTGGGCACCGGTGATGAAGAAGGGGTTGATTGAGTTGAGCAGGCTCATGAAGAATATTGCATCCGCGTATCTGCTTATCCCTCCGTGCGATCCCGGAAAAAGTATTGTCGGCAGCGAGGAGGACTCCTTTATGGCCCTGACAACGCCGTCCAGAACCTCGCCCTCGGCCCCGGTTGAGCCGCCTATCATTATGGCGTCAACCCCTATCTCCTCGCTTATTTCCGCTATCCCTCCGGCCGTTTCCGGGTCAACGTCGTCTGGATCGAGGAGCACGAAGTGAAGTTTTTCCCTTTTGAGCTTTTCGTGTATGTAGGATTCAACCTTGCCGATCCTGGGCTTCATTTTCTCCCCCCGAACCCCATAACCTCCTCCCGGCTTTTAACCCTTTTCCACTCCAACCCAAGGGATTTCAGAATGGCCGTAAGAACGTCATCCGGCTCCCCCTCGAAGCGGTAGAGGTTGGTGTTGAGCCTGAGGTCCCCGGCACCGAAGCCCTTCACCGGTTCCCCAAAGCGCGAAACCTCCAGTGAAAGCCTCTCCTCCAGTCTTTCCTCGCCCGGGATAAGGTAGGCCCTCAGCAGCTCGGCTTCCTTCAGAAGGTAATCAACGTGCCAGTGGAGTTTCTTTTCCTTTGAAAAATGCCTGGCAACGCGCCTTTCGAGGGAGTTCATGGCCGAGCCAACGTAGACGTAGTGGCCGGCCCTGAGCGAGAACTCCCGCCCCTTCGTCCTCACGGTTTTGTCTTCATTGAGGCGCATAACGAGGAAGTAGGAGCCCTTCATGGATGGAGCTTTTACCCACAGTTTATAAACCCTCGGGCCCAAACTATGCCGGTGTGGAGGATGGAGCGGAAAAAGAAGAGGGCGATTGATGACTTCGCCTGGCAGGAGTACGATAAGGAGGAGTTCGAGCGGACCTTTCCTGCCCTCGCGAGAGAACTGGAGGGGGAGGGAATTCCCGTTGATGCATATCGGACGGAGGAAACTGAGACCGAAGAAGAACAGATTGACTTCTCGGGCTACAACCCAACGGTGATAGACTTCCTCAGGAGATGCGAGACCGATGAGGAGGCGCTTGAGATAATAAACTGGATGGAGGAGCGGGGGGAGATAACACCGGAGATGGCAAAGGAGCTCCGCGTGACACTTGCCCACAGGGGCGTCAGGGCCTTCGGGCCCAAGAAGGAGTGGGGCTGGTACGAGAGACATGGAAAAAGGGGCTGAGGACTGATCCGGAGGGATAATGAAAGGGGATCAGATGTTTCCTATCCTCTGGAGGACCATTCCCTCTATCCTTATCGGTTCGGTTCTCCTGGCGTAGACAACGGCCTGGTCGAGTCTCGCCTCGTGTTCGGCGTGGATCGTGAAGAGCGGGTCGCCCTCCCTGACCTTCTCCCCGACCTTGACGTAGAGCTCCAGTCCTGCCCCCTTGTCCTCGGGTGCTCCGGCGGCTCTCGCTATCCCCGTTATGGCCCTGTTGTCTATCGCGGTAACGTAGCCGCTCGTCTGGGCGGTGAAGGTGTAGGTCTTGTCGCCTATGGGTATCTCCTCCGGCTTGATGTTGGGATCCCCTCCCTGGGCCTCGATTATCTCCTTCATCTTTGCCCAGGCCTTTCCGCTTTCCAGGATCTCCTTTGCCATCTTCTTCCCCATTCCGGCTGGAGCAACGCCTCCCATCTCCAGGAGTATGCCGGCCAGCCCGGTGGCTTTTTCTATGAGGCTTCCGGGCCCCTTGCCTGTCATCAGTGTCGAGAGGGCCTCCCTGGCCTCAAGAGCTGGTCCAACCGTGTGGCCTATCGGCTGGCCGCCGTAGGTTATCGCAACCTCGACGTACTGGCCGAGCCTCTTGCCGAGCTCTATGAAGTCCCTGGCTAAAGCCCTCGCCTCCTCGACGGTTTCAACCTTAACGCCCTTTCCTGTCGGGATGTCGATGAGGACGTACTGACTGCCCATAGCGTACTTCTTGGACATTATGCTCGCGAGCATCAGACCGGTGGGGTCAACGCTGAGCGCCCTCTCGGCCTTGATCGTTATGTCGTCCGCGGGGGCGAGGTTCAAAGCTCCGCCCCAGACGAGACAGGCACCTACCTTCTCGACTATGCGCTTTATCTCCTCAAGGGAGAAGCTCACGTTGGCAAAGACCTCGACAACATCGGCCGTTCCCGCTGCGCTCGTTATGGCCCTCGAGCTGGTCTTGGGTATCGTGAGGCCGGCGGCGGCAACTATCGGGACGACGAGGATGTTGGTCTTGTTTCCGGGAACGCCGCCGATGCTGTGGACGTCCATTATCGGTTTCCTATCGATGTCGAGCATGTCGCCGGTCTCTGCCATCGCTATGGTCAAAGCCGCTATCTCGTCCATGTCGAGGCCATTTATTTCGAGTGATGTAACGAACGCACTTATCTCTATGTCCCGGAGCTTTCTATCAACGATGTCCCTGACTATGGCCTCGATCTCGACCTTTCTCAGCTTCTCACCATGCATCTTCTTCTTTATGTAGCGGACGCTCTCGGGGGTTCCCGCAGGGATGACCTCGACGGTCTCCCCTTCGGAAAAGTGGTGCAGGTCAAGGATGTCCCTGCTGACGCCGACCTCCCCTTCGCCAACCAGGTTGCTTATGACGACGCTGCCGTAGACGGTCTTCTTCCCGGCCTCGAGCTTCACCAGGTCGTCGGGGTGGAGCTTTGACTCCTTCGCCTCCTTCTCGTTTATGAACACCGAGTACCTTCCGCTGTACATATCCAGGATCTTCACCCTTGCCTTCATTTTAAACCCCCCTTTCACACGAGTTTCCATTATTGTGCAGGGAGGTACTTAAACGTTTTCATCCTGGGGAACGTCAAATTGGGCGATTAGAACCCGTGGATTGGGCAGGATGATGTTAAAACCGCCGGAAGACCCCCGAACAGAACAACCAACGAAGACGGGAAGAAGGATGAAGAATCAGAGGTTCCTGACCTCCTCGTCAATGGACTCCTCCAGCGTCTTTTCCCAGTCCTCGACATCAAAGTCAACGAGTTCGCTCTCCAGGTCCTCCTTGAGGCTGGAAACACGCCTCTTGAGGGCGTTCTTCGTTTCCTCGTCGTAGACCACGTAGTAGGGGTTGCTCTTGGCGGAGTAGTAGAGCATCAGGAGGATTATGTTCAGGACCACGAGGATTATGACTATCCCGTAGACCAGAGCGTCTGCCATCACTTCTTCCCCCCGAAGATGGCTTTGAAGACCCTCTTTATCGGGCTCTCCGGCTCGGGAGGCTGCCACTTTATCCCGGCAAGCTTTGCCGCGAGCTGCTTTATGGCTATGGCCGCCGGACTGGTCGGGTTCTTGATGACGAGCGGGACACCGTAGGCCGAAGCGCGCTTGACCTCAGGGTCCTCCGGAATCGTGGCCAGAACCGGAACCTCGAGGATGGCCTCTATCTCCTCCCTGGTGAGCTCGGTCTTCTCGTTGGTGACCCTGTTGAGTATCGCGCCGAGCGGGAGGGTTCCGAGTTTTTCCGCTATCAGTTTGGTCTTGAGGGAGTCAGTTATGGCGGATATCTCCGGATTGGTGACTATGATGAGCTCCTTTCCTATTAGGAGGGCTGTAACCGAGGTCATCTCCAGTCCCGCGGGGGCGTCAATGAGAACGAAGTCCGCCATCTGGCCGATCTCCCTGATGAGCTGCCTTAACCTCTCGGGCTTGGCCTTCTTGATCTTCTCGAGGCTCAGTCCACCGGGGATGACCTTGACTCCTGCGGGACCCTCGTAGATGGCATCCTTGAGGTCGGCTTCTCCGGCCAGAACGTCGTGCAGCGTTATTGGGATGTCCTCCATGCCGAGAACCAGGCTGAGGTTTGCCATGGTTATGTCCGCGTCGAGCAGAATCACTTCCTTTCCGAACTGGGCCAGGGCGACACCGAGGTTCGCAACGGTCGTTGTTTTACCGGTTCCACCTTTACCGGACGCAAAGACGATTGAACGGCCTTCCAAATTCAACACCTCCGGGGCGGGCAGTGGATACGCTGTAACAATCCCAGCAAATTTGAGGGTATCCATTCTGCGCGTAGAAGCTACACCAAACGGCTTTTATCTTTTGCGGTCAATTGGTCCAATTCCCGGAACAAAAAAAAGAAAGTGCCTAGCCGGACTTCTTCTGGAGGGCCTCGGCTTTCTTCTCTTTACCCTCAACGGACTTCTTTACCGCCTCCGCCGCCTCCCCCACGCTCTTGAAGAGCTTGAGCATCTCCATCGGGAGCGGCAGTATTATAACGTTGCTCTTGTCGCTTGCGACGTCGCTTATGGTCTGGAGTGTCCTGAGCTGGAGCGCCATCGGGTGGGCGCTTATTATCTCCGCCGCCTCGCGGAGCTTTTCAGCGGCCTGTCTTTCAGCCTCGGCCAGGAGAATCCTTGCCCTTCTCTCCCTCTCGGCCTCGGCCTGCCTGGCCATCGCCCTCTGCATGCCGCTCGGCAGCTCGACGTCCTTTATCTCGACGGTTGATACCTTTATTCCCCACGGATCCGTCGCCTCGTCAATGATTTTTTGAAGCTGGAGGTTGAGCTTCTCCCTCTCGCTGAGGAGTTCATCAAGGTGTGCCTGGCCGATGACGCTCCTCAGCGTTGTCTGGGCAATCTGGCTCGTGGCCATTATGTAGTTGCTGACCTGAGTAACCGCCTTGACGGGGTCTATGACGCGGAAGTAAACCACCGCGTTGACCCTCACCGGGACGTTGTCCTTGGTTATGGTCTCCTGAACCGGTACATCGAGAACCCTCGTGCGGAGGTCGACTATCACAGCTTTCTCGAATATCGGGATTATGAAGAAGAGACCCGGTCCTCTGGCACCGACGACCCTTCCGAGCCGGAAGATGACGGCCCTCTCGTACTCCTTGACTATCTTTATTGAGCTGGCCAGTATTATCAGGACGAAAAGCAAAACGATTCCCAGAACCACGGTCCCCATGTCCAACTCATCCACCTCCCTCGGGTTTTTCAAGGGGCTCCACAATCAGTTTGAGCCCCTCAACCTTAACCACCCTGACCCTTTCTCCAACCGGGATCCTCCTTCCATCGGCGCTTTCGGCGGTCCAGAGCTCCCCGTGGAGCTTCACGACCCCCTCGGGGTCAAGGTCCTCAATCACCTTCCCTATCTCCCCGATTAGTTCCTCCTTTCCTGCCCCGGGTTTTCTGCGGTGGGCTTTGACGACGGTCGCGACACCGAAGAGAAAGAACAGGCCGAGGAGTATAGCCATTACCACTATCGCAATTCTGAGAACGTCGTAGGTTTCCCCTGCCACCAGGTACTCACCCCCTCCACTGAACAGCATTATTCCCCCGAGAACGAAGGAAACAACCCCCGCAACGGTGAACAGGCCAAAGGTTGGCGTCAGCGCCTCCGCCACGAAGAACACAATCGCGAGGATCGTGAGGACAAGGCCCGCACTGGTGTATCCGAAGTAGCCGAGACCGATGATTCCGAGCACGAGCATTATGGCCCCCACCGTCTCGGGAACGTGCCAGCCGGGCGTTAGGAAGCCGAATATCAGGCCCAGGATCCCGAGATTCAGGAGCAGGTAGGCGATGGTCGGTTCGGTTATGTACCTGACGACCTCATCCCTGAGGGAGGGTTCTATATGGACCACCCGGGCGTTTCGGAGGTGCAGCACAACCCTCCCCCTTCCCCGAACCGGTATCTTCGTCTCCATTCCGTCAGCCTTCTGGAGGAGGTCTCCGATGTCGGTCGCTATGACCTCTATGACTCCGTACCGCAGGGCCTCCTCTGGCGTAACGCTCCGGTCCTTCGTGATGAACTCCTCGGCGAGAGTCTCGTTTCTACCGCTCATCCTGGCCAGTTCGCGTATGTATGCCACGTAAAAGTTGGTTATCTTCGGGGGGGCCTCGACGATGCTTCCGTTCTGGCCGTAGCCGAGGATCGGCCTGCAGGCCCCGATGACCGTTCCCGGGGCCATAGCTATGAGGTGAGAGCTCAGGGCTATGTAAGTCCCGGCCGATGCCGCCATCCCGCCAGGAGGGTAGACGTAGATAATCACGGGTACCCCCGCGTTTTGAATCCTGCTGACGATCTCCTGCATCGCGTCGGCCCTTCCTCCCGGGGTGTTGAGCTCTATCACTATCGCCTCGGCCCCTTCATCCTCCGCCCTCGATATGTACCTGTCGAACTGATCCGCGGTGTAGCCGGTTATAACCCCTTCAACCCTCGCCACGTAGACGGTGCCGTGGGCCGCCACCCCGGGGAGGAGCGCGAGGAGGAGAAGTGCCACCGCAAGGATACCCGTTACCTTCATCCCAACCGCCGGTAGATAGTACCCCCAGGGTGGTTTAAACCTTTTGTCCATCACTCCGGTGATCTGCATCCGCGTGACAAAACCCGCCCGACCCCAAAGGAATATAAGGATAAACCCGTGATGCTGACCGATGGTCGTTGACATCGAGAAGACGAGCCGGGAGATGATTCGCAACGGAACCTGGGCCCTCAGGGATGGGACGTTTTACCAGGCGCTCAGGCTGAGCACGGGGAAGACCGGCATAGTTTCCTACAACGGTGAGTTCAGTTTTCCCGAAGACTGGGACGGGGGGGAGCGGAGGGAAGCCAGAAAAAAGCTGTCCTTCGTTCTCGGCCTGGACACGGACCTGGACTCCTTCTATACGGAGATAGGTGATTCGCGATTCTCCTTCCTCGTGGAGGAGTTTTACGGGCTCGTAAGCCCCGCATCGCCGGATCCCTATCAGGCACTCGTTGAAACGGTGGCCCAGCAGCAGATCAGCTTCGACTTCGCCCAGAAAACAATAGAAAACCTCGTCCGGATTGCCGGCGAGCGGGTCGGAGAGCTTCGCGCATTTCCCACCGCCGGGAGGATCGCGGAACTCGGCGAAGTAGGTCTCAGGGAGGCGAAGCTCGGCTATCGTGCCCGCTACATCGTAGGACTGACAGAGCTTTACCTCTCCGGGAAGCTGGATCTCAATCTCTGGAATCTGAGCGTTGTGGAGGCGGTAAAGTACCTGACCGGATTCAGAGGAATAGGACGATGGACTGCCGAACTATTCCTCGCCTATGGCCTCAGGAAGAACGTCTATCCCGCTGGGGACCTGGGTCTGCGGCGGGGGGTGGCGAAGATCATCGGAAAGAACGTTAGGGAAGTGGGGGAGCGCGAGGTGAGGGAAGTACTAGAGCCCTTCGGAAGGTGGAAGGGGCTTCTGGCCTTTTACGTCCTCTGCTACGATAGAAAGACGGAGCTGGAGCGGAAAAGAAGATGAAGGAGGTACTGCTCGTTCTTCCAAAGGATAAACTCAGGGCCCTCGGGGGCAGGGATATAAAGGCTATGATCAAAGAAAACCTGCCGAAGGTTGAGGAGACCCTCCTGGCCGGGCGAGAAGAGGTTCTTCTGGAAAAAATGGCCAGACTCGAGGAGAAACTCCGCGAGATGGAAGAGGAGATGGAAGAGCTCGGGGAGTTCTACGAAAAGGCCCTCGGGGACAGGGCGTTCCTAACCGCGGAACGGGACAGAATCAAAGAGGAAAACGCGCGGCTGAGGGCGGAGTTCGAGAAAAACCGCAGGGGGAGGGGATGAAATGCGGCTCGTTATCAAGCCTGAGAAGGGCCTCGGGAAGATGGTGGTTGAGCTCGAGGACGAACTTGGAGGGGAGATTGAAAGGCTGAGCGAGAGGTACGGGGTTCCCGTGGAGGAGATAATAGAGCTCGCCCTGGTAGGGGAATTTAAAAAACCGGAGGGGGACGTTGAAAGACTGGAGAGGATTGTTGAGGAAGTGGAGGGAAAGGTATGGAAGCTTGAAAAGAAGTACGCTCCGCTCCGGTTTAAAGCCTACGGGCTGAGCGAAGACAACAGAATCCTGGCCATTGAGCTCTCGGGTCTCGTGGCCGAGAACAACCGGCTGAGAAGGTTGCTGGGGCTTCCCCCCAACAGGGACCCCGAACTCAGAAAGCTTATATCCTATTATCTCTAAGGCTAACCTGCGGATGATGAAAGCGAATTGCTCGGATGGGTGAAGAGAAAGGAACGCTGACGCCGTCCCGCCGGGCGATGGTGAATCCAAGACGGGCTGAGCCGGAGGCGATGACGTACCCTATGAGCGCCGAGCCCGGCGGGACGCACGGAGGTGATCCCGTGATAATAGCGGTAACCGGAACTCCCGGGGTTGGAAAAACAACCGTTTCGAAACTCCTTGCGAGGGAACTGGGCCACGAATACGTCAACATTAAGGATTACGCCCTTGAGAAGGGTCTCGGCGAGATGAGGGGTGATGAGCTCGAGCTGGACGTTGACGAGCTTGCCAGAAGTTTTGAACGGGACTTTGCGGGAAGGGACGTCGTAGTTGACGGGCACCTAAGCCATTTCCTCAACGCGGACATCGTGGTGGTTCTCCGGGCCCATCCGGGACTCATAGGGGAGAGACTGAAGGAGAGGGGTTACCCGAGGGAGAAAGTGGGAGAAAACGTCGAGGCCGAGCTCGTGGACGTGATACTCGTCGAGGCCATCGAGGAAAACGACAGGGTCATAGAGGTCGACACGACCGGGAAGGATCCGGATGAAGTGGTTGGGGAAATCCTTGAGCTGATTGAAAGGGGGATTACAAAGAGGGTCGGCATCGTTGACTGGAGCGGGGTCTACGACGAGGTACTCCCCTACCTGCGCCCCTGACGTCTCCTCCTCGGGAGCAGTCTCACGGGGCTTCCGCAGTCGGGACAGGTTCCCCCGGGCGGCATCTCTCTGAATCGCTTTCCACAGCCGATGCAGACATAGTTCCAGCGAATCACCTTTCGTATGCCCCTTTTCATGGTCCGGAACTCAATGCCAAGTGTCTTTGCGATGTTCTGGAGATTGTAGTCGTCGGTGAAGAGAATTCCTTTGAGCTCGTAGGCCAGTGCGAGAATCTCTACGTCAGCCTCGCTCAGCTCGTTCAACTCGCCGGTTCTCCTCGCGGCGTCTTCGATAACTTCGATGCTCTCCCGCGATGGAGCCAAAACCCTGACCTTTCCGGCGCTGATGAGACCCTCCAGGAAAAGCCTGGATTCGGGGTCCTTTACCTCTTCCACAACGCCCGGGGCGGTCACGCCCTCCACCTCGACCCCCTGGATGAATATGGCGCTGTCTATAACGTTGGGTCTTCTCATGGTAGAACCTCGGAGAAACCCTTTTTTAGATTTCCGTCGAAAGGAAAGCGGTGGGAACATGAAGGTTGACCTTAACGCGGATCTCGGCGAGAGCTTCGGTCACTACAGGCTCGGCCTCGATGAGGAGGTTATGAAGTACATCACGAGCGCCAACGTCGCGACCGGCTGGCACGCCGGAGATCCAATCGTCATGAGGAGAACCGTGAGGCTCGCAAAGAAGAACGGCGTCGCCGTTGGTGCGCACCCCGGCTATCCGGATCTGCTCGGCTTCGGGAGGAGATACATGAAGCTTTCTCCGGAGGAAGCGAGAAACTACGTTCTCTACCAGATTGGGGCGCTTTACGCCTTTGTGAGGGCTGAAAACCTCGAACTCCAGCATGTCAAGCCCCACGGGGCACTCTACAACGCCCTCGTGAAGGAGGAAGAACTCGCGAGGGCTGTCATTGAGGGTATGGCTGACTTCGACGAAAGGCTTATTTTCGTGACCCTCTCCGGCTCGAGGGCAGCGGAGGTAGCGGAGGAGATGGGCGTTAGGGTGGCCCACGAAGTCTTTGCCGACCGCGCTTATAATCCGGACGGAACCCTTGTCCTCCGCTCGAAACCCGGGGCGGTAATACACGACAAGGAGGAGATAGCGGAGCGCGTGATTTCGATGGTCAAGGACGGAGGCGTTGAGGCGATAAACGGCGAGTGGGTCGAGCTGAAGGTCGACACCATCTGTGTTCACGGTGATAATCCGAAAGCTGTGGAGATAACCTCAGTGGTGAGGAAGGCCCTTGAGGGGGAGGGAGTGAAGGTCGTGCCGATGAAGGAGATAGTCCGTTAGTTTTTAAGGTCAGATAACCAAGTAAGCACGGTGGGAGCATGGGAGTCGTGGAAACGATTTATGGGAACGGGGTTTTCAGGCCGTTGAAGAAGCCTCACCTTCCGAAAAAGAGAAGGGTGAAGCTGATAATTCTGGACGAGTTCATTAAAGACCTAAACGACGCCTTCGGGATCCTGGGGGAAGACGTGGATCTAGAGAAGCTCGGGAAGGAGTGGGACAGGGATGTATCTTCTTGAAAGGATCGACTTTCTTTTCTGGTGAACTCCATGATGCCAGAGCTAAAGCCCGCCGGCGACTCCGCCCTTCTGATTTCCTTCGGTGAGGCCATAGACGAGGAGATAAACGGCAGGGTCCACGCCGTTGCAGGGACCATAGAAAAAGCAGGCTTTGAGTGGCTCGTGGAGGTCGTTCCCGCTTATTCCTCCCTCCTCGTGGTCTACGACCCTCTCAAAGCCACCTACGCCGAAGTCGAGAGCGCCATAAAGCCGCTGTTAAGCGCTGAAACAGAGTCATTCAGGGGCAGGCTCGTCGAGGTTCCCGTTGTCTACGGTGGCCAGTACGGCCCGGATTTGGAGTTCGTTGCAGAATACAACGGTTTGAGCGTTGATGACGTTATCGAGATTCACTCGGGGCCGGTTTACCGCGTCTACTTCCTCGGCTTCCTCCCTGGTTTTGCTTACCTCGGCGGAATGGACGAGCGCATAGCGGCGCCCCGCTTGGAAAAACCGCGCCTCAAAGTGCCCGCCGGCTCCGTGGGAATAGCGGGAAGGCAGACCGGCATCTACCCCCTCGAAAGCCCCGGCGGCTGGCGGCTCATCGGGAGAACACCGTTGAGGCTTTTCAACCCGTCGAAAGAGCCGCCAACCCTTCTCCAGCCGGGTGACAGGGTGAAGTTCGTGCCCATAGACGAGAGCGAGTTCAGGGGGCTGTACGAGAAGGAGTGGGGTGAGGGGATTGATTGAGCTCCTCAGTGTTCCCTCTCTCCTAACGGTTCAAGATAATGGAAGGCGCGACTACAGAAAGCTCGGCGTCCCGGTTTCCGGCTTCATGGATGATTACTCCGCGAGAATAGCAAACTACCTCGTTGGAAACCCCGGAAACGCTCCGCTTTTGGAGTTTCTCCTAACGGGGCCGACGATGAGGTTCAACGCCTCCGCGGTTTTTGCCGTCGCCGGGGACGTCAAGGTTAAGCTCAATGGCGTTCCTGTCGAACCCTGGACGAGCTACTGGGGAAAGAGGGGGGACGTTCTGGAAGTTAGAACCCTGAAAAGTGGACTCTACGGCTACATCGCCTTTGCCGGCGGGGTGAAATGTGAAAAACTTTTGGGCAGCTGTTCCGCTTATCCGAGGGCGAACCTTGGAAGGCCGCTGAAGGCCGGCGACAGGTTAAGCCTGAGTTACGCCATCCTGACCGGCAGAGAAGGGCGTTATCTGTCCCCCGAACTCAGGCCTGATTATTCGAGTAAGGAACGGGAAATAAGGGTTGTTCTCGGTCCCAATTTAGAGCACTTCAGCGAGACTGGTGTGAAGACTTTTCTGAGCAAAGCCTATACAGTAACGTCTGAAAGCGACAGGATGGGCTACCGGATGGACGGGCCGGTTATAGGGCACTCTCAAAAGGGTGCCGGCATCGTCACGGAACCGCTAATTCCTGGAGCCGTTCAGGTTCCAGCCAATGGAAGGCCGATAGTGATGATGCGCGATGCACAAACCACCGGCGGCTACGCGAAGATTGGAACGGTGATAAGCGCTGATTTACACCTCCTGGCTCAAAGCAGGCCCGGGACAAGAGTGTGGTTCAGGGCTGTGGGAGTTGAGGAGGCGCAGGAAATCCTGCGGAGGCGCGAGAAAACGCTGAAGGCGATAGAAGGGTTCCTCGCGGGAGAAATGGGGGCATACAGAATTAAAATTGGAGAAGAAGAGAGAATAGCCTTCACAAAAGTGGAAAAGAGCTAATCCTTCTTGCGCATGACCTTGACGACCTTGTAGGTCTTCCCGTTGCACTCGACCTCCCCGGTTACCTCTATCACCTTCACCTGGTCGCCCTCGAAGAGGCCCTCAGGCCTGAAGAGGTCCGCCTTCTCCCTGTCGTTGCATTCCGCGAACTGCAGCTTTATCACTGAACCCGCTATTGCGAGCCTTGGCTCTATTGCCACCTCGATGCTCGGTTCAACGACCTCGACAACCCTTACCTTCCCCTCGTGGAGCGGGCATGAGTGCGACGGCATGCTCCTTACGCGCAGGATTTTGTACCTCCGTCCGGGTTCGAGGTTTCCAACGCAGACTCCTGCAAGCTTGCACGTCTTGCACGGCTCAGCAGGGCCGTAGAATATGAACTCAACTCCCGGTCTTGCCAGCTTTTCACCGACTAACGTGATTATCGCCATCTCAAACACCTCCGTCGTGAGTGATGACAGTCAGATGACTCCGGTGATTTCAGCGGCCTTCTCGGCCGCCTCCCTCGTTAGGCCCTCCCTCCCAAGGATCGTGTAGCGCTCCGGTCTTATGGTGTGGGCTATGGTGAGGGCCTCGACGATTACCTCGGGATCAATCCCCAGCTCGTATGCGTTAGTTGGCGCTCCCACCTTCTTTAAGGTTTCCCTAACGCGCTCCCATTTAAGGCCGTGGAGATAGGCCATTATTATCGTCCCGACGCCGACCTGCTCACCGTGCAAGGCAGGTTTTTCAAGGAGGGAATCGAGGGCGTGGCTGAAGAGATGCTCCGCACCGCTCGCGGGTCTTGAGGAACCGGCTATGCTCATGGCCACCCCACCGCTTATCAGGGCCTTCACGACCCTCCTCACGCTCTCCTCATTGCCCAGCCTTATTATGTCGGCGCTGCGCATTGTCATCTTCGCGCTCATCAGACTCAGCGAGGCCGCGTACTCACTGTAGTATTCTCCCTTCAGCCTGTGGGCCAGCTGCCAGTCTTTAACAGCTGTAAGGTTGCTTATGACGTCCCCGACTCCCGCCGCTAAATAGCGGTATGGTGCGGTTTTTATTACCTTCACGTCGGCTATTACAGCTATCGGGGGGACGGCTTTGAGGGACGTCTTGAGTCCAAGGTCCCTTATGGAGGCGTTGGCGCTCGCGATCCCGTCGTGGGAGGCTGTTGTCGGAAAGCTGATGAAGGGAACCCCCGCCCGGAAGGAGGACAGCTTGGCTACGTCTATTATACTCCCTCCGCCGACCGCTATGAGCCAGTCCGAGCGGTGATCCTGGATTATCGAGATAACCCTCTCAACCTCGCCCATGGTGGCCCCACTAACGGTCACGCCTTCGACCTCGTAGTGATCACCCAGAGCATCCTCCACGTCCTTCCCGGCTATCCTGCGGGTCCTGGGACCGTAGAGCACCAGGGCCTTCTTCCCCAGTCCGAGGCGTTCCGCCACGTTCACTGTCTCGCCTATAAGGTTCTCGCCCAGGAGCACCTCTCTGGGGAGCTGCATCAGGTGCACTTTTCTCACCACCCCCTGCACTAGGGTGGGAAAAGCTTTAAGGCTATCGGAAGAACCCAGAGGGGTGGTCGAATGGGTCTCTACGAGTTCTTCTACGAGTACTTTATCCTTCCAATCAAGGAGAACCAGGGCTATAACCCGGTGAACACCCTTGTTTACGCCCTAATCCTCGGCATTGCGGTCATACTCCTCTACCGGATGCTCAAGCGCATGGGAATTCGGGTTGACGAGCGGTTCTTCAGGGCCCTGATACCCTACGTAATCCTCGGCCCCCTCATGAGGAGCATGACCGACGTGGGGATCCTGCCGAGGACATACTTAACCGTAAGTCCCGGCGGCTACTTCGTCATAGCGGCCTTTGCGATAGCCTCCCTCTACACTGTCTGGAGGCACTGTGGGAATGAGAAGTTCCATCCCCTCTACCGGGACTTCGGATGGATCCTCGTTGGAGGATTGCTCTTCATCCTGGCGATAAATCTGGATAAAGTGGACTTTAACTGGGGTGTTTTGAAGTACTTCATCCCCGCCCTCCTGGTAGCCGAGGCTTTCATCTGGGTTCTGGCGAGGAGGTTTAGGCTGATAAGGGACAACGATCTGCTCTTCTACACCCACTTCTACGACGCAACGACAACCTTCGTCGGAATTCAGTTCTTCGGCTTCTGGGAACAGCACGTTCTCGCCAGATGGCTGATTGATACGCTGGGAACACCGGCTGCGATGTACCTCGAGAAGTTCCTCATCCTCCTGCCGGTGGTCTGGATACTGGACCAGATGAGGGGAGAGGAAGACGAGGATCTGGTCAACTTCGTCAAACTGACCGTTTTCATCCTCGGCTTCGGGCCGGGGACGAGGAACCTTTTGATAATGCTTATGGGTGGTGGTTGAGATGGAGTTTGAGTGGAACGCTATAGCCAGGGACATTGCCCTGGATGTTGAGAAGGCCATCCTGCCCCTGTTCGGGACGAGGAAGGCGGGTGAGGTTATCGGGGAGAATGCCAGCGGCGACACCACTGACTACGTGGACAGGGTTTCCGAGGACATCGTCCTGTCGAGGCTCGAACCCCTGGGCGTCAACGTGATCAGCGAGGAGATCGGGACGATAGACAGGGGGAGCGACTACACCGTTCTGGTGGATCCGGTTGACGGCTCCTACAACTTTACCGCGGGAATACCGGTGTTCGCCTTCAGCTTCGCCGTTTTCAGGGGGGATAAACCCGTTTACGGTGCCATATACGAGTTCCTTCCAAAGAACTTCTACGAGGCTATCCCTGGGGAGGGCGCGTTCCTCAACGGGAGGAGAATTCACGTGCGAAAGCCGGAGCGCGGAAAGGAGGCATTGAGCTTCTACACCAGGGGAAGATACACCGGGATAATACAGAGGGTCAAGCGCGTCCGCGTTCTGGGGGCGATAGCGGTCGAACTATCCTACCTGGCGAGGGGATCCCTTGACGGCGTCATCGACGTGAGGAACTACGTCAGGCCGACGGACATAGCGGCCGGCGTCCTCATAGCGAGGGAATCGGGGGCGATTGTGACGGACGAAAGGGGAGGGGACCTCGAGGTCCACCTGAGCGCCACGGACAGAACCAACCTCATAGCGGTGAACGACGAATACCTCCTGAAAATCATCCTGGAGGAGCTGGAAAATGAACCTTGAGCACTATTTCCACCGGTACGGGAAGGCCACCTTCAGCCTCTTCCTGATAAACATCGCGGTTTACATAGTTGAGGTCATCCTGAGCGGGAACCCCGTGAGCATAAGCTCGGACGTTCTCCTCCTGCTCGGCCAGTGGAACCACGCGGTTCTGCACTACGGCTGGTGGTGGCAGCCCTTCACGGCGATGTTCGTCCACGTGGGACTGCTCCACCTGATCTTTAATATGTACTTCCTGCTCATCATGGGGAGCCAGCTGGAGGCGATCCTTGGCCCCAGAAGGCTGGTAATGATCTACATCGTCTCCGGACTGGCCGGCAACCTGCTCACCCTCCTCTTCCTCCCGCCGAACACCGTGAGTGCCGGGGCCAGCGGGGCGCTCTTCGGCATAGCTGGAACCCTGATAGTGATGAGGGGTATCATCGGCGGTGACCTTCAGAGTGCCCTCCTCAACGCACTCTTCCTGTTCCTGCTGAACAGCATCCTGCCCGGGGTTAACGCCTACGCCCACCTCGGCGGCCTGCTCGTTGGCATGGCAATGGGCTACTACTACGGCAAGAAAATCCGGAGAAGGATGGCGTTCGCCTACGGATACGGCTACTACTGAAGACGCCGAAAGATTTAAAAATGACTCCCTGAAGGTATAACCCGAGCGCTCGGGCAGTGCCGGGGTAGCTTAGCCTGGTCAGAGCGCTCGGCTCATAGGGCCGCTCCCCTTCGGGGGGAGCCTGAGAAACCGAGAGGTCCGGGGTTCAAAGCCCCGCCCCGGCACCATTGCAAACTTCTCCTGCGCGGAGTTTGATTAAGGTTGGTGATTCTCGCCCAAAACGGCAATTTTAACAGGATTTGTCGTTAAAGTTGCCTTTTAAGACGGAATTTTTATCGGGAGCGTTTTTCAAGTGGGTCGGCTTTTTTTAGCGCTCCAATGGAGCGCGATGGGAGTGAACCCCTCGAGAAGAATCCTTCCGGACAATCCACGTATTAATGCCCCGCGAATTCCACATGAAATCCTTAAAAAGGGAGTATTAACGAGAATCACGAACTTTGATAAAACTTTGCAGTGCAAAGTTTCAGCGCTGGCGGAAAGATTGCCAGCTATTCTGAAAAACTCAAATCCTCAAGGGGTTTACTCATTAATCACATCTCTCGAGCGTTTGCCATCCTCAAGGCGTACTTCGGACGCCAGAATAAAACACAAACCTGTTTCAAGGTTTTTTGGGGTAACCCTATATTTATGAGGAATTTGAGATGTGAACGCTGATGATACTAGCCAACTTGGGAGAAAGGAATTCTTTTGCTCAAGCTTTTTCCAAAGCTTGTTCGTCTGCCGACCTTTGAAATGGGGAAATTAGATGCTATTCGCTGTCTTCATCCTCGACGTAGGGTGCCGTTATGATCCTCCGTATCTCCCTTGCCTTCTTCTCGCCGATACCCTCGACCTCTTTAAGCTCCTCCTCGGTCGCTGTAAACACCCGTTCAACGTTGCCGAAGTGTCTCAGCAGTCTTCTGGCAAGGGTTGCCGAGACGTTGGGCAGCCCCTCGACTATCAAACGCTGCCTCTCAGCCAAGGTTAGTGCCTTCTTTTCGCTCCTCAGCCTTACCTCCTTCTTCCTCTCCTCCTGCTCGCGCTTCGCCATCAGGTAGATGAACTGAGCGGTTTCCTCCTTGCCTGAGGAGAACAGTATCGGAACGCCCCAGTCGAGCGTCACCGCGGCTATTGCTCCCCTAATCGCGTTTGGATGAACGTTCCTTACTCCGTAGAGCTCGCCCTCTATGATTATGACCGGCTTCTCGTAGGCCCTCTTTAACCTCTCAACCTGGTCGAAGAGACGACCGTCTATTATGGACTGGATGAAGTCGTTGGCGCTCTTCCTTTCAATGCCAACCTCCTCGCTAACGACGTAGTCGGCAACGTCCAGCGTTCTAACCTCGACCTCCGCTCCAAGCTCCTTCAAAAGCTTTGGAACGCCGCTCCTCAGCTCGCGTGAGTCAACGTAGACGACGATTCCCTTCGGCTTCCTAACAAAAATCGGCTTTACTGGGAGTTCCTTAACTTCTCCTGAGGGGTTTTCGGCTTTGGCTTTACCCTTTCCGGTCTTTGGGCTTTCCTCTTTACCCGCACGCGCTTTTGAGGATTCCTTCCCCTCTTCCCCTTTCGGCTTCAGGAACGCATCCAGGGGGGTTATCTTTCCCCTTCCCATCCCGGCACTCTCCGGAGCTTTTTTCCTTATTTCAGCTTCCTCTTTTGGCCTCTCCTTCTCAAGCTCCCTCGCTATCTTTCTTATCGCCGCGAACATGCCCTTCTCCTTCCGCCTGGAACTCCAGTAGTAGGCTTCATCGCGAGTTCCCTTCGCCATAAGGACGACGACCCTTCCTGGCCTGTGCCTCCCGGTTCTGCCGCGCCTCTGAATGCTCCTTATCGCTGAGGGTACAGGCTCGTAAAAAACCACTAAATCAACCTCCGGGACATCTAAACCCTCCTCGCCGACGCTCGTGGCAACGAGAACTCTAAACTCCCCGTGGGAGAACCTCTCAAGGGTTTCCTTCTGTTCCTTCTGGCTCATTCCCCTGTCCTTTCCCCTGCTGGCCTGACCTATGAAGCGCTTCGCCGAAATCCCCATGGCTCTGAGCTCCTCGACGATCTTCCTCCCGGTGTCGCGGTAGTTGGTGAAGACGATTATCCTGGAGTTGGGCTTCCGTTCAAGCTGTTCTCTCACGAGTTCCTTCAGCTTCTCCATCTTTGGATGGTCTATTCCGCTCTCCTTCGCCTGGACGAGGAGGTAGATCACCTTCCTCATGCGCGGGTCGTCCATGAGTTCCCTGCTCGACTTTGCCCTCTTATCCTCGCGGAGCTTCTTGAGGTAGGCCCTTAAAGCCGTCAGCCCCTGTGTCTCCAGGAGTTCTATCGCGTGGAGGAGCTTTACTGCCTTTGCCTGGTGCATCCTCAGCCTTCCCACCGCGTAGTTGCCCCTCGCGACCTCCTGGTTTATCTTCGAGCCTGCCTGGAGAACCTCCCTCTTCGATATGTCCGGGGAGTATGTGGAGACGAGCTTGAACTGGGCGAGCGGTTTGAGGCTCTCCTTCAGTATCTCCCTCAGGAGCGAGCGCACCTCCCGGTAAATCCCCGGGAGTTCGACCCTGACCCACTCGAAGGCTATCCTCTGGACGTAGGGCTTCACATCGGGCGAGCTTTCGGTTCTCACCTCGATGTGCTCTATCCCAAGGTTCCTCACTATCTCGCGTATCTTCTCCTCATCGCTCCCCGGTGAAGCCGTCAATCCCAAAACGAGGGGATGCCTCGCCGTCTTAAGATACTCCTTTGCGATGAAGACGTAGGAGTAGCTCCCCACCGCGCGGTGGGCCTCGTCTACAACGAGAAGGACAACGTCCTCAAGGGAGACCCTACCAGTTAAGATGTCGTTCTCAACGGTCTGAGGAGTTGCAGTGATTATGACGCTCTCCTCCCAGAGCCTCTTCCTCTTTTCGGGGGAAAGCTCACCGGTGAGGACGTTTATCTTCTCCGGCGGGAGGTCGAAGAGCTTTCTAAAGCTCTCGGCGTGCTGAAGTGCGAGGGGCTTCGTCGGGGCCAAAAATAGCACCTTCCCGCCGTACTTTGACAGCCTGTAGTCTGCTATAAGCATCGCTATTAGCGTCTTTCCCAGTCCAGTGGGGAGGACAACCAAGCAATTGCGCTCCTTGCATCGGGCGTAGATGACCTCCTGGTAAACGCGCGGCTCGATCAGGTCCCTGCGGAGATACATGCCCCCATCTACGCGGCGAAGTTTATAAACCCTGGGACTAAGTGGTGGCATGCTCCTGACGAGGCACGCGAGGGAGAGACTGATAAAACGGCTCGCGAAGAGGAAGAGGCTCGACAGGATTTACTCTGAGCTGTGGACCTTCCTGGACCGCTCCAGAAGAATTGACGTTAACGAACGGGTTGTGATATTCACCGACGGCAGAAAGAGCCTCGTCTGCGCTCGACTCGAGTGCGAGAGGATTTCGCTGGAAGAGATAAGGGAGTGGGTTTCGGATATATCCAAAACCTACGGGTGCGTCTTCTTCGACGGGAGGCTGGCCAGGGAAACCCTTCCGGGCAAGTTCCTCGAGCTGGTTCCTGATGGTGTTTACTGCTTCTACCTCAACCGGGAGAAGAGGAGTCTCTACATCGGTAGCGAGCCGCCTCTGCTGGCGATAACTCTCAGGCCGGCGAAAAAAGGGGAGAGGGCTACGCATTCTCAACGGGAACCACAAGGATCTCCCCGAAGGGCTCCTCCTGAATGAGGTCAACCTTCCCCATGTTGGACAGGAACAGGAGGTAGAGGAACGTCCTCGCCACTATCTTCGGACTGGGGTCAAAGACGAGGTCCCAGAACCTTATCGGTTCCCCGCGCTCCCTGTACATCTCCAGGACTATCCCGTGCAGCCTGTGGACGTGCTTCTCGATGTCCACCCTGAAGTCATCCACGACGAAGACCTCCTCCTCTATCTCGACCTTCTTCCTCTTCCTTGGCTTCCTCTTCTCGGCCTCCTCGAGGGCGTCCATTAAAGCGTCGAGCAGGTCGTCGAAGGTGTAGTAGCGCTCCACCCTTCTCAGGGGGGGTGCCAGCGGCTCGACCTCAACGCGGAGCTTCTCCTCGTGACGTTCTTCCTCTTCCTCCTCGTCTGCGCGAAGCAAAGCCTCGCTCTTCATCCTCACGAGTATTGAAGCCGCCAGGATCGCCCTTGCCGAGACTCGAAGGTCGAGTTCCTTCATCTCCCTCAGTCTCTCTATGTACTTCTCGGTTAGATCCACTATGTCAATGTTCCAGGGGTCAACCTTTCCCATGGTGACAAGCTGAAGGAGGATGTCAACGGGGGTTATCTCCTCTTCGCGGCGCGATTCCATGGGTTTCACCTCTCAATTCTAATCCATCCTCTCTCAAACCTGCGGAATCTTTTTCTAACGGCTCTAAAGGTTCCCATCAGTTCCCTCAGGTAGTCCTCATCAGCGTACAGAACTTCCCCGTCCGCCAGTGCGTCCATTATCAGGGGGTGCCCCTTGGCGAGCATTCTCCTGACCTCGCCGGGAGTGTAGGCCTTGGCGTCTATCGGTGCCCTCGTCCTGTCGAGTTCGTAGAGGAGCTTAAGCCGGTCGTTCTCCGCCCTTTTGAGGGTGTACTCCGCCTGCGCAATCCAGCGCTCAAACTCCTCGTGGTCGAACATCGAATCACCCGCTCAGGTGCCCGAACATCCCTTCATGTTCCGCCTCGCTCCTCTTCCTGGCCTCCTCGAGTATCTTCATGGCCTTCTCGAGGCTGAGCGCGACGACCCTCGAAACGCCGTTCCTCATGCTGACGCCGATTATCTTGTCCGCGTTGGCCATCATGACGTCACGAAGGGTTATGACTATGAACTGGCTGTTCTTCGAAGCCTCCTTGATGAGGTCGGCAACGCGCTTGACGTTCGCATCGTCGAGGTGAGCATCTATCTCGTCGAAGAGGTAGAATGGAGCGGGCTTGTAGCGCTGTATCGCGAAGACGAATGCCAAAGCGGTCAAAGCCTTCTCGCCGCCGCTCATCGCCTCGATCCTCTTTACGTCCTTTCCGGCCGGCTTCGCCTCTATCTCAAGGCCGCCCGCGAATGGATCCTCCGGGTTCTCGAGGATGAGCCTGGCGCTCCCCCCTGGAGAGAGCTTGGCAAAGAGCTCCGAGAAGTTCCTAGCTATCTCGTTGAGGGTCTGGAGGAACACCTGCTTCTTCTGGCCCTCTATCTCCTCGATGAACTCTTCGATGCTCTCCTTTTCAGCAACTACCTGCTCGCGCTTGCTCTTGAGCTCGAGGTAACGCCTTTCAACGACCTCGAAGTCCTCTATGGCCTTCATGTTCACCGGTTCGAGGGCGCGTATCTCCTCCTCCATCCTCTCAATCTGCTCCCGCAGTGCCTCGAGCTCGCGCGGTATCTCCTTGATGCTCCTAATGAGCTTTGGATCGAAGTGCTTCAGCTCGTCCCTCTTTTCCTTCAGCGCCCCCTCGTACTGGGTGAGCTTTATCTTCAGTGTGTTCGCCTCTATACGGAGCTCCTGGAGCTTTGAGGAAAGCTCGTCCTTCTCCGCCCTGAGGTCACTTATCTCGTTCTTGAGCCTCTCGCGCCTCTCGCGGAGTTCCTTAAGCTCGTCCCTGACCTTCTCCTCCGCGTTCTTAAGCTCCTCGAGCTCGGCCTCGTACTCCTTTATGGCCCTCTCATTCTCCTCGATGTTGGCCCTCAGCGCGTTTATCCTGTTGATGAGGCCCTCTATCTCCTCCTCAAGGTCGGCCTTCCTCGGAAGGAGTTCCTCGTTTATTCTAACGTCGAGACTCTCCAGCTTGCTCTCGACCTTTCCGAGCTCTTCGCGGAGCTTGCTTATTTCCGCCTCCACTTCGCGTATCTTCCGGTTGAGCTCCCTTGCCTCCGGGTTCTCGAGGGCCCTCCTGAGCTTCTCGCGCTTCTTCTCGAGGCGCTCTATCCTGCCACGGAGCTTTGCCATCTCGCCCTTTGCCTCGTGGATTCTCTTTTTGAGGGCCTCGATCAGCTTCTCGTTTTCCTCTATCTCCTCGGATAGGGATTTGTCCTCGGCCAGAAGCCGCTCCAGTTCCTTCTGAACCACCTGCAGGTCCTTGCTCAGCTCACTCTTCCTCATGCGCAGGTTGAAGAGCTCGTTTTCCAGACCTTTGACCTCGAGCTTGAGGGCGTTGACTGCTGACTCGAGTGCTTCCTTCTCGCGCTCCAGCCTCTCAACGCGCTTCCTTATCTCTTCAACGTTGACTCCGAGCTTACCCCTCGGCCTGTAGTGGCCGCCGGTTATGGCGCCGCTCCTCTCGAGGAGTTCTCCGCCGAGGGTCACCATGCGGACCTTTCCTATTCCGACGCTCCTCGCCTCGTCCATGTCACTCACGATAAGCGTGTCGCCGAGTGCATACGCTACAGCGTTCTTAAAGCGCTGATCGTAGTGAACCACCTCAATGGCAGGAACGCCGAGGGGAGGCTTTTCACGCATCGAGCGCGGCTTTATCCTGTTGAGGGGCAGGAAGGTGAGTCTACCGAGCTTCTTCTCCTTGAGGAGTTTGATGGCCTTCTCCGCAACGCGGTCATCCTCGACGACAACGTTGTCGTAGTTCCCACCGAGGGCCACCTCAACGGCTAAAGCGTACTTCTCGTCGGCAACGGTTATCAGCTCACCGAGGGTGCCGTAGAGACCGGGGATGTTCTGCCTCTTCAGGAACTCCACGGCGCGGTTTCCCCTAACTTCCCTCCGGGCCTCCGCCTTTATCAGCTCCTCCTTTGCCCTGGCCAGCTCGCCCTCGACCTTTCTCAGGGCCCTGGTTTTCTCCTCCAGTTCTTTCTCGGCCTTCCTGAGACGCGCCTCTATCCTTGATATTCTGCCGTCTATCTCGCCGAGCTCGGAGCGCTTCTCCTCGAGCGACTTCTTCGCCTCCTTGATGAGAGACTTCAGACTAACCCTTCTGGCGTTGTTCTGGGCTATCCGGGATTTCGCGCGCTCTATCTCCTCCTCGAACTTCTTCATATCCGCCTCGCGGGTGTAAAGCTCTCTCTTTGCCTCCTCAAGCTCGGCAACGACCTTATCGAACTCCTCCTTCGCCATGGAGAACCTCCTGTCTATCTCGCCGAGCTTTACAACGAGTTCGTTCTTCACCACTTCCTTCTCCCTGATCTCGGCGATTAGCTTTTCCCTCCTCTTGCTCCAGCGGTTTATCGCGCTTCTGTTCTTCTCTATCTCCTCGGAGACCTTCTTGAGTTCTTCTTTCGCGCGGATGAGCCTCCTCTGACTCTCCTTTATCTCCCTGCTTGCGAGTTCAATGTTCTTCCTGGCCATCTCGATCTTCGATTGAATCTCGCTGATCTTCTTAGTGACTTCCAGGATGCCGTCCTCGCTTTTTTCCTCGAGTTCCCTCTCTATTGCGTTCAGTTCCCTCTCCCTGGCAACTATCTCCTTGGCAACCTCCTTAAGCCGTGCCTCTACGGCCGCTATCTCCGCCTCGATTTCCTTGTCGCGGAGGTTGCTCTCCTCTATGAGGTTCTCAAGCCGCTTTATCTCCCCGAGGAGAAGGGTAACCCTGGCCCTCTCAAGGCGGTCCTTAAGGTCGAGGTAGCGAAGGGCATCGTTGCGTTCCTTTTCGAGCTTGTCGAGCTGGGCCTTGACCTCGCGTATGAGAAGGTCAACGCGCGCTAAATTCTCCTCCGCCTGCTTGAGCTCCTTTAATGCTTTCTCCTTCTTGGCGTCGTACTCGGCTATGCCGGAAATCTCGTCTATGAGGAGTCTCCTCTCCGTTGGGGACATCTTGATGAACTTGGTGATGTCCCCCTGCAGAACGAGGTTGTAACCCTCGGGCGATATCATCGCCGCGCTGAGAACGTCGAGTATGTCGCTCCTGCTCGTCCTCTTGCCGTTGAGCCAGTAGGTACTCCTGCCGTCGGGATAGACGCGCCTCTTGACGACCACTTCATCCTCGTCAACCGGAAAGCCCCTGTCCTCGTTGTTGAAGTACATCGCAACCTCGGCGTACTTGGCCGGCGGTTCGTTCTTTGAACCCGCGAAGATCAGGTCGCTTATCCTCGTTGCACGCATCGCTTTGGCTGAGAGCCCGCCGAGAACGAAGAGAACGGCATCTCCGATGTTGCTCTTTCCAGAACCGTTGGCACCGACGATGGCTGTGAATCCTTTAGAAAGCGGAACGACGACCTTTCGGTTACCGTAGGATTTGAAGCCCTTCATTTCAATCTTCTCAATGTAAGGCATAGCTCACACCTGAAAGGGAAAGGATGGGAAGGGTTATATAGCTTTACCCGGGAAGGTACGTCCTCATTCAGGCCTCTCGCAGAGTTCCAGCAGAACACCGGTTACCGCCTTGGGGTGGATGAAGGCTATCTTCGCCCCGCCGGCACCGATGCGCGGCTTCTCATCAATGAGGCGGTAGCCCTTCTCCTTGAGTTCCTCCAGGTGGGCCTCTATGTCGTCCACCCCAAGGGCTATGTGGTGTATGCCCTCACCGCGCTTGGCGATGAACTTTGCTATCGGGGAATCCTCCGAGGTCGGCTCAAGGAGTTCTATTCTGCTCTCCCCGATGTGGATTATCGCGGTCCTGACCTTCTGGTCGGGCACTTCCTCGATCTCGTCCACTTTAAGGCCGAGGCCCTCCCAGACCTTTATCGCCTCGTCGAGGTTCTTAACGGCGATACCAACGTGGTCTATCTTCCTGAACATCGCGACCACCACCTAAATTTTGAGCGTTTCGCCCATAACCCTTTCGGCGGCAGAGTATGGATCGAGCCTTCTCTCCACAACAGCATTTATAAGCTCCTCGGCGTTCTTCTCCCTCAGCCTCTCCTCCACCTTCCTCGCAACTTCTCCTGCGACGATAGTCTTTATCTCCTCCCTGGCGCGCTCCTTTCTTCTCTCTGCCAGCTTCCCGCTCCTCTCGAGGAACTCGCGGTGCCTCTTTATCGCCTCCCAGAGCGGCCTGACTCCTTTAAGGGTGAAGGCAACCGTCTCAACTATCGGCGGCTCCCAGCCGAGCTTTCTCCATTTGTCCCTCTCGAACTCAATGGCCATCTTCAGCTCGAGGTAGAGCATCTCCGTTCCTTCTCTGTCTGCCTTGTTGATGGCGAAGATATCAGCTATCTCCATAAGGCCGGCCTTCAAAGCCTGAACCTCGTCACCGAGGCCGGGAACGTTGACGAGGACCACCGTGTCGGCAGTCTTGACGATGTCAACCTCCGTCTGACCAACCCCGACCGTCTCGACGAATATGACGTCGCAGCCGTAGGCATCGAGAATCCTCACCGCGTCGTTCGTGGCCTTGGCCAGACCGCCCAGGGAACCGCGAGTGGCCATGCTCCTTATGAAAACGCCGGGATCTGTCGAGTGCCTCTGCATCCTCAGCCTGTCGCCGAGAAGGGCACCGCCGGTGAAGGGTGAGGTCGGGTCAATGGCTATAACTCCAACCGTTTTGCCCTCGTCCCTCGCGAGTTTTATGAGCTTGTCGAGGAGTGTTGACTTTCCGGCTCCGGGTGGACCGGTTATACCGACGACGTAGGCCTTTCCCGTGTGGGGGTGAACGAGCCTCGCTATCTCTTTGGCCTTCTCCTCGTCGTTCTCGGCGAGCGTGATAAGCCTCGCCGCCGCTTTCTTATCGCCCCTGAGAAGTGCTTCGACCAGTTCTTCAAGGCTCATAGGGCATCGGGGAGAATAGGGAGGGGAGGATATAAACTTAAGCCTCCTTGAACCTCTTGAGGTTCTCCACGGCCCTGTCAACGAACTCGATGGTCTTCTTTAGAGGAGTTCCCGGACCAAATACCTCGGCAACGCCCATCTTTTTGAGTTCCTCTGCATCGTCGGGCGGGATTATTCCTCCGGCGAAGACCACGACGTCCTCGTTGATCTTCAACCCCCTCTCCTCAAGGAGCTTAAGTATCTTCGGGATGAGGACCATGTGCGCACCCGAGAGTATGCTTACCCCCAGGACCGGCGCGTCCTCCTGGATCACAGTCTCGACTATCTGCTCGGGCGTCTGCCGTATTCCGGTGTAGATGACCTCGTAGCCGGCCTCCTTTAGGGCCCTGGCGACGACCTTTGCGCCCCTGTCGTGACCGTCCAGGCCGGGCTTCGCTATGACAACGCGAACCTTTGAGCGCTCTACCATGCTCACCACCGGGATTAATTTTCCGGACCGGATATTTAAAGCTTTGTCAAAGTTCAAGTGTGGGCTTTACGTTGGATATTTTGTCCAGAAGCCTTTTTAATCCGGGGGCCCTATTTTCCGGCATGCTAAAGTACCCCCACGACGCCCACACCCACACGGTTTACTCCGACGGAAGCGGTGCCATAGCGGACAACATAGCGACCGCGGAGGAGAACGGACTAACACTGCTCGCGATAACCGACCACAGCCACTACCTCGGGCCTAAGACGCTGAACCGCTACGTCCGCGAGGTGAAAAGGTGGGCCGAGGATTCCGAGGTTAAGGTTATGGTGGGTATCGAGGGTAACATAACCCCCGGTGGAGTTGACGTTCCGGAATGGATGGCGGAGAAGCTCGACTTCATTATAGCCAGCGTCCACGAGTGGCTCGAAACGCCGGAAGAATACCTGACGCTCGTGAAGGCCGCCCTGATGGACGAGAACGTCGATGTAATCGGTCACTTCGGGGCGAACTTTCCCTACATAGGTTTTCCTGGAGCGGAGGGGCTTGAAGAAATCTTAGAACTTGCGGAGGCTAAGGGGAAGGCCTTCGAGATAAGCTCCCGCTACAAAGTCCCGGACGTCGAGTTTATCAGGGAGTGCATACGAAGGGGAATAAAGCTCACATTCGCGAGCGACGCCCATAACCCGCGTGGAGTTGGAAACGTGGGCTGGAGCGAGAGGGTTTTTATGAAATCTGGGGGGAAGAAGGAGGATCTGCTTTTCGGGGAGTTTTTGTGAGATTCGGTTTTTCTAGCAAAAGTCCTCCCCGATATGCCCCCCACTTTCAATTCTCCTAGAGTCTTATTGCAACCCTGAGCTATCTAATTGTGATAGTAGCAATACTGTTGTTTCAAGTCTTCTAAAGTCTTATTGCAACAAGCCAGCCGACCTACTACGAGACCGACCCCGTGACGTTTCAAGTCTTCTAAAGTCTTATTGCAACTCCCGAGGAAACTCCAGCAGAAGCACCAAAGAAGCCCAGTTTCAATTCTTCTAGAGTCTTATTGCAACTCACGTCAACTGAATACCTGCCTTTGTAGTGTTCCCTGAGTTTCAATTCTTCTAGAGTCTTATTGCAACATTTGGACTGGAAACGCGCTGAAACCATAGATTTTGTCGTTTCAATTCTTCTAGAGTCTTATTGCAACACCCATTTCCGAACTCTCGAACCTTAACCCATTCTGCGTTTCAATTCTTCTAAAGTCTTATTGCAACTAGATTATCGGAGTGTTTGGGAAGCCGGCTCTAAGGAGGTTTCAATTCTTCTAAAGTCTTATTGCAACGGTGAAAATCAATGACGAGGTAGTGTTTGATGCAGCGCGTTTCAATTCTTCTAAAGTCTTATTGCAACCGTTTCCTCATTGTACGGGGCCGAAACTTCCTTGCGGGTTTCAATTCTTCTAAAGTCTTATTGCAACAGCCCTCGCCGGGCTTCAAGGCCTTGTAGCCATCAAGTTTCAATTCTTCTAAAGTCTTATTGCAACTTATTGTCGTCCTTGTTGTTTTCTCCGCAGGTTGTCTTGAGTTTCAATTCTTCTAAAGTCTTATTGCAACGGGCACTCACCATCAGCGACCTCATCTACGCTTTCGGTTTCAATTCTTCTAAAGTCTTATTGCAACTAGATTGCCCTGAAGCCCTTTCTGAGGAACTCCTCAGGTTTCAATTCTTCTAAAGTCTTATTGCAACGAATTCATCAAGAAGCCACAGTAGTAACTCCTCAGTTTCAATTCTTCTAAAGTCTTATTGCAACCTCGCCATAGAGGGCAGGAACCTCGTTGAACAGCTCAGTTTCAATTCTTCTAAAGTCTTATTGCAACGTAGCTTTCAGGAGTATGGTTTTTCGCCGTAGATACGTTTCAATTCTTCTAAAGTCTTATTGCAACGCGCAGCGACGCTAACCGCCATCACAACCCCTCCAGCATGGTTTCAATTCTTCTAAAGTCTTATTGCAACTCAGGACAACATAGCAAAGTACCCGCTCCACGAAGGTTTCAATTCTTCTAAAGTCTTATTGCAACCCACGATATTCGGAGCGGCAGTCTATGGCACGGCAAGGAAACGTTTCAATTCTTCTAAAGTCTTATTGCAACCTCAAGAGCCGCGGAGTGATAACCCGCGAGCAGCATCGTTTCAATTCTTCTAAAGTCTTATTGCAACATACGCTTTGGTCTCTCCACAAAGAGGCTTACCAGAAAGTTTCAAGTCTCCTAAAGTCTTATTGCAACCGTGTTCTTGATGCCCTCCCACGTGAGAGTCTTCTTCGTTTCAAGTCTCCTAAAGTCTTATTGCAACTCGAAGACGATGGGCGTCCCTATGCCCCTCATATAGGTTTCAAGTCTCCTAAAGTCTTATTGCAACCTTCCACCAGATGTCGCTGTACCGGCTGTTTTCCACGTTTCAAGTCTCCTAAAGTCTTATTGCAACAGGCGGGATTTTCGCTCCTTTAACCAATACAGGAAACCTAAAACCCCCAATCTTATAAGCCTTTCCCCAAGGGGGTCTCAAAAACCCCGGAAAAGCCTTTAGTTCAAGGGCAAAGAAAATCCCCCCAGCCCGGAAAAGAGCGCTCCAGCCACCGTTCAGCCAGTGCACACTTCCAATCACGAGACTTCCAGAGGTTTTTAAAGCCCTCAAACCCGCTTTAGAGTTTTTAAAGTGCTCTTCTGCCGAAAAGGTCGGGGTTAAGCAGGGTTCGGAGTGAGAGGAGTTATCTCCCGGCTTTTCCCGGAGTTCCGAAGAAAACTCGTTACAAAATCCCACCAAATCATAACCTTTTGAGAGATGATAACAAAACGTTACTAAAGACTTCCAGATGCTCGGTGGTCTCTCAAATCGAAGATAAGCACAGAGGAGGGGCGTTAAACTCGAAATGCCGGTTCTCAGTGTGATACCGTCCCGACGGCCGGTAGTATCGAAACTCTTATAACCCAATGTATCGGACGACATATCGGTGATATTGTGGAGCGTCCGTATTTCAGGGGACATCTCAAACTGCTTATACTCAAAATCCTCACCGAGAAGCCGATGCACGGCTACGGGTTGATGTCCGAGCTCGAAAAAACCTATGGGATTCCCCATCCCAGTCCGGGAACGGTTTACCCCATCCTCGCCTCTCTAAGGAGGGCCGGTCTTATCGAGGCCGCTGGAGGGGGTGGCCGGGACAAGAGGCTCTATCGGGCCACGGAAAAGGGTATCCAATATCTCCGGGAGCACGAGAAGGAGCTCCAGGAGATCGAGGATCTAGCGCGCAGGTTCAGGGAGTTTTCCCAGCTGGGCGGAAGGGAGCTCGGGCGGGTCCTTAAGGAGGTCCTGGACTCGATGGACGATCTGAGCGGGGAGCAGAAGGAGGCCCTTGCGCGCGAGTTCTCGGAGTTCATTCGGAGGGTAAGGCTGATACTCCTCGGGGGCAATCCTCCCTAATGGGCTATCCCCTCCGATCCTCCGCACCGGTCTCTGAAAAGGTCTCGTAGCTCGTTCTCAGGGCCTCAAGGACCGGCAGCTTCTCGCCGGCGAAAAAGCTCAGCATCGCCCCGCCGCCGGTTGAGACGTGGCTTATACCTGTTATGTTGTACTGGTAAATGCTCGCTATAGAGTGGCCACCACCGACCACGCTGAATGCTTCGCTCTCTCCAATCGCCCTGAAGACTCCCACGGTGCCGAGGGCGAACTCATCCCTTTCAAAAACTCCCATGGGGCCGTTGGCGACTATTATCTTCGCCTTCATGAGAACCTCGCGGTATTTCTCTACCGTGCGGGAGCCTATGTCCAGTATCGGGTGCTCATCGAAGAGCCTCTTCTCGTCGCTGAGGAGGTCAACCTCCAGCCTCTCCCCATCGAGATCAACTGCGAAATCCACGGGGGTTCGTATCATCGGGTAGAACCCATCCAGTATTCTCTCCGCCCTATCAACGAGTTCGAGGAGGCCCTTTCTGGCCATGAATTCGAGGTTTGCATCGCCGAGATGGAACCCTTTGGCCAGGGTGAAGACGTGACCAACCAGTCCCCCCGTGAGGATAACGTCCGCCTTTCCCCTCCTCAGGACGTTCTCCGCAACGCGGAGCGAGTCGTCAACCTTTGCCCCGCCGAGGACGTAAACTCTGGGTTTTTCCCCGGTCCCGTAGGCCTTCGTCAGGGCTTCAACTTCATTCTCCATCAGGAATCCCATTATCATTGGCTTCAGTCGGGCAAAACCAACGAGTGATGGCTGACTCCTGTGAGCTGCCGCGAAGGCGTCGTTTACAACGTAGTCAATGAGGGGGGCGAGTTTTCGGACGAAAAAGGTTCTCTCACACTCCTCGACTGGCCTGTACTTAACCTCCTCAGCGGCGAAGCGGAGGTTCTCGAGCATCATCGCCTCCCCGGGTTTCAGTTTTCTGATCTTCTCGCGGGCGTATCTGCCGAAGACGTCCTCGATGTACTCCACCTCCTGGCCGAGGAGTTCGCTTAGGATCCGGGCGTGTTCCTCGGTGGTCGTGTAGTCGCTGCCGTAGGGCTTGCCCTGGTGGGTGCCTATAACGAGCCTGGCACCGTCATCGAGCAGGTGCCTCACCGTGGGGAGAACCGCCTGAAAACGGGCGTCGCTGATTATCCTCCCATCCCTGACGGGGGAGTTCAGGTCGGCCCTCAGAAAAACGGTCTTTCCATAAAAGTTGAAGTCAGTGAGCCTGAACATCCCACCACCGGTTTCCCCTCGGGTGGTATCGTTAAAAGGTTATTCCATCCACCGGGGGTGATAAGGGATCAGGCCATCAGCATGCTCTCTATCATCCGTATGGCTTCGACTATTTTCTTCTCGGGCCTTTCCTCGTTCTTTGGTATCTCCAGGTTTATGACGAGCCTCTCCTCCTTGCCGTTTTCGAAGTCGTATACCTCAAGTTCCTCCACCTCAACGTCCTCGAAGACGCTCTCGAGCTCGGGGCTGATTACCTTCCTGTCGTTGCCATACACTTCCACCCTGACAACGTCGTCGGTGGTTGATGCCATGACCACGATGCTGTACTGTCCGACCTTCTTGGTGAACCGAAGAACGCTGCCGTAACCCTCCACTTCCTCCCTGAAGCCGAGCTGCCGCATCGTGCTCCTTATCGCCTCGGTCTTGCTCCGTATCCTGCTCAGGATCCTCTCGCGAAGCCTGTAGCTCTCCAGGAGGGCCTTCTTTATTCCCTCTCCCGCCTCCCCGACGGGACCCTCCCATATGCCGATTACCTTCAGCCCCGAGGAGGTGGGCTTGAGTTCGATCTTGATGGAATCAACGTCAAAATCGCGCAGGTCCTCTATCTTCAGCTCGCTAAGGGTGAGGATGTCAAACTCCATTCTCACGACGCTGCCGAAAACCTTCCCCCTGAATTTCACCCTCATCACCCTCGGGCTGGCTTGGGATGATGGTTTAAAAACCTTCCCGGTAAATGAAAAGGGAAAGGGGCTTACCTCCTCCTCAGGAGGATCGGGAGGAGGGCGAGACCGACTATTATCGCCGGACCGCAGGTGCTTCCGCCACCGCCGGTGGTCGTCGGGGTCTTTGATGGACTCCCCGTGCTTGAGGGTGCCTTTACCTCGTAGGTGGTCTCGGCGGTGTTGCCGTAGAAGTCGGTGGCGACAACCTTTATCGTGAACTGGCTTGCATCAACGCCGGGAATATCGGTGACGTACGTGGTGTCAACGAGGGAGGGCTTCATGGAGTAGGCGGGGTACTCGAGGAGGGTCTTACCGTCGCTGACGATCCGGACAGTAACGTCCCTCACCCCAACGTTGTCACCCACCGAGATGTACACCTTAAAGCGCTGGCCGGGTTTGGGCCTGCTGGGGCTGAGGTATCCGACCGCGACCTTGGGTGGCTTGGTGTCGGCCTCCTTAACGGCGGTTATCTGGCTCACTCCCTCGGGGACGCTGACGTTGAGGAGCATGTAGTAGTTTCCTCCTATCTCCCTCTCGCCGAGGACGGTGTAGGTTACGTTGGTGTGCTCGGGGTCAACCCTGGCTCCCTCGGGGATCTGGAGGACTATCGGCCCGGTAACCGCCTGGTCGAGCTCGTTGACAAACTTGACGGCGGTTCCATCTTCGCCGTTCTGCCTGTAAACGATGAACTTCTGGGGAATGGGGAGGGAGCTTATGCCCGGGTGGAGAACGTTTCCAGCGAGCGGGAACTCAACGGTGCCGTTGGAGTAGACGTAGGCCACCTGTGAACCGTACCAGCTGGGTGTGGTGTAGCCGCGGCTCTTGTCCTTCTCGCTCGGCGGGTTGCTGGTCTTGTCCGGGGCGCCGGTCGTGGTTACCGTGTAGAACCAGTGCTCGTTTCCGTTCTTGTCGATGTAGAGGACGGGCTTGTCCCTGTGGATGTGGCCGGCAAGAACGAGCCTGACGTTGTACTTCTCGACCATTTTGAGGAAGTACCTCGCTATGTCGTCGTACTCGCCGTTCCTGCCCTCCCAGTCCCAGCTTATAAACCTGGTGAGGGCCTTCCAGTCGTTGTCATCGAAGGCCGTGTAGCCCTTTATGGTTCCGCCCCACTTTCCATCGGGGGTGCTGTACCAGAAGGGGTGGTGAACGAGGACTATTACCGTCTTGTTCGGGTGGCTCTTGAGGACACTTTCCATCCACTGGAGCTGCTCCATCTCAGGGTGCCTCTCCTCGCCCCTGCTGTCGAGGCCTATGATAAGGAAGTCCCCGATGACCTCGTAGAAGTACCTTGGACCGAGGTACTTGGTGTAGTAAACCGGCGGGTGGTCGTGGTTGCCCTTAATGCTTATAAAGGGCGTTCCCGCCGCCGTTCCAAGGAGAACACCGTGATCGAACATCTTGTAGCCTTCCTGGTCACCGCTGGTGTCAACATCATCACCTGTGCTGATTATCAGGTTGACGATGTCCTGGCCCTTGAGGCCGGTCATGGCGTAGTAGGTTAACGCGCTGACCTGGGCGGTGTAGCTGTGCATCGCGTAGGGGTGCTTGCAGTACTGCATTATCTCAGGCAGACTCTTCTGGAAGTAGTCACCGCAGACGAAACCTATCTTCGCTCCGCTCGTCACGTGGAGGTCGCTCACGTGGGCTATCCTGATGACCTTGGGGTTTTCCTTCATTACCCAGACGCCGTTGGGTATCGTTACCTCGCCCTTGTTGCTTTTCACAATGAGGAAGTAGACGTCGGGAACCGCGTCTTCTGGTATTTTGGCCTTCACGACGCCGTTTTCGGTGCCAAGTATTTCGAGCTCATAAGGTCCGTGGAGTATTGAGACTATCTGGAGTGCCTCGATGGAGACTCCCTCCGCGGGCGTCAGCTCGATCACTTCCCCGGGCTTTCCTATCGCCGGAACTCCTGGGAGGGGCTTTATCAGAACGCTTCCCGGGGCGGGACTGCCTGCTGCCGAGACCGTACCCAGCGGTACTGCCACCGCGAGAAGTACTATTAAAAGGGCCAGAAACCTTTTGCCCTGCATGGTATCACCGTTCCAGGGTGTGCGGGGAAGGTTATAAGTTTTCCCGCGGGGCGTTACCCAAAAATGTTCCCGGCGAGCTTGAGGATCTCTTCGGCGGTTTTCGAGCGTCCCCCCAGCCTCCGGTAGGTTTCGTAGTCCTCCAAAATCCGCCGGTAAAGTCTCTCCGCCACTTTCCTCTTTCCCCCCCTCACGGCAACGGGCAGCCGGGTCACGTTGACCGCCATTTCGAGCAGATGGTTGTCCGCGCGACTAACCGGGCGGGGTGGAAGGTACCCGGGGAGTTCTCCTTCCGGGATCAGGGAACACCTCAGGACGGTTGTGGGACCGAGCTCATCCTCATGGCGTTCCTCCCTGAACTCGACCCTTCCATAGAGGCCAGGGAGGTGCCTGATCCTGCGGTGGGGTGATTCCTCGAACTCGAGCTCCACGTCGAGGTTGAGGGCAAGCCTCACGATGAGTTCGACGTCGTTGGTCACCTGCACCGAGACGACGGGATTGGAGCGTATGTCCTCCGCGCTCCTTCCCCCGAAGAGCTTGAAGAAGAGCCGCCCTCCCCTCCTCACGACACCGATTGGAGCGGCGTTGGACTCCGTGACCAGGAGAACCTCGTAGACCTGCCCCTCGTTGAAAAAATCCAGGAGCATGGGATCACCCGAAGAATGAAAGAAAGGTCAGCGCTTCTGCCTCGGCAGAATAATCACATCGTCCCTGTTCACGTAGAAGGTCACCGGCTGGGTCGGTTTAAGACCCTCAACGTCCCTGTCGCTTATGGTTCTGGCTATGATCCTTCTCTCTTCCCCGAAGAGACCGACGACCTCTATGAAGAAGCCATAGTACTCAACGAGGTCCACGATTCCGGAGATGGAGATGGCGTTCTCCACCGGTTTCAGTTTCACCCTCTCGGGTCTTATGACTATGACGACCTCGTCCTCCTTCCCCGTGTAGTGGAGACCGTCCAGCCGGATGCCGTCAAACTCAACCGTAACGCGGTCTCCCGTCCTCTCAACGACTTTGGCGGGGATGACGTTGGTCTTGCCCATGAAGGAAGCAACGAACTCCGTCTTGGGCCTCTCGTAGATGTCCCTTGGCGTTCCGACCTGCTCAACGGTTCCGACGTTCATGACCGCTATCCTGTCGCTTATCGCCATCGCCTCCTCCTGGTCGTGGGTGACGTATATCACTGTAATGCCGAGCTCGCGCTGGATTCTCCTTATCTCGGATCGCATCTCAAGGCGAAGCTTTGCATCGAGGTTGCTGAGCGGCTCGTCGAGGAGCAGAACCTTCGGCTCGACCACGAGGGCCCTGGCTATGGCAACGCGCTGCTGCTGACCGCCGCTCAGCTGGGTGGGGTAGCGGTTCTCATATCCCTTGAGCTTTACGAGTTCGAGGGCCCATTCAACCCTCCTCTTTATCTCCTCCTTGGGGAGTTTCCTGAGCTTGAGGCCGTAGGCGACGTTGTCGAAGACGGTCATGTGGGGCCAGAGGGCGTAGTTCTGGAAGACGAGAACGGCCCCGCGCTTGCTGGAGGGAAGGTAGGTGACATCCTCATTGCCGAAGTATATGTGCCCGCTGTCGGGGAAGTCGAGGCCCGCTATTATCCTTAGCGTGGTTGACTTTCCGCAGCCGCTCGGGCCGAGCAGGGTGAAGAGCTCGCCGGCCTTTATGTATAGGTTTATTCCCTTGAGGGCAACGGTATCGCCAAAGGTCTTGACCACGTTTTCGAGCTTAACATCTACCATTCCAACCACCACCTCAGGTGAGACCTATGAAGGAGTACCTCTGCTTGGTTATCAGGTTCGCGAGGACTATGGCTATTATCTGGACGGTCATGAGGAAGACACCGAGCGCTGCCGCAAGGTTTGCGCTTCCAACGGCGCTTGTCATGAGCTCGACCATCCTGGCGGTTATCGGGTAGTAGTCGGGGTTGATGGAACCGAGGGTTATGCTAACGCTGGTCTCGCTCATGCAGTAGACGAAGCTGAGCATTGCACCACCGAGCAGGTTCAGGAGTATAAGGGGTATGAGGATCCCGGTCAGGGCCTTCCATCTGCTTGCGCCGAGGTTGAGCGCAGCCTCCTCGAGCGAGACGTGGACCTGCTGGATTCCAGCCGCTATGGAACGCGCCGCGAAGGGGAGACGCCTTATGGAATAGGCCAGCACGAGCACCAGTGCCGGGTTGAAGCCGAGCAGGTTTGTCGGATCGAGGAGGGTGTCAGGGAAGGCCTTGGCGAAGAAGAAGAAGTAGCCCATAGCTATGACGATACCCGGAACGGCTATCGGGAGGGTCGAAAGGCTGTCGAGAACGGGACCCAGGAGGCTCTTCTTGAACCTGCTGGAGGCGTAGGCCGCGGTTAGGGAGAGCAGTATGATGACGACTATCGCCGCGGTGGAGTACATGACGCTGTTCATGATGACCCTCTCTATGTCCGGCTGGGTGACTATGCTCATTATGTGCTGCATCGTGAAGCCCTCGGGCCAGGTACCCGACCAGCTCTCGCTGAAGGCCAGCAGGACCACACCAACCTGGGGGAATATTGAGATCAGGAGCATTGGAATGACGAGGAAGTATATAAGGGCCGCCTGCCAGGCCTTGGGCTTTGCTATCCTCGGCTTCCATCTTCCTCCCTTGCTGAGCATCGCGTACTGCCTCATACTGACGTACTTCCTGATTCCAAGGAACATCAGAATGGCTATGGTGAGCATTATTATTGCGAGGGCCGCGAGCTGCGGGCTGCCGACGTTGAAACCGCTCGTGAAGGCGCTGTATATCTGGAAGGACATGAGCTTCCTCGCGAGGGGGTTGCCCTGGAAGACTATCGGAGCTGCCAGATCCTCGAGGCTGAATATTCCGACGAGGGTCGCCCCCGCCGCGATTCCCGGAAGTGCGAGGGGCAGGGTGACGGTTCTGAAGAGATGGAAGCCCCCGCTCCCGAGGTTCTCGGCCTGCTCTTCCAAGGTTGGATCAATGTTGATGAAGCTCGCGTAGGCGTTGAGGTAAACTATGGGGTAGTAGGTCATTGTCTGGGCGATTATGACGCCCACCAGACCATCGATGACGATCCTGTGGGGGAAGATGTGGAGGATATCGTAGAAGAGCCAGTTGATGAGGCCGTTCGGGAGGAACATCTTCTTGACGATGAAGACGTTGACGAAGGGGGTAACGAGGAGGGGAACGAAGAGGAGGATCCTGACGATGTTCTTGCCCGGAAAGTTGTAGCGGGCCATGACGAAGGCGAAGATCGTCCCAAGAATCGTCGTGAGGAGCATGACGCTGAGGGAGACGAGGAGGGAGTTGAGTATAACCCCGAAGTCAACGCCCTGGACGTAGTATATCTGTTCCCCGCTGGGAAGCGTCACGAGTTTGTAAAAGTCGCCCGATGGAAGGCTGATATAATAGTCCGATCCCAGGATGCTGCCGAACCAGTGGAGTGAGAAGTGTCCGTTGTAAACGAAGGCTATCGCAAGCATCGCCAGCACTGGTATTATAAGGAACGATATGAGGTACAGGAGCGGGAAGAGGAAGGAAGTCGCAACTACGGGGTCGAATATGGGCGTTCCAAAGAGTCTCTCGCTCCACTTACTAACCCTCATGAGCATCAACCTCCGTTGAGTTCAGCCATTCACCCTCACTGGGTCGAGCCGCGGTCTATTTAAACGTTTCCGAAAAGCCTTGCATTTTCCGCATTTAAAAAGCTGAGAAAAGGGAATAAAATGGGCAGGAGGCCGGCAAAACCTCAGCCGGTTAGGGCCTTGAGGTCCTGGAGGACCTTATCGTACTTCTCTCTAGCTGCCTGGCGCCACTCCTGAACGAGCTGGTCCTGGAAGTTCCTGTCCTTAGTTATCCTGTCGTTTATGCTCTTGGCGTACTCTTCCGTGAACGTGACGATCTTGCCAGTCTCAGGATCCTTGAACTTGATCGGCGCGGTCAGCTCGTCCTTGAGCTGGTTGAACTGTTCGTCGGTTATCTTACCCTGCCTGTGAGCCTGGACTATGGCAACCCAGGCGTCGTGGAGCTTCTGGTTGGGGTCAACGAGCGTGGCCTTGAAGTAGTACTGGAGTGCGTTGACGGTCTCGAGGGCGCGCTTGTCGTCGAAGGGTATTCCCTCGGCCTTTATCGCGTCCTCGTAGGCCTTCCTGAGAGCCGGCCTGGCCTCGCCGTAGGTTTCACCAACGTGCTGTCCCTTGAAGATGATCTTCGCGTACTCCTCGGTTATCTTGGTATCGAAGATCTGCGGGTTGATGGGCAGCCTGTTTACGTCGGGGCTCATCCAGATGGCCTGTCCGTCGGTGAGGACCCAGTAGATGAAGGCCTGGGCCGCCTCCGGGTGCTTGGCCTTGGCAAGAAGCGCTATCGGGTCGCCGTTGATGATGCTCTCCCCCTTCGGGACGATGTACTGGCAGTCGGGGTTCTGCTGCATGGCTGTGTAGCCGTAGAAGTCTATGGTGTTTCCAGCGGCGATCTCACCGTTTATGACCGCGTCCCTGACGGCGTCGCTCTGCATGTATATCTTGGAGTTGGCCGCTATGAGGGTCAGCACCCTCCAGCCCTGATCCCAGCCGAAGGCCTGAAGGATGATCTGGTATATCCTCGTGTTGGAGGTGCTCCTCGTCGGGTCGGCTATGCCGTACTGGGGTGGGTTGAGGGCCCAGGTCTCGCTGGCTATGTCCTCCCATCTCTGGGGCATAGGGAGGTTCCACTTCCTGAGCTGTTTCTTGTTGACGGTGAAACCGAAGGACGAAAGCGCGGCAGCTATCCAGTAGACCTTGTCGCCGTCCTTCCTTATCATTGGCATTCCCGCGAGCTCGGTTGGGATCGGGTTCCCTATGAGTTTGAGGATCTTCTCGTCGGTTATTGGAGCGAGGTAACCGGCTTTATAGAGGTCGTCAAAGAGGGTCGGGCCACCACCCCATCCAACGTCCGCCCCTTTCTCGATATAGCTCGGCCAGAGGCTCTCGGGAACCTTGACGAACTTGATGTCCTGGATGTTGTACTGTTTGGCTATCTCGCTGTGGAGGAAGGCCTGCTTTGCCATGTACTGTATGGTCGCGTCGTGTCTGGTGACGACGACGAGGGTTACGCCGCTGGTTTCCCCGCCTCCGCCACTCATACATCCGCTGGCCACGACGCTGAGGGCGAGTAGAAGAACAACGCCAATTGACGCGAGTTTTCTCATGGCTACCACCCGGTTATGTCGTCGGAAAAGGGTTCGAAGAACTCAATAAAAAATTAATGGTTCGACCAAAAAAGAAAGGAAAGTATCACTTCCTCTTCCGGTAGAGGGCGAGAGGTATGAGGGCGAGGCCGACGAGTATTGCCGGGCCGCAGGTGCTTCCGCCACCGCCACCCTCTTCCTTACCGAGGTTGCTCTGAACGTTGATGGTCCAGTGGATGAAGTTGGTAACGAACTGCGGTCCATCGAGCTTGACGCCGTGGTACTCAGGGGTCCACATCGGCTCGTAGCCACCGTAGGGGGTCTCACCGCTGACGATGAGGACGTTCTTCTTGTCCGGGAAGACCTGGACCGCCATGAGCGGGAACTGGCCAGTCTCGCCAGCGGTGTATGCCTGGGCCGGGGGATCGGTGTTCTCGACTATCTGACCGTCGCTGCTGCTGGTGACTATAACGTAGACGTTCTCCATGCCGCTTCCGGCCGGGAGCTTCTTCCAGTTGCCCTGGTCATCAACGTAGGCAACGACACCCGGTCCGTGGAAGAGGACCTTTCCTCCGTTCTTGAGGTCCTTGGTGAGCATGTCCTTGTCCGGGGTGTTGGAGGATGGGTTGACGAGGCCTATGACACGATAACCGGCTCCAGCGTTGCTGGTGGCGTCCTCAACGGAGCACTGGTCGAGCCTAAGGTTGACGCCGAGCCTGTCGAGGACCGCATCAACGTTATCGATGGTCTGCGGACCGTTTCCGTAGTCGGAATCGCCCGCTATCCAGAGGATCCTGTTGCCGTCGTTCCACCACTTCTCAAGGGCTGCCAGCTCATCCGGGGTAAAGGCCTGGGTCGGCTGGCCTATGATGAGGAAGTCCACGTCCTTGATGGCGTCGTAGGTGATCTGCTCACCAGCCTGCGGTATTCCGAGGGTGTCGGCCTTGTCCGCCGGTCCAATGTAGACCCAGTTGACGTCGGTGATGGTCTTTATCATTCCGTCCGCTATGACGTTGCCGTCCTTGTCCGTTAGAACCGCCAGACCCTTGTCGTTCTCACCGTGGGCGAGGTCGACTCCGATGGTAGTGGCGCTGGCCATGGCAAACCCGAAAACGCCAAAGAAAACAAACACTGCAAGTAATATTGCAGCCTTCTTCATGGTATCACCGGGTATCGTAGGGCGCTGGAAGTTATAAATCTTATGAAGGAGAAGTTTTTCGGCTCCGTTAAACTTTGGGGGTCTCGAGGATCAGTAAAACCCTTAAAGCCTTTCACCCTTTCAGGCTCAGGTGATGACTGTGGACATTGAAGAGAAGATAGCGCTCATAAAGAGGAAGCCCACGGAGGAGCTCCTGACAGAGGAGAACCTCAGGCACCTCCTTGAGGTTGGAATCCCGATGCAGCACTACATCGGGTTCGAGATAAGCGGTTACATTCACCTCGGAACCGGACTGATGGCAGGCGCTAAGATAGCGGACCTCCAGAAGGCGGGCATAAAGACGAGGGTTTTCTTGGCTGACTGGCACAGCTGGATAAACGACAAGCTTGGTGGTGACCTTGAGACTATACAGAAGGTTGCCTTAACGTACTTCAAGGAGGGCATGAAGCAGAGCATAAAGGTCATGGGCGGCGACCCTGACAAGGTCGAGTTCGTTTTAGCGAGCGAGATACTGGAGAAAGGTGATTACTGGCAGACGGTAATAGACATCTCGAAGAACGTAACGCTAGCCAGAATGATGCGCTCGATAACGATAATGGGCAGGCAGATGGGAGAGGCCATAGACTTCGCCAAGCTGATTTACCCGGCAATGCAGGTCGCTGATATCTTCTACCAGGGCGTTACCATCGCCCATGCGGGAATGGACCAGAGGAAGGCCCACGTTATAGCGATTGAAGTGGCTCAAAAGCTCAAATACCATCCCCTCGAGTGGAAGGGCGAGAAGCTTAAACCGGTAGCTTTACACCACCACCTCCTCCTCGGCCTTCAGGAACCTCCTGTCTGGCCGATAGAGAGCGAGGAGCAGTTCAAAGAGCTCAAGACCCAGATGAAGATGAGCAAGAGCAAGCCCTACTCAGCTGTGTTCATCCACGATTCGCCAGAGGAGATAAAGCAAAAGCTCAGGAAGGCCTTCTGTCCGGCAAAGGAGGTCAAATACAACCCCGTTCTGGACTGGGCCGAATACATAATCTTCCGCGAGGAGCCGACTGAATTTACCATTCACCGCCCGGCCAAGTTCGGTGGGGATGTGACCTACACGACCTTCGAGGAGCTCAAGAGGGACTTCGCCGAAGGAAAGCTCCACCCGCTCGATTTGAAGAACGGCGTTGCCGAGTACCTCATCGAGTTGCTCAAACCCATTAGGGAGTACTTCGAGAAGCATCCTGAACCGCTTGAGCTGATGAACCAGGTAAAGATTACCCGCTGATTTTGGCCTTTCGCTTTATCCTGTTATCTTTATGAACAACTAAATTCGGTGGGAAAATGCCCGGTGTCGATGAGAAGGACAGGGAGATACTGCGGATCCTCAGAAAGGAGAGCAGGATAACCCTCACAGAGCTGGGCAGGAGGGTAAACCTCTCCCCGGCGAGTGTTAAAAACAGGATGGAAAAACTCGAGGGTCTCGGCGCGATAAAGGGTTATTCGGCCGTCGTTGATCCCTCCTTTCTGGAGGAGTACGTCTCGGTGTTTATCGAGCTCAGGCTGGCCATAGACGACCACACGGTTGATCCTATACTCAGAAGGATAGCGGGGATGGCGAACGTCGAGGCAGTCTATAGAAGAAGCGGCGAGAGGCAGATACTCATAAAGGCCCACTTTCACGATACCGACGAGGTCAAGACCTTCGCCGGAAGGTTAAAGCATCTCTTCGGCAAGAACCTGGAGCGGGTCGAGGTAACGCTGATCATAGACACCTTCAAGGAGTGCTGGATCCCCGTGGAGTGAGGGTCGAAAGATGCTCTTTGTTATAAGGCCCGGCAGGAAGAAGAACGAGCTTGAGGCATTTTTCATCGAGAAAGAACCTGAGAAGCTCTCACAGATGCAGGGACTTAAGGCCGATAGAGTTTACCGCTTCATAATGCGCGAGGGCAGGCTCTTCAAGGTCCTTGAGGGAAGCCAGTACAGGAACCCCAAGGAGATAGAGAAGCTTTTGAGGGGGGCGAGAATAGTTTTGGTCAACGCCGACGATTGGGAGGACTACTTCAGGCGGAGGCTTCAAAACAGGCGCGTTGAAAAGGCCGAGCTGTGCCGTCTCTGCCTCCTGGAGGGCAGGATAACGGTTCTAACGCCCGGCAACAGGATAAAGTACCGCAACGAGTACATCTGCGAGCGCTGTGCCGAGGACGAGCTTAAGAGGGAGCTCCGCTTTCGTTTCAACAGCATAGCGATGTTCGAGCAGGCGAAGAAGCTCCTGGAAAGGTTTAGGGACCTCGATAAAGTCCTATACGCCTTTGACCCCCGCTTCGACCCGACGAAGCATCCGGAGATAACCAAGTGGGACGAGCTGAAGGCAAAGCGCGTGAAGGTTGAGAGGATTAAGGTTGATGAGCTTTCCGTTCCTGAGAAGTTTAAGGAAGTCCTGAAAAAGGAGGGCGTTAAGGAACTCCTCCCGGTTCAGAGTTTGGCCGTGAAAAACGGCCTCCTCGAGGGGGAAAACCTC
>NZ_JALUYR010000146.1 GCF_027012695.1 Thermococcus sp.
AAGGCTGGCTGGGGTATCTCCGTAAGGTTCTCGAACGGCAATTCTGAACTGAGAAGAGAGTTTGCTAACCTCGTAAGGGAACTCTTTGGAATAGATGCAAAGGAGAGCGTTGGGGAGGGAAGGGTTCCCTCGGTGCGCTTCCATTCCAAAGTGGTCGCCCACATCCTTGAAAAGCTTGGGATTCCACTTTCACCCAAGTCAAACAGGCTGGACATACCACCTGGGCTGTTCAACGCCCCCAAGGAAGTCCTTGCCGCGTACATCAGGGGACTGTTTGACTGCGATGGGAGTGTTGTTCTTAGGGAAAATGGTTCATCGTACATTGAGTTTGACACGACGAGTGAAAAGCTTGCCAGAAAGCTCCAACTGGCACTGCTCCGCTTCGGCATCATTTCCCATCTGCGGAGAAGGAAAAGGAAAGGTCACAGGAGCACGATAAACGGAAAGGAAGTTGTGTCCAAACACGACCGCTGGGAGCTGAAGATATACGGAGAAAACATCCTCCGCTTTGCAAGCGAGATAGGCTTCAACCACCCCGAGAAGAGGGAACGCTTAGAAAAGCTCCTCAGAACGCTAGAGAACTCCAAGCGCGACACCAACATCGACGTGATTCCAAACGTTGGAGCGATTATAAGGGGGATACGCAGTTTCTATGGCATCACTCCAAGGGAAGTTTACGGCTCAGATACCAGCGTAACCATAGAGAGGAAGAAGACGATTTCAAGGGGACTCCTGATTAGAGTGGTGGAGAACCTGGAGAACGCCATAAGAGAAGCAGACATTCCGGTAACTCTACCCAACGGGCTGCGGCTCAAAATCGGAATGGCGATAAAGCCTGAAGAGCTTGGAATGACGCCGAGAGGATTCTACGAACTCTTCCGCAGAGAGAACAGAAATCCAAGGCTGACCTACAGCCTTCTCGTAAAAGTGGCCAAGCTCCTTTCGGAGAGGGACTCCAAGACATACAGCGAACTCGCGTGGCTGTTGAGCGACGTAACCAGCAGGGAATCAGAGATTAGGGAGAAAATGGAATTCCTGAAGTCTCTGGCATACTCGGATATCCTGTGGGAAAAGGTCAAGGAAGTTGAAACAATTCCCTCCCCCTACGAGTACGTCTACGACCTTACTGTGGAAGGCTCTCACAGCTTCATAGCCAACGGCTTCGTTGTCCACAACACGGCAGCAGCGGTAAGGGACGAGTTCACCGGCTCCTGGGTTCTGGAAGCCGGTGTTCTCGTCCTGGCGGATGGTGGTTTTGCCTGCCTGCATCCTGACTCAAGGGTATTGGTGGATGGGAAGTACGTTCGCATCGAAGACCTCTTTGAGCTGAACAAATCATACAAGGCCCTCTCCGACGGTCAGGTTGTGGACATTCAGGAGAAGGAGATGGGCGTTGTAGCCCTCGACCTCGAAAGCATGAAGACAAAGAACTCAAAGGCCACGATAATCCGCAGGAAGCCCTGGAAAGGAGAACTTCTCAGGCTGAAGTTCCGCTCCGGCAACGAGGTAACCCTAACCCCAGACCACCTCCTGATAGACGGTCGGACCCTTGAGTGGAGGGAAGCGGAAAAGTTTGAGGTTGGTGATTTGATTATGGCTGTGGATGAAGAACTGAACCCGCGCCAAGATGAAATCGTCTCCATTGAGCGTATCCCATACGAGGGCTACGTCTACGACCTCTACGTTCCGGGAGAGCACAACTTCCTGGCTGAGGGTATTATAGTTCACAACTGCATTGACGAGTTCGACAAGATGAGCGAGAGGGACAGGAGCGCCATACATGAAGCCCTGGAACAGCAGAGCTATCACCACGATTTCAAGATAATGCTCGCCGACGGCAGGAAGGTTAAGATAGGCGAGCTTATAGACAAACTCATCGAGGCCAACCGCGATAAGGTAATTCTGGGTAATAACACCGAGATTCTGCCGGTTGATGACATCGAGCTCCTAGCTTATGACCTTGAGAGGAAGGACATCGTGAAGGCCAAAGCGGACCGCGTGAGCAGGCATAAAGCTCCTGAGAAGTTCATAAAACTCACCTTTTCCAACGGCAGGGAAATCGTTGTGACGCCCGAACACCCGATAATGGTCTGGGAGGGCGGAAAGATAACCGAGAAACCAGCCGAAATCATCAGAAGGGACGACGTTGTCCTCGGCGTTGCAGGGTATCCAATCGAGCTCAGGATAGTTGAAAGGCGGACGTTCCACAACAGGGAGGATGCCGAGGATCTCCAGGACGCACTCTACTCGAAGGGCGTTCAGTCGAGGATAAGGAGACACCCAATCGGCTACGTTGTTATCGAGGGGGAGAGAACCTTCCCCGCTGAGCTGGCGAGAGAGCTACTCAAAATTGGAAAGGAGCTCAAGTTCAAACCGCCCCGGGATCTCAGGGTTTCGCCCTCGAAGAGACTCGTTACCGAGTCACAGCTCAGGGGGATAATAACGGCCCTTAAAGAGCACGTGGAGAAAGTCGAGCGGCTGGCCGAGAGCGATCCCATCGCCGCGGCTAAGTTCGTTAAGATCATCAACATTCCCGCCCGGTATCCCCTGACGTATCCCACGTTCCGCCTCAAGCTGAAGAGGGGTGATGCCTCGATCGGGTGGATGATCCAGAACGAGGTTCTCAGGGGCTCCCGGGAGATCAGGGGGGCGATAAGATCCGTGGAGAAGCTCCTCGACCGGAACGTAAACTTCCTGACGGTAAGGGGCATGGAGCGGATTCCAAACGATGACCAGGAATGGGTGTACGACGTCACCGTCGAGCCCCATCACCTCTTCGTCTCCCACGGACTGGTTCTCCACAACACGATAAGCATCTCCAAGGCGGGAATAACGGCCACCCTGAACGCCAGAACGACGGTGATAGCGGCCGCAAACCCCAAGTACGGGCGCTTTAACCGGCACAAGAGCCTCCCGGAGCAGGTGGATCTGCCACCCACCCTTCTGAGTCGTTTCGATCTGATCTTCCTCCTCCTCGACGAGCCCGATGAGAAGGTCGACTCCCAGATAGCCGAGCACATCCTCAGGGTAAGGAGAGGCGAAGCCGAGGTCGTTACGCCGAAGATACCCTACGACCTGCTCAAGAAGTACATAGCCTACGCGAGGAAGAACGTCCATCCCGTCCTCAGCAGGGAGGCAATGGACGAGATAAAGCGCTATTACGTCAGGATGAGAAAGGGTTTCAAGCGCTCCGGAGAGGATGAGGGAGTTCAGCCGATTCCGGTTACCGCGAGGCAGCTCGAGGCGTTGATAAGGCTCAGCGAAGCCCACGCCAGGATGCGGCTGAGCGAGACGGTCACGAGGGATGACGCGAAGGCGGCTATAAAGATAATCGAGGAGATGATACGAACCATTGCCACCGACGAGGAGGGAAGGCTCGACATCTCCATCCTGGAGGTCGGCAAAAGCTCAAGGAAGATAAACAAGATCGAGAGGCTCATTGACATCATCAAGAACCTCGAGGGCGAGGGAGAGTTCGGCGCGCCGGAGGAGAGGGTTATCGAGGCGGCCAAGCAGGCCGGTGTTGGCACGGAGAGGGATGTGAGAAAGCTGCTCGAGGGCCTCAAACGTGAGGGAAGGGTGTACGAGCCGCGAACCGGGTTCTATCGGATTGCATCCTGAGGCCGCCAAAAGGTTATAAACGGGATGGAAAAGGTAGAAGGGAGGTGAAGGCATGAGCGAGAGGAAGATTGACTTTTACGACTTTGAGGGTCTGCTCGAAAAGGCTTACGAGGAACTCCCGGAGAACGTCAAACATCACCACTCCCGTTTTGAGGTTCCCCCGGCGCAGGTCACCATAGCCGGAAACAGAACGATCATAGAGAACTTCGTGGACATAGCCGAGGCCATGAACCGCGACCCGAACCACCTCCTCAAGTTCCTGCTGAGGGAGGTCGGAACCGCTGGAACGCTCGAGGGGAGAAGGGTGATCCTCCAGGGACGCTTTACGCCCTATCTCATAGCCAACAAGCTCAAGAAGTACCTCAAGGAGTTCGTCATCTGCCCGGTCTGCGGTTCGCCGGACACGAAGATCATCAAGAAGGGCCGCTTCCACTTCCTCAAGTGTGAGGCCTGCGGTGCGGAAACACCGATACAGCACATCTGACCTCCTGTCCCCTTTTTCTTTCGGTCTTCTCCTCTGCCGGTCCAGCTCAATGGACGTTTTATCCGTTAGGGGATTCTAAAGGTTGAAAACCCTTTTAAACTTTACAAACTACAAGTGCCCAGCAAATCCAGGGGGAGTTCTGATGAGCATGGAGGAAAAGCTCAAGGACCTGTATGAGCGCAGGAAGAAGATTCTGGGGATGGGCGGCGAAAAGGCCGTTGAGAAGCAGCACGCCAGGGGAAAGCTCACCGCCCGCGAGAGGATTGAAAAGCTCCTCGATCCGGGAAGCTTCGTCGAGATCGGAGCGTTTGTCAAGCACCGCGGAACGGAGTTCGGACTCGACAAGAAAGAGCTTCCAGCCGACGGCGTCATAACCGGCTACGGAACGATTGACGGTCGCTTAGTCTTCGTCTACGCCCAGGACTTCACGGTGATGGGCGGCTCGCTCGGTGAAATGCACGCTGCGAAGATAAAGCGCATCATGGAGCTCGCCCTTGAGGCAGGAGCGCCGGTCATAGGCCTCAACGACTCCGGGGGAGCAAGGATCCAGGAGGGCGTTGACTCACTCAAGGGCTACGGCGAGATTTTCAAGATGAACACCCTGTTGAGCGGTGTGGTTCCACAGATAACAGCTATAATGGGCCCCTGCGCCGGTGGTGCCGTTTACAGCCCTGCTATAGGGGACTTCATCCTCATGGTCGACAATCCAGCGAGCTTCATGTTCATCACCGGCCCGCAGGTCGTTAAAGCCGTCACGGGTGTTGAGGTTACTCCGGTCCAGCTTGGTGGCGCGATGGTCCACGCCCAGAAGGCCGGACAGGCCCACCTGATAGGGAAGAGCGACGAGGAGGTTCTGGCGTTAATCAGAAAGCTCGTGAGCTACCTTCCCTCGAACAACATGGAGAAGCCACCGCGCGTTAAGACCAATGATTTGCCCTTCCGGAAGAGCGAGAGACTCTACGAAATCGTTCCAGACGACCCGAACAAGCCCTACGACGTCAGGGATGTCATCTACGAGATAGTTGACAGAGATGAGAACGGCAACCCCGATTTCCTTGAGATTCTTCCCTACTTCGCTCCCAACGCGGTTGTTGGCTTTGGAAGGATGAACGGGCAGACCGTTGGAATAGTTGCAAACAACCCCAAATACTTCGCGGGCGTTCTTGATATAGATTCAAGCGATAAGATCGCGCGCTTCGTGAGAACCTGTGACGCCTTCAACATACCGATAGTTACGCTCGTGGACGTTCCCGGTTATCTTCCGGGCGTTGACCAGGAAAGCCGGGGAATCATCAGGCATGGCGCCAAGGTCCTCTACGCCTACGCGGAAGCCACCGTCCCGATGGTCACCGTAATCCTGAGGAAAGCCTATGGTGGAGCCTACCTCGCCATGGGGAGCAAGCACCTTGGAGCGGACTTCGTCTTCGCGTGGCCCACAGCCGAGATAGCGGTCATGGGTCCGGAGGGCGCTGCAAACATCATCTTCAGGAAGGAAATCGCTCAAGCGGAGAACCCCGAGGAGGTTCGCCAGCAGAAGATAGAGGAGTACAGGGAGAAGTTCGCCAACCCGTATGTGGCGGCATCGCGCGGCTACATCGACGACGTCATAGATCCGGCTGAAACGAGGGCGAAGATAATCATGTCGCTCGAAGCCCTCGAGAGCAAGCGCGTTAAACTTCCACCCAGGAAGCACGGCAACATACCCCTGTGAGGTGTTAGCATGACCACGATGGCGGAGTTTATGGAAGGGCTTAACCTGACAGTGCTGGGGGTTACGATAGTCTTTCTCGTGCTCTCCATACTGGCGGTGGTGCTGTACGCCGTCGGATGGCTCGAGAGAAGATTGGTGGAGAGGGAAACCCCGGCCCCGGTTTCGTCCCCAGGAGAGGAGAAGAGCCTGCCACCGGAGGACCTGGCAATCATAACCGCGGCGGTTCTGGCCTACGCCTCCGAGAAGGCCTCACAGCTCAGGTCCCTGCCCTTCAGGAGGAAGATTTCAGACCACTGGAGGCTCTACGGTCTCCAGACCCAGATGGAGGACGTTGAGGATTTCAACTACGAGATAGGGAAGTGGTGAAGATGGCGAAGGTCAGGATCATTGTGGACGGTGTCGAGTACGAGGTAGAGGTTGAGGAGCTCCCAGGTGGAAAGTTCAGGGTTAACTTCAACGGAAAGAGCTATGAGGTCGAGGCGAAGGGACTGGGAATCGACGTTGGAACCCTAAGCGCTCCGGCCCGGGTTTCAGCTCCAAGCGTTCCGACCGCCGTCACGTCCCCCTCGTCCGTTCCGGCCACACCAGCAACGCCAGCTCCTGTCCCGGCAGGGGAGGGCATCGTAACCGCCCCGATGCCCGGTAAAATTATCAGGATACTCGTGAAGGAGGGGCAGGAGGTCAAAACGGGCCAGGGACTGCTGGTGCTCGAGGCAATGAAGATGGAAAACGAGATACCCGCACCAAAGGACGGTGTCGTGAAGAAGATTCTGGTGAAAGAGGGCGACACCGTTGATACGGGGCAGCCACTGGTGGAGCTCGGGTGAGAACCATGGCGGGAATGCTGGACCAGATAGTGGCGTTCTTCCAGGGGATGGGGCTCCTCCACCTCACAGCAGGAAACGTCGTCATGATACTGGTGGGGCTCACGCTCGTCTACCTCGCCATCAGGTACGAGATGGAACCCCTTCTTCTCCTTCCGATAGGAATAAGCGCCGTTCTCGTGAACATCCCCCTGGGGGGTCTCGCCAACTGGCCTGTCGCTCCAAACCTGCCCGAGAGCATAGCGGACAACATCTTCGCCACGCTCAGCTACCTGAACCAGCACTACGGACCACCGGGTCTCTTCGACCTCATATACTACACCCTCATAAGGACGGAGATAGTGCCGCTCCTCATCTTCTTCGGCCTCGGGGCAATGACGGACTTCGGCCCGCTCATAGCAGATCCAAAGACCGCTTTGATGGGTGCCGCGGCACAGATAGGAGTCTTCATAGCGATGCTCACCGCTTTAGCTCTCGGCTTCAACCTGCACCAGGCGGCCAGTATAGGAATCATCGGCGGTGCAGACGGTCCAACAACCATCTACCTGACGACGAAGCTCGCGCCTGAGATACTGGGAGCGACTGCTGTGGCAGCTTACAGCTACATGAGCCTCGTGCCCTTGATTCAGCCGCCGATCATCAAGGCATTAACGAGCCCCGAAGAAAGACGGATACGCATGGAGCAGCTCAGGCCCGTCTCGAAGAGGGAGAAGGTGATCTTCCCGATAGTGGCAATGATAACTATCGGCCTCCTCGTCCCCAGCGCGGCCCCGCTCGTCGGAATGCTAATGATAGGCAACCTCTTCCGTGAGAGCGGCGTCGTCGAGCGCTTAAGTAAAGCGGCTCAGGAGGAGCTCATGAACATCGTTACCATCTTCCTCGGGCTTGGCGTCGGTTCGACGATGCGCGCGGAGAGCTTCCTCACCAGGGAGACCCTCCTCATCCTCGGGCTTGGAATAGTCGCCTTCGCCAGCGCAACTGCCGGTGGAGTGCTCTTCGGTAAGCTGATGAAGAAGATCAGCGGCGGCAGGATAAACCCGATGATAGGTGCCGCCGGAGTTTCGGCGGTTCCGATGAGCGCTCGCGTCGTCCAGAGAATAGCGAGCGAGGAAGATCCGGGCAACTTCATCCTCATGCACGCCATGGGGCCGAACGTGGCCGGCGTTATAGGAACTGCGGTTGCCGCTGGGGTTTTCCTTGCGGTCCTTGGCTGACCTCCTTTTCTTTACCCCTTCCCCGACGTCCGCGAAAGATTAAAATAGGGTGAGGGCACTTTAACTTAAAGCGGTGGTGAGAAAATGCGCGTGAAGACCCTGATGACCAAGAATCCAGTGGTCATAGAACTTCCGGCCACGAGGGAGTACGCACTGGAGCTTTTCAAGAAGCACAGGGTGAGATCTTTTCCGGTCATCAACAGAAACACAGGGGCCCTTGTGGGGATAATAAGCATAAAGAACGTTCTCCTCCATCCCGATGAGGACCAGCTGGCGATGCTCGTGAAGAGGGACGTCCCGACGGTAAGGCCCGACGACGACCTGAAGAAGGCCGTCCGTCTGATGCTGGAAAGGGACTACCGGCGCGTCATCGTGGTTGACGATGAGAACAGGGTCCTCGGCATACTGACGGTGGGGGACATAGTCCGGCGCTATCTGGCAAAGAACGAGAAGCTGAAGGAAGTGTCCATAGAGCCCTACTACCAGAGGAACGTCGGCGTCGTCTGGCACGGCACCCCGCTCAAAGCCGCCCTCAAGGCGCTCCTCCTCTGCAACGCGATGGCCATTCCGGTTATAGACGACGACGGCAACCTGGTGGGAATGGTTGACGAGACCGACCTCCTGAGAGACAGCGAGGTTGTTAGGGTAATGAAGCAGACATCCCTAGCGGCCTCCAGCGAGGAGGACTGGATACTGGAGAGCAACCCGACGCTGCTCTTCGAGAAGGCCGAGCTCCAGTTACCAAAGAAACCTGTGAAGGAGATAATGAACCCCGAGCCCGTGGTTGCAACACCCCACATGAGCGTTTACGACGTTGCCCAGAAGATGGTAAAGCACGAGATAGAGCAGCTCCCCGTCATAAGGGGCGAGGGCGAGCTCGTTGGTATCGTAAGGGACATGGACATAATCCGCGTCATCCTCAACAGGAGGTGATCCCCGCCCTCGGGGAATGCCCATGCGTGCGATCAGGGTTTCTCTCTTCGGATTTGGCAACGTCGGGAAGGCGGTAGCGGGGGCCCTCATTGGGAAGGAAAGGTTCTTCCGCGAGAAGTACGGTATCGCGCTCAAGGTCGTGAGCATCTCCGACACGAGCGGGGTGGTATGGCTGCCCGAGGGTATAGACCTCAGGGAAGCCCTCCTTGTCAAGGAAACCCTTGGAAGGCTCTCCGCCTGGACGAACGACTACGAGGTCTATGAGTTCTCTCCGATGGACGCGGTGAAGGAGATAGAGGCCGACGTTGTTATCGACGTCACCAACGACAAGAACGCCTGGAGGTGGCATCTGACCGCGCTCAGGGAGGGTAAAGCCCTTGTCACGAGCAACAAGCCGCCCTTAGCGTTCCACTACGCGGAGCTGGTTGGCGAAGCCGAGAAGAGAAACGTCCCCTATCTCTTCGAGGCGACCGTCATGGCCGGAACGCCGGTAATCGGTCTCCTTCGAGAGAACCTGCTCGGCGATAGGGTGGAGGGGATCGAGGCGGTTCTCAACGCGACTACGACCTTCATCCTCAGCAGGATGGAAGAAGGCAGAACCTTCGAGGAAGCCCTGAAAGAGGCGCAGTCGCTCGGGATAGCGGAGAGGGATCCGGACGGTGACATTCTGGGCATAGACGCGGGTTACAAGGCGACGATTCTGCACTGCGTTGCCTTTGAGCCGATAACCTTCGATAAGGCGAGGGTAAAGGGCATAGCAGGGATAACCAGAGGAGAGGTTCAGAGGGTCCGGGCCAGGGGGAAGACCATTCGCCTAGTCGCGACGGTGGAGATGGGAAAAGTAACCGTCGAGCCGCGGGAAGTTTCGCTGGATAGTCCCCTCGCTGTGGAGAGCCACGAGAACGCGGCGGTGATAAAGACCGACCTCCTCGGCGAGCTGGCCATCAAAGGCGCTGGAGCCGGGTTAAAGGAGACGGCGAGCGGTGTGGTGAGCGATGTGATAAAGGCCGCGCTCAGGCTTTGAGGAAGATTTTTATTCCCGCCTGAAAAGATGGGGCCGGTGGAACCATGGAGCACGTCATAGCACTCCACCAGGTCTACGCTGAACTCCTGTTCCGCGGATTGAAGACGGTGGAGCTCAGGAAGTCGAGGGCCTTCGAGGAGGGTGATCTGGTTTTTCTCTACATAGCCCGGGGCAACCCCTACGAGCTTCGCGATACGCTGAGGAGACTCGGCCTCCATGAGGAGCAGACTTTGACTGAGAGGGGAACGATAGCTGGAGGCTTTGAGGTTGGAGAGGTGATAAAGGCCGACCTCGATACCCTCTGGGAGCTGACGAAGGAGACGAGCGGCTTAAGCCTCGTCCACGGCGAGAACGGGAAGAAGTGGCTGGGGGAGTACATTAAGGACTACGGATACGCCTTCACGGTGGAGAGGCCGTTTCTCTTCAGGGAACCGGTGAGCAGGGAGGAGATGAGGGAAAACTACGGTGTCCACGTGGAGGGGATAATCCACCTCTCCAGGAAAACGAGAAAAGGATGGGTAAAGAACCTGATGGAGGACCTCCTGACGAGGGAAGCGGTTTACCTTTGATCCCTTTCATTCTCACGCTTTTCAGCGTCGCTTTCCTGCTTCTGAGAGGTCTTCCCCTCACCGTTATCTGGGGCCGCCTCCGGATCAACCCTCACGTAGGGGCCGAGGCTCAAACTGTCTATCTCCTCCTGGGTTAAGAGCCTGCTCCTGACCTTCTCGCCCACAAGCGCGCTGTTCCCGAGGGGATCCGCTATCTTGACCGTCAGGGGCTTCTTGCCCTCCCTGACTTCCTCGATGTACTCCAGTATCTCGTCCGTTTTCTTCACGGCTTCCTCGTCACCCTCCTGCTCCCTGAAGTGCCTCGCCATCAGGAGGGTCTCCCGAACCCTTTCGAGGACGCCTTCCACGTTGGTAACGAAGCCTTCCGCCGCTGGTCCCGGTTCAATCTTCACCCCTATCTCCTCGAGTTCGATCGTTCCGCTCTTGCTCCTCACGACCCTCGTAAAGAGGTCCTTCTCGTCCTCAACCTTAACGGTGTAGAGTTTGGGCGGCCGGTCTTCGAGGATCATAACGTCCGCGTTTCTATAGCCGCATTTCTCACAGTAGATCGTGCTCTCCATGACCTTTCCGAAGTAGGGAATCTCGTGGATATGCTGTATGGCCTTCAGCGTGCCCTTACCTCCACAGATGGGACAGTCGCCGAGGGTTACAACCTTAATATCCTCGGACCCGGTTTTTTTCTCACTACCTTCCGCCATTCGCACCACCGAAGAATGGGATCAACTCCCCTTATAAATTCTGGGGAGAAAAGGGATCACTTCGCTATCCTTATGTCCGACGGAACGAGGATGAGCTTTATCTCGTGCTTGCATATCTTCGCAGCCTGACCATCGAGGGCGTTGACCATGCCCTTGAGCTGCTCCGCGACCTTTTCGAGAACCTCGGGCTTGACCTCGAGCGGGCTGAGATCAACGAGAACCAGGTTGCCCTCCTGGAGCTCCTCCGAGATCCTCTCGAGGTCGGCGTAGCTGGTGACGACCACCTTCTTCAGGTAGCGGATCTGGGGTTTGATTATCTCCTTGGCCAGGACGTCCTCCTCGATTGGGATGACATCAATATCGTGCCTCGGGGAGGAAACACTTTTCTTAACCTCCGATGGCGGCTTCTTTTTTCTGGGCCTTTCTTCCCTCTTCAGGATGCTGTCAAACAATCCCATAACCGTCCCCCCGGTTAATCGTAAGGGCCGGGTTATTTTCGGTGTTGGCCTTTATATCTCTTTCTGAAAAATACCGGAAACGGCCCGGACGGTAAAGGGAGAAAGTGAGGAGACCCTCACTCCGCCCTGACTGCCTCGAGAACCTTCTCCCTTAGCTCGGCACCCTTCTTTATCGAGGTATCCACGGCGTAAATGACTTCTTCCAGCTTGAAGGAGCCCCCTTCACCCTTCTGAACCGATGATATCATCCCGTTCTCGTCGGTGGTTATGGTTATTCTGCCGTCCATGACCATTTCCTCGTCGAGGCTCGGGTCAACGATCATGGTGTTGCCTATCTTGGCCATCGTCACCGGGATCGGAATCTTGCTCACGGGGAGCGGCTCGTATTCGTCGAGAACCTCCACCTCGCCCGTCTCCTCGTTGTACTCTACTTTGGGCATCCTAGCGCTCAGGAGGGCGGCTATTGCACCTATTCCCGTCGCATCGAGGAGGTTCCCATCGTGATCGAGAACGTGGACGTCTATGAAAACGACGCGGACGAGCTTGCCAGGGATTATAACCAGTTTCTCCAGCTCAACGGCGCCGCTCTCCCTTATGCCCCTGTCAACGACCCTCGCCAGCTCGATGGCGTTCTCGTCCGGCGGCCCGGGTTCGAAGCTGGGTGAGGCGAGCGGAACTAGCTCAACGTTGGTGGTTATAACGCCCCTGTCGGGGAGGTCCGGGAAGGGCTCACCGAGGTCAACCTTTATCCCAACGAGAACCTGGGTGTTTCCGAGCTTCACCCAGGCGGAACCTTCCGCCTTCTCGATGATGTTGACCTTGATCTCGAGGTCGCGGTAGTCCTCGAGGCCCCTTCCATCAATGCGCTTGCCCTCCCTGAGGAGCGCCAGGATCCTGTCGCGCATTATGGCCGCCATAACCTCAACGTCACTCATTTGCACCGACCTCCTCCGCTATCTTGATATACTTCTCCTTGAGCGCTTCCCTCTGCTTCTGGTAGACCGCCTTGGCACCCTTGATGGCCAGCTTAACGGCCTCGATGAACTCGTCCCTGGTGAGGTAACCGTCCATCTGGAGGAGCGTTATGTCGTTCTTGAGGGGCATTATGGCAACCGGAACGTCGGCCTCGCCGTAGTTGTCCTCCTCCTTGTTTAGATCGAGCACTATCTCCCCGTCAACCTTTCCGGCGGCACAGGCCGCGACGAGGTCCCTCATCGGAACGCCCGCGTCGGCGAGAGCCAGGGATGCGGCGGTTATACCTGCAACGCGCGTCCCAGCGTCCGCCTGGAGCACCTCTATAAACACATCGACCGCCGTTCTCGGAAACGGGTCGAGGATCAGGGCCGGTTCAAGTGCCCCCCTTATGACCTTGCTTATCTCGACACTCCTCCTGTCGGGACCGGGCTTTTTGCGCTCTTCAACGCTGAAGGGGGCCATGTTATAGCGAACGCGCAGGATTCCCCTGTCGGGTCTCTGGAGGTGCTTGGGGTGTATCTCCCTCGGGCCGTATACGGCAGCCAAAATCTTGTTCTTGCCCCATTCAACGTAGGCGGAGCCGTCGGCGTTCTTAAGAACCCCAACCTCCATCTTTATCGGCCTTAACTCGTACTTTTTCCTTCCGTCAATCCTTCTACCGTTTTCGTCTATGAGCCTTAACCCCTCTGGTCTGCCCATCATTCTCCTTCACCCTCTCCGTTCTTGGGTTCCTCAACCTCAGGTATCTCCTCAATGATCCCCCTCTCCTTGAGCTCCCGCAGTCTCGTGAGGAGGAGCTCCTTGATCCTGTCGGTGAGTCCCTGGGTGTGACTCTCCCTGTCGACCTTGAGTATGGCCTCTATCGCGAGCTTCTCAAGCTCGTCGTTCTTTCCGCTGACCCAGACCCAGCCGTTCTGGCCGACTATTATGCGCGTGTTGGTCAATCTTTTGATGAGGTTTATCATAGAACCGCCCTTGCCGATGAGCCTCGGCACCTTGGAGGGCGTTATCGTCACCAGCTGCCCGCCCCTGAGGGGACCACCCTTAAAGGGCATGCCCTTCGTGGTGAGGTCTATCTGGTTTATCTCGTTGTAGCCCTTTATCTTGGCGTAGATTATGTCGCCTATGTCGAATATCTTCCTCAGGTCTGTCTTCATGAGATCGATGCGCTCCTCTACCGCGTCCTGAACGCGGAGGCTGGCCTCGTAGGGGGCGCCTATGTCAACGACCCAGTTTGAGAAGCGGACGTCCACTATCTTCCCGAGGACGTTGTCCCCCACCTCGGGAATGTAGGGGCCCTCGAGGGGTATGACCCTTATAAGGTCGCCCCTGATCTCAACCAGACCAACCACCGTCGAGTATATCCTGTTGCCCTCCCTGAAGGTTCCTCTTCCGTTCTTAAAGGGGCCCTGTGCGAGCAGGGTCCCGGGAACGACCAGTTCCCTTGGTTTCACAAAAATCCTCCTCATAGTCCCTTCCTCTCTATCAGTTTGGTTACAGCAGTGCCCTTCGTCAGGGCGTTCAGTCTCTCATAAAACTCCTCCTCAACCCCTCCCGGGATCTCGATGAGGAACATCCACGAGCCGTCGCTTGCCCACTCCTCGCGCTTTATCGTCCCGAACTTCCTGACCTCTCCGTAGGCCCTGCCCACGTAGTCGCTCGGTACCTTAACGGCTATCACCTTCATCTCCAGCTTTATCGGGAGGAGGGGCCTTATGGCCTTTATCACCTTTGGAACCTGCGCCTCCGCGTCCTTGAAGAGGTCGACGTGCACTCCTGCTTCTTCCATTGCACGGAGAATCCTGTCGACCGGATGCGGATAGCCGGTTCGTGGATCAACGGCATGCCGGTGGATTATTGTAGCTATGTAGCGTTTCTTGTCCTCCAGCATCTGCCTCCTCTGTTCGGCGGTGAGCTGAACCTCACCCTTGCGGAGAATTATTTTCGCAACCTCGTAGGGATCGCTGGTCCCGAAGATCTTTTCCATCTCGTGCTCGCTCGCCTTGTCGCCCTTGTGTGCATCTTTGAAAACGTATGGAGTTGCAAGGATTTCCTCTATCGGAACTTCCTTGCCCTCCTTGAAGTCCCTCGCAAGGTATGGGTCAACCAGTATCTCGAAGGTCTCGCCGTGGGTTTTGAGACGGGCAATGACGGCCTTGTCAACGCTTACGGGCATTGCCCGTCACCTCAGTAGTTCTGGTCAAGCTCGGAATAGTCCTCTTCCTTTTCCTCAACTTCCTCTTCCCCGGCTTCCTTGAGTATCCCCGAGAGATACTTCTCGAGCTCTTCCCTCGCGAGCTTCTTCCAGTGCCTGTCCCCGGTGGTTATGTAGGCGACCTCTATTCCCTCCGCGCTCGGTTCCTCGAGAATCTTCGCGAGGGCCAGTATGGCGAGCTTTATAGCCCCCTCCATATCGAGGTCGTCCCTGTAGTGTTCCTCGAAGATGGCCATCGCCACGTTTCTCCCGCTTCCTATCGCGACGGCCTTCCACTCGAAGTAGGCACCGCTCGGGTCGGTCTCGTAGAGCTCGGGCTTCTCGTTAACGCCAGCCATGAGGAGGGCGGCTCCAAAGGGCCTCACACCACCGTACTGGGTGTGGGCCTGCTTGAGGTCGCATATCTTCTTGACGAGAACGTTGAGCGGAACCGGTTCTCCATAGGTCAAGCGGTAGATTTGAGCCTCCAGCCTGGCCCTGTCGACGAGAACCCTCGCGTCGGCTATTATGCCGCTTGGAGCCGCGGCTATGTGATCGTCGATCTGGAATATCTTCTCATAGCTACTCGGCTCGATGAGCTTGCTCGTTATCCTCTTCTCAACGGCGAGGACAACACCTTCCTTCCACTTGACACCGACAGCCGTGGCCCCGCGCTTCACGGCCTCCCTCGCGTAGTTCACCTGGAAGAGTCTTCCGTCAGGGCTGAAGACTGTAATGGCCCTGTCGTAACCGGCCTGCGGTGGTACAAACGCCATTCTACATCACCTCTGGAGTTATGCTCATCTTTCACTCCCAGCCAATAGTTCCTCACGGCCTAATTAAGCTTTTCTATTGACTCCCAGCGACGCCATCGCCATTCTTCTGGCTATCCTGCGCGCGAACTCAAGGGGGATGAACGCGAACAGGAACACCACAGCCGCGAGAACGAGCGAAGCATTTCTACCCAGGGGCCGCCAGATCATGAGTGCAAAGGCAACCAGCATCAGACCGAGGCCAACCGCGAGAAACCTTCTGTAGGTCCTTCCCATAACCTCCAGCGTCTCGTCCATCCCTCCCACCGGGAGCTTTTTATTCCAAATCCGTTTTAAGCCTTTGGTGTTGGGAATGAAGTGTCCCTTCTGTAACCCGGATGGGGAGGCTCTCCTCTACGAGGACGGGCTGATCAAAATACTGCTGGATTCGTATCCAGCCAGCAAAGGCCATCTGCTCGTCGTCCCAAGGAGGCACGTCGAGAGCTGGGAGGGGCTCAGAGATGGGGAGAAGCTCGCCCTCCTGAGGGGCATGGAGCTGGCGATGGAGAAGCTGAGGGAGGTTCTGAGGCCAGACGCCTTCAACGTGGGCATGAACCTCGGAAGGGAAGCAGGCCAGACGGTTCCCCATCTGCACCTCCACGTGATTCCGAGGTGGAATGGAGACTGCAGGAGTCCAAGGGGAGGGGTGAGGAAGGCTGTCCTCGATTTAGAGGACGAGAACTTGAACTTAAAGGAGCGCTGGGAGAGGAACAGGCTGAGCGGGGAGGAGGTAGAAAAGCTCAGGGCAGCGTTTAACCGACCTCTCCATGCCCCGGAGGGTGAGACTTGAAGAAAAATCATCCGAAAAGCTTTTTACTTTTTTTATACAAACTTAATTGCTTAAGCCCATCGTTGGGTGATGGCAATGAACAGAAGGGTATGTGCGTTACTATTGGGCATATTACTAATTCTTGGAGGAGTTCCAACGGGAGCCTCAGTAAAAGAAACGCACCGCTACAGGGGGGGCGTTATCAATCCGTTCTTTGAAGGCTACCTAAAGGTATTGCCCAATTCAACGGAAGAAGAAAAAGAAGCACTGTTAACCCTTATAGAGGCCATGCTAAACGGAACTCTCAACGGTGAAATAACAGTCTCTGACACAATGAAAATCAAAAACGCCCAATGGAACGGGACTGATCTGATATTCGAAATCTGGTGGTACGACGGGATTAACCCTGTTGCCATAAAAACATACCGTTGGAGAAATCCCAGGCAGGCGCTCCAACTGGTGCATCAAATGAAAAACGGGAAAGCCTCAGAGGAATCCATAGAAGAAGCCTTCACTGTTGAGCCCCTGACAATATCCTATGCCGTTCACATTGAGGACGTTGACTACCTCACCAACGATGGAAGCGGGGAGTACGTTCTCCTCCACAACCCAGGCCTTTCAACTGTAAGTTTACTGGGCTGGTACATAATGGACGAATACGCTTATAACAACCCGAGCTGTTGGATAAACAACACCATCCCGAGGGACGACTGTATAGATTCGTATGGAAAAGACCACGTGGTTGGGTTCTCCATTAATATACCTCCGGGGGCAGTTGTGAAGATACCAATTGCCAGCTCCCCTTACAACGCCATTCTAAACAACGATGGGGACACGGTTTACCTCATCAACGACAAGGGATATGTTGCCGGCATGTACTCCTACTCGGCATCACCCGAAATAACTGTGGAGGGAATATCCTACTATCCAAACCCACTTAGGGAGGGCGATTACATGGATTTAACCATAGTCCTTGACAACAGGGGTGCCCTCGATGGAACTGGAACGATAGAAGTTTACATAGATGGAAAACTCGTAAAAAGCTCCACAGAAACCGTATGGAAATACCACATATGGTACTACAAAATGTATGACGTCTGGAAGGCAACGTCTGGAACCCACGTTCTGACCGTCAAGTTTGTCCCGCAGTACGATGGAGAAGTTTCTTCAAAGTCTATAACGTTCACAGTCTCGGCCTCAGAGCCATACATAACGGAAGTAACCCACAACGATCTGGTCGAGGGTTATCCGGCGAAATTCCACGTTGATGTAGTCAATCCAGATGGAGAGAGAAAGGACATCATTCTGAAGCTCTTCGTTGATGGCGTTGGGGTAGACACCGTAACCAGCTACGTTTATGAAGAGTGGGGATTTGACTTACAGTGGAGCAACCCCGAAAAAGAATTCCACAAAGTGGAGATAAAGCTTTATGATGAATCTGGGACCGTGCTCTACTCCCAGTGGGCGGGCACGCTGTACTTCAGGCCCAACACACCTCCTGAAATAGAAAGCCTCCAGCTGCCTTCGTGGGTGTACGCAAACGAGTGGAGTAATGGAACGATCCAGGTTTACGATTCAGAGGGAGACCTAGTAGATGTTGAAGTGAACGTTATTGGAAGATTCAGCTTCACTCGCAGTAACCTATTGCCAGGTGTCCCACATGAATTCCCCCTTGCACCCATATACAACCACACCAACTGCCGTGAGAACGTCACCGTGGAGTTTACACCAAGGGATCAATACGGAATGACGGGAGAAACCGTAACGAAGGTACTAACAGTAGTCACCGACAGCGACAGGGACGGGTGGTGCAACGGCCTTGAGCTTGAATACGGCACGAACCCCTACAACAACGACACGGACGGCGATGGGGTAATTGACCCCAGAGACGTTGATCCGCTGAGGGATGCCGTTGTTGAGTTGTACCTCTTCAGAGCGAGGGCCCTAGATCCTGCCGAGGACGATGACCAAGACTGGAACGTTGACTTCCGCATTGATGCCACTTTCAAAGCCGGCTCAATCACACAAACCCTAAAAGAAGACCTCCCCGACAACACCCAAGACGTCGAGAACATGGCAATGCTGACAAACGACCCCTTCGAGAACACGCAGAAAGAGGCCGTGGCGGTTCTGAAGTTCAACCCACCTGATAACGTTGAGACCGTTGAGATAGACCTCAAACTCGTGGACAGGGATTCAGGGTTTATAATAGACAATCCAGACGAGATTATGGATATTTCCCCAAGACCGGGAGACAATGAGGAGGGAAAAGTTGCCAGGCTCTTCTTCAGCCTTAAGAACGGCACGTGGTGGGGCGACGATTACATAAACGACCATAAAGATTACTTCGGCTACGGCCATCTGAGTGGCTGTGGCGACGGTTCCTGTGGTGATATAAACCCAAGCACCGACATTGAACCTTTCTCAAAGTACTACGACGAGCTTGAGTCCCTTGGCTACGATTTAAGCGTTGTAAATATCACAGACGTTCAGGGCTGGGACGGAATAGAGTCCTTAGAACTCAAGGATCACCAGACCGGAACCCTCTACCAGTACACGAACCCTGATGAGGCCGTGCTCTTCACCCTCGTACTCCCCAACGGGACCCAGAGGAGGGTCCTCATCATCAACAGGCGGAACGCCGAAGTGAAGACAATGGAGCTAAACGAGGAAGTGAGTGCAACCTCCACGGGAGGGGTGGACAAAGACGCCAACATGAGTAACCTCACGACCAACGCAACGCCAAAGGCCAAGAACGAAGCCAAATACGAGGCAACGCTCATTTTCAGGAGGGGAGGAGATAGCATCAAGACCCTCAGCACCGAGTCAGTTTCGAGTTCAGAAAACTCAACTGAGACGAGCTCGCTGACCTTTGACGCCGTTGCAACCTCAACGGACGTTGATGAGGACGATGCAGAAATATGGTTCCTCATAAAGACTAATGACGACGATGGGATACCATTCCACAGAGAGCTGGAGCTTAACAAAGAGCTTGGAACTAACAGATTTTCGCCAAGCATAAACGACGCTTACGGCGACTACGACGGCGACGGCGTTCCGAACAGTGTTGAACTGTTCATTGGAAAGAATCCAGCAAAGCCAGATGTTCTTGGGATAAAGCTTTCGGTCGCAGTTGGCTGGAACGCCGACGAGGATTACCTCAAAAAACTAATCAAGGGATTCCAGAGGGCGAGTCAGGTGGTTTATGACTACACTGACGGCTACGCGATGATAGTGAGCGTTAACATCACAAACAATGCCCTGAACACAGATGCCTGGATTCACTCAATGATAAAGATAGAAGAAGGGGACAGCAACAATTTCAGAACGTTCCCCAAGTTTGGATACTGGGAGGAAAACATGAAAGGGATTACAATCCTACACGAGACATTCTCTGGAAACTATCCCAATGAACCTGACTATTACAAGGGAATTGCACACGAATTGGGTCACCTTGTATTTGGATTCGGAGAAGACTACCAACCACCCATTAAGTGGGATCCAGACGAAGAAGGGAAACCATCAGAGTTCTATTATTGGGACCTCGTCTCACTGCTTGAGAAATACAACATCAGCGGCTTTGAAAGACTTCACACGATAATGGAAACTCTCCCATACATAGGCACCGAACTGAGTACTAACGACCACCTGGGGTTAGAAACCGATTATGACTGGTTCTATTATGAACAGCTGGTTAGATACAATGAGATTCTGATGAACAAAACAGGACACAATCTAGTTGAACTAATAGAAAATCACGGAGGGCAAATTGACTCTTTAAAACAACTAATGCCCGATCACTGGCAGACAAATTATACAATTGACGGTATCATAATGAACATGACCTCCGAGTGGGAAGTAGTCTTCGCATTACTGGCAAGAGGACATAATGTAAGCGTCGATTACAGTCCCCAAGTCGATGCAGGGTTGTACTTGGACCTGGATTTTAACAACATTGATGACAATACATTGCCGGACGGGTACACCCCCTGGGCAGGCCCATATACCGGCGTTGGATACTATATGAGGTTCCTCATCAAAACGCCAGAAGAGGGGTGACACGAAATGAAAAGACTCGGCTTGGTAGTTCTTTTCCTTTTACTCCTCCTTCCGCCTGTTAGCGCGGTGAACGTCTGGGAGCACATAAACACCAGCAGGGAAATGTACTTCGTTAAAGTATGGGGTAGATGCAGATGGAAACCGCCCTTTGACCCGTTAAACGACTCCGGAATCGGCCCCGTCAGCATAGGCTACGTCCACAGTAATCCCAGGTACATAACCGTCACTTACTACACCGCTAATGGCTCAGAGTACTGCAAGCACACAGGACATTGCGGCTGGTGGGAAGCTGTAATACCAAAACAAGAGAACCTAACACCCTTTAACTTCTCCATCTGGAACGTCACCAGAGTCATGGAAGAGTATCACTGGGGACTCGAAAACTACCTTCCTAACATAACTGGAAAAGTCACGGACGACTTTGAATGGCCCGAAAAATACTGGGTGAGGAGAGCAGACCTGTGGGAGGTCTGGATAGACGCAAGCGGGTTCCGGGTAACAATATACTCCTTCATCTCAGAGATTGGAGGGTTGGGCTACGTAGTTTTTGAATGCCAGAACCCGGAGAACATGACGTGCAACTGGAACGAGCCAGTAGTAGACATAGAGCTGATGGTACCCCCAACAACCACCACAACAACCACCCCAAAACAGGAAGATAAAGGAACCTGCGGTCCAGGATTGCTAATTAGCCTGATGTTGGTCCCTCTGCTGATAAAACGGGTGAAGAGGTAAGCTGGCCAATGAACCGGCAATCCTCCACTACCCAGAATCCAGCCCAAACGGGCGTTGGATCCTTCATGAAACGCTTTGTAATCTCTTCACTGCTCCTTTTCATGATTTTTGTACCCGCTAGTCCCGCAACGGCCATTAGTCTCTGGGACATGGTGAAGGATAACCAGACCGTTTATCTAGTCTTAATCGAAGGCAAAGGCCCACTTCCGCCCGGGAACCCCTTCAAAAGCCCTGGAATAGAGGAGATACACATAACCTATCCATACAACGAGACCCACGAGAGGGTAGTGTACTGCTACAGCGATGGCATAACTCACGAAAAGATACTCCCCAAGTGTCCAAAGTGCAATCAGATGCCATTCAACATAACATCCTGGAACACCACTAAAATCCTCTCGGAGTACCAATGGGGCCTGGAGAACTACCTGCCCACCCTGTCCAATAACTGGAGTAACCACATTACAGACTGGGTTCTCTTAATGAATAAATCCTCGGTTGTGATATACTTGTACCAGGATTACATCAGCACAAGCGCGTACGTACTCTTCGAGTGTCACGACCCCTCAAACGTAACCTGCGAGTGGAATCCACCAAAACTGAAAATCCCCCCATACCCCACGGCCACCCTTTCCACAAAAACCACAGAACAGGAAGACGAGAAAACCTGCGGGCCGGGTTTGTTAGTTGGCCTAGCGTTACTCCCTGCGCTGTTGGAAGGAGGATAAATGGAAAGGGGTAATACCTACCCACCAGGCAACATACCAAAAACGGGCCCCTACACAGGCGTTGGCTATTACTTAACCGTACGGTGGAGGTGATCTGGGGATGAGAAAAACGTTCCTTGCCCCCTTCATTATCTTTCTCTTGGCCGCCTCATGGGTATTCTGGGAACGGTATGAGATTACCTCCTGCTTCAATACGCCCTCCTGTGTTTTAAACAATGCAGAAGCTACAGAAGGGGTAATCCTCATGCAACACCACGAGAACGAGTGGAGGCTGGCAGTGTATCAGAACGGAAACCTAACACTCCACATCCTCAAACTGAAAGGAAACATAATTCCAGAGGTGGAACACCACGTCAGAAGCGTTAAAACCTACGCCGACTATTCACCCCTCTCATTTGAAGCAAAAAATATTGAGAACCTTGAGCGCGTTAAAGAGGGACTGATAGTAAAATCCAACGGCACGGTAAAGGTCTTTGAAAGAAACTCTCTTGAGGAACTGGTGCAGAATTCTGTCCACTGCCAGAAGTTCATAACCATCTGTCCAAAGTGCAGAGTCACCCTCGGAGAAAGCTGGAAACTCGTGAGACTGGGACACACTAACGTTACAGGGGGCTATCTCGTCTTTCCCTCCGAGGACAAGTGCCTCTCAGCCTTTGTCCTGAAAATCTCACCTCACAACAGCACTCACGACCTCCTAAAAATAGAATATCCCATCGGAATTGTCAATGGTTACGTCCCAAGGCTCAACCTTCCCCAGATTGGAAACACAAGCGTTCCGGCCAACGTTTCCCAGTACTTTGAGTCTGCGTGGGGAATCCTCGTAATGAACAGTGAAATTATCCTTAACCCAGATCCCTGGAGCATCGCCGAGGAGCTAGGAGAATGCAGAACCGTATACAAAATTACAATTCACAACAACGGAACAGTAGAGAAAACAGGATATGGACTACCCTGCTGGGGAAGATAGATATTCACACCAAAAACTCCCTGGGATTACATGCCAAAACCGGCCCGTACACCGGAGTAGGCTACTATCTAAGGGTCAACTGGGGGTGATGCTGTGGGGGTTCGCTTTCCAATTTTTGTTTTTGCCCTACTGCTCTCAGTCCCATTAGTTAAGGGTGTAAGCGTGTGGGAGGGTTTTATTGATAAGCCCGTTTACTACGTCAACATTGAAGGGTACAGTCTCACTGGAGTCCCACCGTGGAATCCCTTCAACGACTCTTCCATAACCTGGATTAACATAGGCTACAAATACAACGAAACCCACACATTCAACAGATATTACGAAGGGGGAAGATGGAAGGAAGGCTTCTTCTCCAAACACGGAAACCCCAAACCATTCAACCTCTCGGACTGGAACCTCTCAATGGTCCTCGAGGAATACCGGTGGGGCGTTGAGAACTACCTGCCAAACATCAGCGGGAAATTCGCCGCTGGAGAGTGGAAAAAGGGTTATTGGAACAGCACCATAGAGAGATGGAACGCAGTAATCACGTCAAACCAAGTGAAAATCACATTAAACACCTTCGCCTGCGGAGGCTCTGGGGAATGCGACGAATACATCACCTTCGAATGCTGGCGGAGTGATGGCAACGTGACCTGCCAGTGGGGAAAACCGGTGTTCAAAACCTACCCCGGGCCTCCCATAGGAACACCACCCCAAAGCACGATAACGTGGAAAAACACGATTTGCAGCCCCGGACTGCTAATCTGGCTGACTCTAATCCCAGCACTGCTCATCGGCAAAAACGGTCCGGAGGAATAAAAGCCTATCCTCGAGTTTTCTCGATCGGATACTTCTTCCCGTTCTTCTCAATCTTCCTCCCAAGCGCTTCACTAAGTCTACCCCAAGTTCGCGGGCGAGCAGGGAGTAAATGACCACATCCGCTAATAAACGTGCGCGTCGGCGTTCCTGAGCAGTTCGAGGAGCTTCAAAAACTCCTCCAGTTCTTCCCTTGAGAAGTGCTTCTCGACGTCGTCATCTGGATTTAGCTTCGCTATGTTCTTCCGTGCCTTCATGAGGTCATCGAGGTCCTCCTGGAGCTCAATCGCCCGCTGGGTGAACTCATAACTCGTGTGCGGGCTCTCGAGGGCCCTCTGCTGGTTGGCGATTACCGCTATCTTGAGGTTCGCTATCGTCTCGTCAATGAGCTCGAGCAGTTCCCCAACCTTCATATTCACCACGACCTTCTATATCGGAGGCAGAGTATTTAAGTTCTCCCGAAAAGAACGCCCAACGAGAGTCACCCGGATAAGAAAAAGGGAAAGGTGCAGTAACTCCGAAAATTTTTCGATTTTTGGAGGGGCTTCTTTGAAGGCAGAGTTTTAACCCTTCGATGGTAGTTTCATCGGTGGTATCATGGAGGAAGTCGGAGCTTACCCTTCTGATTCGACCGGGATGAGAATGGAAAAGCGCGAGAAAAAGCTCCTCATGGGCAACGAGGCCATAGCCTACGGCGCCCTTGAGAGCGGTGTCATTTTTGCAACCGGCTACCCCGGAACGCCTTCAACCGAGGTTATAGAAACCATCGCGAGGCTTAAACCTGAGGTCTTCGCCGAGTGGGCACCGAACGAGAAAGTCGCTCTGGAGGAAGCGGCGGGAGTTGCCTACACCGGGTTGAGGGCTCTCGTCACGATGAAGTGCGTTGGCTTAAACGTTGCCGCTGACCCGCTAATGAGTCTGGCCTATTCAGGTGTAGAGGGCGGTCTTGTAATCCTCGTCGCGGATGACCCCGGGCCACACACCTCTCAAACGGAACAGGACGACCGCTATTATGGAAAGCTCTCCCTCCTGCCTGTTCTCGAACCTGCCGACCCGCAGGAGGCCCACGATTTAATAATCTACGCCTACGAGCTGAGCGAGAAATACAAGGTCCCCGTAATCTTCCGCACGACCACGAGAGTAAACCACACGACGGCCGATGTGGAAGTTGGCGAGTTTGTTGAACTCGATAGAAAGCCGGTCTTTAAGAAGGACATTGAAAGGTACGTCAGGGCCAGCATGGAGGGCAACAGGAAGAGGCACCGCTGGTTGAACGAGACCCTCTCCAAAATCGAGGAGGAGTTCAATGACATGCCCTTCAACTGGGTCGAGGGTAGCGGAAAAATCGGAATAATCGTTGAAGGCGCGCCCTACAACTATGTGCGCGAGGTTCTTCCAAAGCTCAACGCGGACTTTAAGATTCTAAAGCTCTCAACACCGCATCCCCTCCCGAGGAAGCTCGTCATTGACTTCCTGAAAAGTGTGGACTACGCGATAGTGGTCGAGGACGGGGCACCTTTTCTCGAGGAGGAGGTCAAAATAGTTGCTTACGAGGCCGGCTTGAACGTCCCGATATACGGCAAGAGAACAGGCCACCTGCCGCTCGAGGGAGAGCTGACGCCGAGCCTCGTCAGGAACGCGCTCTTAAGGCTCCTCGGAGAGGAAGGCGAAACCTATGAGAAGCCGGAGGAAGTCAAGTATGCTGAAAGACTGGCCCCAAAAAGGCCCCCAGTCATGTGCCCAGGCTGTCCGCACAGGGGAAGCTATAGGGCAGCCCTGGATGCGCTCAGGGATTTAAAGCTCGGGCGCTACTCCGTTCCAATCCACGGTGACATAGGCTGTTACGCTTTATCGCTCCTCCCGCCGCTCGAGGCGATATGGACGGAATACGTAATGGGCGCGAGCATAAGCCTTGCCAACGGTCAGAGCGTCGTCATGGACAAGAAGATAATAGCTACCATAGGAGATTCGACCTTCTTCCACAACGGGATCCAGCCGCTGATTGATGCCGTCTACAAGAACCTCAACGTCCTCGTCATGATACTCGACAACAGAACCACTGCCATGACCGGTCATCAGCCGCACCCTGGAACCGGTGGAAGTGAAACGGGAAGGAAGTTCAACGAGATTGACATAGAGGCGCTGGTTAAAGCACTCGGTGTCAAGTACGTTAAGACAGTTGACCCCTACGACCTCAAGCAGACGAGGGAAGCGATAAAGGAGGCCATGCAGGTGGAGGGGCCTGCAGTCATAATAGCCAGGCAGGAGTGCGTCATTCCCGTGATAAGGCGCGGTGAGATAGGCGAGAAGCCGATAGTCATCGAGGAGGAGTGTACCGGCTGTAAGGCGTGCATACTCCTGACCGGCTGTCCTGCTTTAGTCTACGACCCGGAAAAGAAGAAAGTCCACATAGACGAGCTTCTCTGCACCGGCTGCGGCGTCTGCAACCAGACGTGCCCCTTCGATGCCATAAAGTTCCCTAGCGAGCTGGAAAGAGACCAATACCGGCCGTAGCGTCAGTCTTTTCTTCTTTTCGCTTCCCCTTCACCGGAGATTAAAGCGCGAAGGAGCAGATTATAGACCCCTATCCCGGTGAAACCCAACATAGCTGCTGTGACTCTATCGAAGTGTTCGGTACTCCCAACTAGGAAAACCAAGAGAAACGCAACTATTAGGGTCTTTCTGAATATCCTCCTCCAGCTCTCGGGACGAGATATCCAGGACCCCCAATGTTCCTCGGATCAAAGTAGTCGTGAAAATAATTAAAAGAATTCAAGGCTCCTGATGCCGATGACGCTCAGCTCAAGGAGAATGATGAGGGTATATACCATTGTAACCTCAAACATCTCGATCATAAGGAAACCGATTAATGAGACTTTAAGGTCTATTCTTCCCACACTTCAAGCACCATGTACCTCCTCACGAGCGGGTTCGGATACAGCTCCCAGCCGATTCCTTCCGTTTCAGCCTCAATCTCGCCGAAGAGACCCCCCTCCCTTGGATCGAGGCTTTCTCCTCGGATCTTCCCGGGTCTTATCTCGACGCTCATATACCTCGGAAGGCCAACGATGACCTTTTCCTCTTCCCTGGCGCGATCAATAGCCCACTTAGCGGTGTATATCCCCGAGTATATCTCGGCTATCCTCACCGGAACGCTCGACTTGCCTATCGCTATTATCTCTATTCCCGTTTCCTCCCAGAACTTCTTTGCCAGGGGCTGGAGATCCTTCGCGAGATCCTTCCAGACCTCCTTCCCGCGGTCGGTTATTGTTAAAGCGTCTATCGTCGGTTCGTCGAGCTTCCTGACCTCTATCCCACCTATGGTAGAGTCGAGGTGGATCACTTCCGGCCTGACCTCCCTCGCGAGTTCGATCGCCAGGAGGGCCTCGTCCTTAATGGCCTGCCTTCCGCTCATGTCGTAGTTGAAGGGGTCCGCATATTTTACCCTGCTCAGCGTTGCAGTCCTGTAGGGTTTCTCAACCAGTACCGCGGCAGTCGCTATGAGTCCCATAGGTTCGTAGTTTTCATCCAAAAGTGCACCTCCAGTGTCGGCCGAAACAATCCTCATGGTAATCACCGTTAACGACCAATTACCGATATAGCATCCCGCCGTAACCGTAACGGTGATGGGCGTTGGAACGGAGCGTTTATGAAGCTTTGGGTAGGTACGTTGACGATCTGAGCGAGGCGGTTTTTGTGGGTATCGCGCGGGGAAGGGTGTTTCTGTGCGGAGAAGGGGAGGTCACACCCCGCGACCGACCACCGCTTCTGAACCTGTTCTGGGAGAACGGCAAACTCCACGTGAGCGGGTTCTGGATGGAGTGGGGGATCATGAGGGGGTTCTTCGTCGAGATGAGAGATTGCAGGATGGAGATCCGAGGATGGACGATACACCTCCGTTCATCCTCTGGAGAAAAGGCGATGAAAATCGAGCTCCATGGAAACAAGGGACTGGCCAGAACGCTCGCCGATGCGCTGGGAAGGTGCCTGTAGGGGGTCAGCCGCTGAAACTCATCACCCATCAGGACTCGGCAAACTCATCATCCCCCGGAGTTTCTCAAGCTCCCTCCTCAAAGCCATCGCGTTCTCGGGATTCCCTCTTTCGTATCGGGTGATGATCTCATAGATCTCCGGGTACCTGCTCCTCAGCATGTCGATGAGCTGATTCGTGGGAAGCAGGAGACCGGTATCGCGATAGATGAGGAGCGCCCCCAGGGTGCGAAGCGCGTCCAGGTACGATTCGTACGCCCTCTCCGGGAGTCCTTCTCCGAGGTAGCGATCGCCGAGCTCGATATAACGACGGGCCCTTTGAATTAGCTCATCCTCCATCCTCCCACCTGCAGGGTTTATAAGGGGGAAGTTAATAAACCTGTCGAGGGCCATGAGGGTGGAGCTGTTAGTCTGGGGAACGGTGGTTGCGGCCATACTGTACCTCGCCTGGGAGACCGTCAGACCCCTGGTAACTCCCATATTCTTCGGCGTTATCCTTGCCTACGCCTTCTATCCCGTGCACAGGCGACTCTCGGGGCGGATCGGTGAGAGGTGGTCCGCGGTCGTAATCTCGATCGGCATGGTGGGGATCGGCGGGATCGCCACCTTCGAGCTCGCGATGATCTCGGTTCAGGTCGCGTCCTCCCTTTACCGAAACGTCGTCCAGTTCTTCGACTGGCTCCTGGAACAGCCTCTCCCACCGGAGGTGCTCAACTTCCTCCAGCGCTTTCTCGATCAGCTCATCCCCAGGCTCTCGGAATACATATCCCGGAGTGCGTTCTCGCTCCCCATGTACATCCTCCAGGTCCTGATATTCCTTCTCGCCTTCTACTACACTCTGGCCTACTCACGGGAGATATATCTGCAGATTGTCCTCTCCCTCCCCGAGAAAAACCGTGAACTCGGAGAGGAGATACTGGCGAGCATCAACAAAACACTCGGCGCCCTCGTCAGGGCCTGGCTCGTTCTCAACGTCATTAAGGGACTGCTGATGACCCTGGGTTTCATCATCTTCCGTGTTTCCGATATCTACACCGCCATCGTGGCCGGCTTCCTGACCTTCATCTTCAGCTTCATTCCGCTCTTCGAGGGCTGGATGATATGGCTCATCGCGGCTGCCTATTTCGCCATGAACGGTTCATACCTGCACGCCATAGGCATAGCGCTCTACGGCTTCTTCCTGGTTTCTCCAATGCCCGACTACACGATAAGGCCTATGATGGTGGCGCGGGACACGGAGCTCGACGAGACGCTCGTGTTCATAGGAATGATCGGTGGGACGTGGGCAATGGGAGTTAAGGGCCTCATAATCGGCCCGATAGTCCTCAACCTGCTCCTCGTCCTGCTGAAGGAATGGAAGAAAAGGGTATCTAGAGAATCCTCACTCCAGCGGACTTCATCTCCTCAAGGGCACGCTCCTCGTCCTCAGGCGTAATTCCCTTCACCGCGTCGCTCAGGAGGTATGTCTCAAAGCCGTGCTTAACCGCGTCCAGGGCGGTGGCCTTCACGCAGTACTCGGTTGCCACGCCGCAGATGTAGACCCTCTTCACCCCGTTTTTCCTGAGGATTTCCTCCAAGTCAGTTCCCTCAAAGCCGGAGTAGGCCTCCTTATCGGGCTCGGTGGCCTTGGAGATTATCACCGCATCGGCCGGGAGCTCGACAACGAACTCCGCTCCCGGCGTGTTCTGGACGCAGTGAGCCGGCCAGGGGCCACCTCGCTCCTTGAAGCTGATGTGGTCCGGCGGATGCCAGTCGCGGGTCGCCACTATCAGTGCTCCTCTCTTCCTGAACTCCTCGATGTACTCGTTGCATCTGGGAATTATTTTGTCCCCGTCCGGAACAGGGAGTGCTCCCCCGGGCATGAAATCACGCTGCATGTCAACAACTATCAAAGCCTCCTCGGGCACGGTCATCACCAAATTCGAATTGGACGGGGGGTTAATAACCTTAAACCTCGAGCCGGTTCCGGAACCGGGACATATCAACACCCTTCTCAAGACCGAAGAGGTACGCCAGAATCCTCTCGTCCAGGTCACCGTAGCGCTCACGGAGGGCCTTTACGCCCTCGAGGACCTCAAGCTCCGTCCATCCCAGGGCCCGGGCTATGTGGGAGATCATCTCCCCCAGGAGTTTTTCATTCTTTCGCTCCTCCTCCAGGGCCTCCATCCTCACGACGAGCAGTCCGTCCCTTTCCTCGAGAAGCCCCTCTGCTATCCACTCCTCGATTGATCTCCTCGCCTCGGAGGGGGACATCCTCCCCAGCCTGAAGGAGAGGATCCCGACAAGCTCACTCCTCGTAAACTCCCCCGAGCCCTTAACCCGAACTGCCTCCTCAAGCGGGTGCATTGCCATCAAGCTTTTTTAACAGATCCCCTAAATAAAGGTGGTGGTTGGATGGAGGTCAGAACCCACGGACTGGCGAGCGAGAGACTCGTGGGCAGGCCCCTGAAAGTAGAACCAGGCTACGCGGAAGCCGAGCTTTTAACGACGGAGGAGATGGCCGTCGACGAACACGGCCTCGTCCACGGGGGTTTTACCTTCGGGTTGGCCGATTACGCGGCGATGCTCGCGGTTAACGAACCCACAGTAGTCCTGGGAAAAGCGGAGGTGCGGTTTTTAAAGCCGGTGAAGGCCGGCGACAGGCTGGTGGCAAGGGCACGGATTGTGGACGACCTTGGCAGGAAGAAGGTGGTGGAGGCCGAGGTCTTCAGGGACGGAGAACCGGTCTTTGAGGGCGTTTTCCACTGCTACGTCCCGGAGAGGCACGTACTCGAGCGGGATGGGTAGGGTGGGAAACTTGAAGGGAGAGAAAAACCGTAGAAAACCCCTCGGTGTGGACCGGAACGTCCTTCTCCTCGGGATGGTCAGCCTGCTCAACGACATGAGCAGCGAGATGATAGCCCCCGTGATACCCGGTTATCTCATTGACGTTCTCGGTGCCGGGAAACTTCTCGGCGGCTCCGTGATGGGCGCGATAGAGAGTCTGAGCTCGCTCTTCAAGGTTGTCTTCGGTTACGTCAGTGACCGCTTTAGAAATCGCAAGTCTTTCATCCTCCTCGGGTATGCCCTCTCCACCCTCTCCAGGGGTGCTCTGGCCTTCACCCGCCAGTGGTGGGACTTCCTGCTCCTGAGGGCCCTGGACCGGATGGGCAAGGGGATAAGAACCGCTCCCCGCGACGCGCTCATAGCCGAGTCAAGCGAGGGAGGAAAGACGGGCAGGTCCTTCGGATTTCACAGGATGATGGACACGCTGGGGGCCGTTGCAGGGCCGCTCCTCGCGATAGCGCTCATCGAAATCCTCAGGGGGCTCCCGGAGGAGACGATGTACCGTCGCGTTTTTCTCCTGGCGATGATCCCGGGTCTGCTCTCGCTCCTAGTGATAACCCTCTTCGTGAAGGACAGGGGAGGGGAAGTGAGGAAGAAGATCGAGAGCGTCTCAGCCCTTAAAGACAGGAGGCTCCAGCTCTTTCTCGTGGTGGTGGCGATCGGTGCTCTGGGAAGGTACAGCTACGCCTTCACACTGTGGAAGGCGGGGGAACTCGGCTACACCGTGGTTCAGGGCATAGCCTTTTATTTCATCTTCAACCTCGTCTACGCCCTCGCGTCCTACCCCATCGGGATTTACTCGGACGGTTTTGGGAAGAGAAGGCTGATGACCATCGGTTTTCTCATGGCATCGGCCTCTTCCCTTGCGTTCGCCTACGCCCGGGACTTCGGAACGCTCCTCCTAGCCTTCCTCCTGTATGGTTTCTATACGGCCATTGAGGACACGGTCCCCAGGGCTTACATGGCCGACCTGGCAGGAAAGCACGAGAGGGGAAAGGTAATAGGTGCCTACCACACGGTTTTCGGTGTCTTCGTTTTTCCCGCCTCGGTCATAGCGGGCTGGCTATGGCAGGTTCGCTCCCTCGAGGCGGCCTTCCTCTATTCCGCGGCGATGAACCTCTTGGCCTTTGTCATGATGATCCGATTGGGGCTTGAGGATTGAACATCGTCCAGGTTTTTTCCCGGAATTCGGGCCAAAATTGTCGGAAAGACTAAAAAGCAGCCCGAGTATGGAGAATGGTGGTGACGTGAGGATTCTCATCATAGGCACCGGCGGAACGATAGCGAGCACCAAAACGGAAAGGGGCTACAAGGCCGGCCTCGGAGTTGACGAACTCCTCGAGTTAGCGGGGATAGAGAAGAACGATGGCGTAAGCATCGACTCGTGGGACCTCATGAGACTGGACAGCACTCTAATACAGCCCGAGGACTGGATCACGATCGGGAAGGCCCTTTGGGAGTCGTTGGAGGAATACGACGGAATAGTGATAACCCACGGGACTGACACTTTAGCCTACACCTCCTCCGCCCTGAGCTTCATCGTGAGGAACCCGCCGGTTCCGGTCGTTCTTACCGGATCAATGCTCCCCATAACCGAACCCGGGAGCGACGCGCCAGGGAACCTCAGGACCGCCATAACCTTCGCCTCCAGGGGGATCCCGGGGATCTACGTTGCCTTCAGGAACAAGGTGATGCTCGGGACGAGGGTTTCAAAGGTCCACTCCCTGGGATTAAACGCTTTCCAGAGCATAAACTACCCCGATGTTGCCTACATTCGGGGGGATTCCCTCGTGGTAATGCACCGCCCCTGCCACGGTGGAGAGCCTCTCTTCGACCCGCTGATAGACCCGGACGTTGCCCACATCCGCCTGACCCCGGGCCTTTCACCAGAGGTCTTCCTGGCGGTGGCCGAAAGGACCCATGGGGTGGTACTCGAGGGCTACGGCGCGGGTGGAATACCCTACCGCGGGAGAAACCTCCTCAAGGCGGTTTCGAAGGTCGCCCCGGAGAAGCCCGTAGTGATGACGACCCAGGCCCTCTACGGCGGCGTTGATTTGACCCGCTACGAGGTCGGAAGGAGGGCGCTCGAGGCTGGAGTCATCCCCGCGGGAGACATGACGAAGGAAGCGACCCTCACGAAGCTCATGTACGCCCTCGGTCACACGCAAAAGGTTGAAGAAGTGAGGGAGATAATGGAAAAGAGCCTCGCCTGCGAGAGGTCACGCTGAGAGTTTTTCGAGCTCCTCGTTTCCGATAATGAGGGGTCTTTTTGACTCCATCACGTACTTCAGTTCCCACCTGACCTCTCCCCTGTTCATGAGCTCGGCGTAGCGTCTGGCTTTCCCCTCGGCCTCTTCCATGCTGGAGGCCTCAACGATCCTCCTGACGTACCAGGTTCTATCCCCGAACCGGAGCTTGAACTCGGCCAGGTACACGGACATCACCAAACAATCCTCTCCGGAAGGTTTAAAACCCTAATGGACGAGGGGAACCCATAGAAACAACGGTGATGAGTAATGAGGCCAGTGCGCTCCGTGTCCGTGATGGTAATCCTGCTCGTGGTATTCAGCGGGCTCGTTTCCGGCGGTAGCCTGCACCGGGATGTTAGGGTGGTTGGATACGCGGTGGGAAAAGAAATCCTCATAACCGGGACCATGGTGGAGGGCGATTCCATCTACCTGCTCATGGAGGCGCAAAACGAGGGGGGAGAAACAGCGCACCTGCTGGCTATGATAGACGATAGGCTGGATCTGACCCCGATGGCTTCGTACAGAGAGGTCGGTGGGAACCACTACATAACTCCAATCACCCTCGTCCGGTACGGTAACGGTTTCCTCATTGCGGGCACTCTCCATCCCGGGGACACCGAAAAGCCTGGAGGGGGTTTCTGGATCTCCTTTGTGGACGATAGACTGAACGTTGTCTGGACGAGGGCCTACCTGACAAAATACTCCAGCTCAGTTTTCAGGATAATCCCCGACAGTCGTACCGGAAAGATCCTCTTGGTGGGAGATGGCTGCTTCTACTCCGGTTCCGATGGGTTTCTGGCAGTTTTCGATCCGGAAAAGAAGGATATCGAGAGAATGATCGGGATAGGTGGAATCAACGCGGACGGCGTTTCCACCGTATTGCTGCCTGAAGACGGGACGTACCTCGTGGTCGGCAGCACGTGGAGTATGGGCGACTCCCAGGAGAAACTCTTCCTCCTCAGACTTGACAGGGAGTTCAGGGTTATCTCGTCAAGGGCATTCACTGTCTCAAAAAACGAAAAACCCGTCAAAAGACTTGAACTCAACGGCCTCCACGCGGTTCTGGAGGGGAATCGGGTCAACGTGAGCGGAACCTTTGTGGTGGAGGAATTCCACCCCACGAAGACGATCGTCGTAAACTCCGGGATCTGGCGGGCAGAATTTGACCGGGATCTGAAGCCCGTGGAGTATCGTTTTGAAACGACGACCCTCAACTCGAGTCCCATTGAACTTGGGAGTCCCGCCTGGATCTTCAGGAGAAGAGGAGATCTCATCCTTTCGAGCGTTAACCTGCGGTATCCGATGGTTATGGTTGGAAGGTTTGGAAGGGATTCCATCAGGGGAGAACTCATCGGCGTCCCCTATCCCGCGGGGGCCTACTACTACCTCACCTATCCCCTCACCGCGGTTTTCAGGAAAGAATCCCTAACGGTCCTCCTCCAGGCGAGAAGGTTCTCGGACAGAAATTTCCGCGTCTATTCCAATTCGATGGTTGCCGTTGACGTGCCCTATGAGAGACTAGACAATCTGAGCGTGCTGAAGGAGTACTATCTCTACGGGGGCAACGTTACCATCAAACTCCATCCCTGGAACGTCTCCCTTGATGATGCGAGTGACATCGTTCGGAGGGACCTATCCTACGGGATACGACTCGTTGATGTCAGACCGAAGTCCGTCAGTCTGAAACTGCTTCGCCGGAGCGCCTTTCCGAAGATAATCTACCTCAAAAAGCCCCGACCGGTAGGGGAGCTGAAGGTGTACCTAGGAAAGGGGTTTATTGATATAAATCCCCTGAGGATATACCTGGACGGAAGGGAGATTAGTCCTGACGAGTGGTACGTCCTCCCCGCGGGAAACCACACCCTAACCGTCAGGAGACCCGGTTTCATTCCCTACACGGAGAAAATTGAGGTTAAGCCCAACGCAGCTCATCACCGGAACCTGGAATACGTCGGGTTCCTCGATCTGAGCGTGGTTCCCGGGGACGCAAACCTCACGATAGGGGGAAGGTTTTACGATCTCAACAGCACCAACGGCTCCATCAGGATGATACTGTCTCCCTGCAGGTGCAACATAACGGTCCGGAGGAAGGGATACCTCCCCTACTCTGGAGAGGTCATTCTAATGCCCGGTCAGTACGTAACCAGAAAGATCGTACTCAAGCCCCGGCCGGGAAACCTCCTTGTTGAGAGCAGTCCACGGGCGATAATCTGGGTGAACGGATCCGCCTGGGGACTAACACCCGGAAACATAACCCTGCCACCCGGGGAGTACAGGATAACGCTCACGAGGGAGGGATACGCGAACTATTCCACCAGGATAAACCTGGACCCGGGAGACTCCCGGTGGCTGAACGTAACCCTCCAGCCGGTTCAGACGGTTTCGAACGAAACCACCGGTTATCAGAAAACTTCCACAGAAAGAACCCCGAAACCTGGGCGGAAAAAGGGGAAAAGCGTCTGCGGTCCGGCCATCATGGCGCTCCTGGCAACTTCTGTGGCGCTGCTCCGGAGGGACGGATCTTAGGGCTCGGCCGCAAGGTAAATCCCATCCCGTTCGAAGGCTTCGAAGACCTTTCCCCCATCCTTTGTTTTTAGCTCGACGAGAACCTTTGAGGGCGGTCTATCAACCTCCGCCTCAACCCGGTGGTTGCTCAGAGCCTGTATAAAGGCATCCCCAAGCCTCTCGAACTCAAAAACCAGCGCATCGTCCTCCCATCTATAGCCGCGGTAGGTAACGCCGCCCATTCTAAAGGTCACTTCAAGAACAACTTTCATTCTCATTCCTCCGCTGGAGGTTTCTCACGGGGGGTTAAAAAGGTTGGGGGTTATGCCCTCCTCAATTTTACGACCTGTTTGGCAAACTCCTCCAGAACCTCCTTCCTCATGCCCTCGAAGAACTTAATCGAGCCCGCGTAGCTGTGGCCGCCGCCCTCTATTCCGGCACTCGGAAGGGCCTCCTGGAGCTTTGGAATTATCTCGTTGAGGTCGAAGCCGTAGGCTGCCATGCCCTCGCTGGCCCTCACAACGGCGAAGTCCGGGCCGTAGGCGAGCGTTAAGATGGGCGCGTCCTCGCCGTACTTCTCCTTGAAGTGGTCGTGGATGAGTCCGCTCAACTTGCCCGGACTCGGATAGCTGAACTTCGGGGCGAACAGCTCTATGTCTATCGTGTTGAACCTTATGCCGTTGGGCAGGACTACGCTCTTGACGTGCGGTAGCGAGGCCCTCAAAGCCTTCTCCTGCTTCTCCCTGACCTCCGGGTAGACCGCGTTGATAAGCTCGCGGTGTCTCTGGAGGTTGCCCGTGAGGAGGAGTATCTCGTCGATGATGCCGTGCCCGTCCATGAACTTCCAGTAGAAGGCCTCGTGATCTATCACCTCGGCTATCTTCTTGAGGTCCTCCTCGGTCAGGCCCTTGGACTTCTTCGCTATCTCAAGGTACTGCTGGAACTCTGGAGCCTTGCTCCTGTCGCCGGTTCCGGCTATTGCAGGGAGGTGCTTGATTTTGTCCTCCACCTCGGGGTTTATGAAGCGCGCCACCTCGGTCGCGAGCATTCCAGCGGTGAGCTCGTAGTAGCCGCGCTTGACGTGGTGCGGGTTGACGTGCACATCTACGTAGTCGTCGACCTTAGCTTTATCCTCACTAATCCACTCCCTTGGATCGTGGTGGTCTATCACCACAATTGGAACGCCATAAGCTTTAATGCGCTTGTAGGCCGGGATGTCCTCGCTCGTCCCGCCGTTATCCACTATAACCACCAGAGGCAGCGGGTCTCCGTACTTCTCGTGATCCTCGACCATGAAGATTATGTCCTTGAGGACATCCTCAAGCTCGTAGAAGGGCGCCCTGCTCGGCCTCCTCTTGAAGAGCTTCCACCTGGCCTGGGGATCGGGGGAGATGCCCTCTATCAGGGGCACGATGGCGTACTCAAGGGCTAAACCGGAGGTGTAGCCATCCGCATCCGAGTGGTGCCTGAGGAGTATGGGCCTGCCCTCGTATATCGCGCGCCTTATCATGAATGCAGCCTTCATTATCTTCGGCTTCAGCTTCTCTAGGACCTCGCTCTCAACGAGGAAGCCAACATCTTTAGGCTGCGCCCTCCTGTCGAGCTCCTCCTCTATCCTCCTCTTAACCTCGGCAGCCTCCGGTCCCCAGAGCCTTGTCATGTCGCTTGCCTCGATCTGGATCTCGCCGGAGTGGAAGGCGACCTTGCCTATGACCTCAACGATGTCTCCCACCTGTATGTTGGGATAGGCCCTTACTCCAGGGGCCTCAAACGCGGCAACCCATGTGATCCCGGTTCCATCGGTTATCGTGAAGACCGTCGGACCGCCGGTGACCTGTATCTGCGTCACCTTACCGCGCAATCTGATCGTTTTGCCCGCCATGTCCTCGCTCAGATCCTTTATGAGGGTCACGGGGAGTTCCTTCTTCACCACGACCTCCTTGTAGTGTCTGAGGGCCGATTCTATGAGGTCTATCTCGCGCTTGTCCGGCCTCACGTCGAGAACCTGAACGAGTATCTCATCCCCCGGCCTGTACTCCCTTCCTCCCAGGAGGTCCTTCCGCTTTATCAGACCGGTAACGTGCGGGTTGAGCCTGACGAAAACTCCAAAGCGCTCCACCCTATCGATTGTACCCTTGTAGATGCTCCCTATCTCAACGTCCTCGTAGTCGCAGGTCTTGTCGAGAACGTAGACGACCTTGTACTTCCTGAGGCAGTCCGGGCAGACCCACGTCGTTTCCATACCCGGTTCCCAGGGTTCCTTGATGCGGCCGCAGATGTCACAGGCCAGGACGCGACCGGTCCCAGCGCAGGTCGGACAGGTGTCGTAAACCGGAACGGTCCCCCTGCCGTGACACTCAGGACAGGGGATTTCATCGACCTCGTCCTCAACGCCCAGGTGATCCAGGTTTCGGTAGCCCTTCAGCTTGTCCCCTACCTTGAAATCAGCGGGAACGTAGCCCCAGCCCTCGCAGACGGGGCACTCCTTCTCCCCCACCTTAACCTTCCCGGTTCCGTGGCACTCGGGACAGTCCTTGACGACCATGAGCATCACCCCAGAATCCTCTCACCGGAGAACCCTTAAGCCCGGAACAACTTATAACCTTTTGTCCCCCCAAAGAAGGCCCAGAAGACGGCCATCGACAGGGCATAGAGCAGGGCCGTTATCAGGAAGGGCCACGTTAGCGAGACGTCGAAGAGTCTTCCCCCAAGGTACTGGCCGAGGCCAAAGGTGGCCGTCCAGGAGAGGCTGTTGAGGGCCATCGCCGTCGAACGCTCCTCCTTCTCAAAGAAGCCCATCATGAAGGAGTTCCATATCGGGTTCACGATGTTCATCAGTATCGTCCTCACCGTGTAAATCAGAGCCGCGATGTAGAAGGTAGGCGAGAAGGGCATAGCCGCTATGAGCAGGCTCGCGCTCCCGTTGAAGGACACTATCGTCTTAACGCTTCCCAACCTGTCCGCTATGGCTGGAAGGAGGAAGGTTCCGAGGCCCATTATGAACTGCTGAACCGCGAAGAGCCAGCCTATGCTTTCGAGGCTCGTGCCAAAGCGCTGATTGAACCAGAGGCCGACGTAGGGGATGGCAATTCCAGCGCCAAGGCCGATGAGAACACTCGGAAGGGCGAAGCGGCCTATCCTCACGATGAGTCCGCGGTCGATTCTCGGGAACTTCTCCGAGTCGGCAAGCACTGACTTAACCAGGGCCACCAGGAGGAGCCTCACCGGGATTATCAAGAGGACGAGGGCGAAAACCTCGCGGTAGGTCAGATACCGGGGGAGAAAGCCCGCAAGGACCAATCCCACGGCGGAACCGATTGTCCCAACAGCAGAGGAGAGGCTGAAGAGGTAGTGTCTCCTATCATCGCTCACCTCCCCGCTGAGGAGGGCCATAAAAGAGGGTCCCTCGAAGGCCATCCCTATTCCGAGAAGGACGCCGCCGAGGGCGAGAAAGACCAGCTGGGGGTATAGAACCTGGATGAGCCTGCCGAGGAAGATGAGGGAAACGCCGAGGAGGACAGCCCGTTTATAGCCGAGCCTGGCCCCCAGCGGGCCTGAGAAGAGCAGAACCGAGGCCTGGGCAAGCGTTGAGAGCGAGAAGACGGTTCCAATGCCGGAGTAGCTGTAGCCCAGGGATTTGAGGTAGAAGGGGAAGATGAACCAGGCTATGTTGCCCCCGAGCCAGGAGACGAAGGAATAGGCAACGAGAAGCCATGCGTCCCTGCCGAAGCCCCGATAGTTCTGCAGCGACATGAACGTTTAGATGTCCATCGAGTATATAAGGTTAACCGAAAAGCTTATCAAATCCACAGAAAACCTACGGCGAATCCAATAAGGGGTTCAATAAGAGGCTAAAAACCAAAGGGGATAAAATAAGCCTCACAGACTCTTCATGAACTCGTCAACTGCTTTCCTCGTCTCGGAGTAGGTTTTTCCTGCCAGTATAATGACCTTGTACCTGGGATTCGATGGGTTGTCGAGAATCTTGACGACGTAGCCCCTGCTCATTACCTCCTTCTTGATGTTCTCCACCGTCTTCTCCCCGTATACCTTTTCGAGTAGGTCCCAGGCCCTGTTGCTGATCCATCCTCCTACGATGATGACGTTCCTGTTGGCCGGAATGGATTTGAGGGCGGTATCGTTGATTATGAAAGAGTAGACGTCGTCGGTGGCCTGAACCCTTGGGGCCGTTATCGAAACGACCTTTGATATCATCACTGTGCGGACAAACCTGTATGCTTTCACACCCGTGATCTTCCCGTCCTTGTTCCTGATGAAGAGGGGCTCAAGGGCCAGTCCCCAGTCCGTTGGAAGCTCCAGTCTCTTGCCTGCCCCAACGAACACCCTGTGGAAGCCGGCACTGGTGTTGACGTGGAGGTAGAGGATGAAAAGGTTCTCCGCGGGGTCAATGTCCCACACCCACTGGCCCCTGTAAACCTCGCCGTCCTGGTACTGTCTGACCTTCTCGTAATACCAGTAATCGTATATCACAGAACGGGTTCCTCCGATGCCCACGAAAAAGTCCTTGGGGGTGAATACGAAGAGGTTCTTGACTCCCGTCTCAAGGAGCTCCCGTATCCTGGTCTCGGGGTAGCTGTCAAAGGGCTCAAAGTCCTCGTTACCCCTGGAGTCAACGTACATAATATAGTAACGCCCTTCCTCCATCAGCTTCTGTCTTAGCTCGCCGCTCGGGTAGTGGATGTCAACGAGCATCTCCCTCTGGTTTAGGTTGATGTCCTGGAACTCGATGGCCCAGTCCCCGACGGTGAGCGTGTCCCCGATCGCGCCCGAGGCGTCCTTAACCTCGGTGTAGGAGTAGAAGTACATCGTATCCTTCCCGTCAACGATGGTTGAAACCACCTTGTAGTCACCGCCGATGTCCAGGGGGGTGGTGTTTTCGTTGAAGATTATCTCAACGCTCCTGTCCAGGAACTCAGCGGCCCTCTTGGTCGAGTTGAAGTAAACGCGAGAGAAGTTGACCTGGATGACGATGGCCCTTCCAACTGGCTCATCGCTGACGTTTATCCCCACGTCAGGCATGTCCCTCCTGTTGAGCCTGTAGGTCTGGTTCTCGTCCGCTACTGGAACGCTGTGGTACTCCACGGGGACCGAGACCTTCGAGGTGTAGGTGCCGGTTGTGATTCCCTGAAGAACCAGGAAGGCACCGAGCCTGGAACCGGTTATAGCGTCCTCCCCGATGTGGAGGGGGGTGCCATTAACTATCTTTGTCGTGGGAAGAACTATGATGGTGTTGGCCGAGTTGATAGGGGGAAGGGCTGCTCCATAGGGGGCCAGTAGAAGTCCTGTCAGGAAGAAACCCAGTACCAGCGCCAGAACCTTTCTCATCGTTAATCACCGCTTTAGAATTGGACCGAAACTTTATAACTTTTCCCGGGAAGGGTGGGACGCGATGATGAGTGAATCCAATGCTGACGGGATGATGAACCCCGAACCTGAGCGCGAAGAAGAGATGATGTTACTTCAACCCAGTAAAGAACAAGAAAAAACACTCGTCCAGTTAGCCGATACCGGAGCCAAAATCTGGAATCGAGTGAAGTATCTAAGACGACAAGAATTTTTTGAAGACAAACCAATAGACTTCAACAAGACTGAAAAGATAGTTTACAGGGAATTCAAAAAGGAAATCGGCTCGGCAACCGTTCAACAAATAGCCAGAAAGAACGCCGAAGCCTGGCGATCATTCTTCTCCCTCTTAAGGAGTAAGCGGAATGGTGAAATGCCAGAATGGCTCAAACCAAAACCACCACACTATCTCAAAAAAGACGGGATGAGAAAACCATTAATCGTCCTCAGAAACGACCAGTACAAGATTGAGGGGAATACGCTCATTCTAAAAGGCCGTGGCAAGTTCAAACGCTTGGAAATCCAGTTTAAAGGCAGAATACACTTGACGGGGAAGCAGGGGAGGTTAGAAATCACTTATGACCCCATTAAGCGGAAATGGTATGGTCACGTTAGCTTCACGGTGAATGAGAAACTAATCAAGGGCGAGTGGGTGAGCGTTCCAAAACAACTCTTGGAAAACCTTTCAGCCGGGATAGACTTGGGAGTAAACAACCCAATGGCTATCTATGTCGGGAATGAAGAAAGCCTCCTCGTGAACGGGAGACCGTTAAAAGCCATTGCCTTTTACTGGCGGAAGAGGATTGCGGAGTACCAGTCCAAACTCAACAAGAGTGGTGTTAAAACGAGTAGGAAACTCAGAAAACTGCACGAGAAGGCTAAACTACAAGCGAGACACTACATTAACACGGCGGTAAGACAAACCCTCGAAAGACTGTATCACCTGGGAGTTTCGAGAATTGTAGTCGGCTATCCCGAGGGCATCAGTAGGAATTCCGATAGGGGAGCGAGGCAGAATTTCATTCTTTCCCACGTTTGGAGGTTTAATTACATTATTAAACGTCTCAAGGAAGTTGCTGAAGAGTATGGTATCCTCGTTGAAGTCGTTGACGAGGCTTTCACGTCTAAAACCTGCCCTGTCTGCGGGAAGCCTCACTATGGGGCTCGCTTCGTTCGTGGGTTATTTAAGTGTCCCGCAACGGGGATTATCTTCAATGCGGATTTAGTTGGTGCTTTTAATATTTTAAAGAAGGCCGTAAAAACCATAACCCCGAGTCTGAGCGGTCTTTACGCTCAGAGGAGGGGTAACGGGGGGGAAGGCCCTCCCTGAGGGGCTGAAAGCCCACTTTGATTTGGGCTTTAGTGAAGCATTCGTTGGAACCCTCGCCGTTCACGGCGGGGAGGAGGTCAGATCTACGGCATAAACAACGTTGCGGACTTCACTCCCCTCCAGTACGTGAACGCTATGGTCATAACGAGCACCTTCGCGGTAATAGGGGCGATAGCTGTGGACATGGTGAGATGAATGGAGCTGGTAACCGGCCGGAGATGGGAGGCCTTCGCTAAGGAGGGAGCCCTTCTTTTCCCGGAGTATGGCAAGAACCGCGATGAGCTGCTGGGGCTAGCGGAGTCCCTGGAGGGAAAGGAGACGGTCGTAACTTCAAGCCTCGAGCTGATTGATTTAATCGCCCGGAGATTCCGAAAAGGCGAGGAGAACACCCTGGTTTATTCCGACACCGGAAAGACCCTAACTCTCAAGGAAGTCTATGAGCTGAGGAAGTACCTCGACTTCGACGTCAGAGGTGGGTTTTCTCAGGAGGAGGCGAGAACATCGGTGCTCTTCGTGGAGGGGAAAACCGACGCGAAGTTCTTCAAAGCGGTTTTCAAAAAGCTCTTCGAGTTCAAGGAGAGCAGAAAAGCCCCTGGGAGTTTAAGGTTCATAGAGAGCGTTTTTGAGCGCGACAACTTCGACCTCCTAAAGAGAGAAAGTGACGGCCACTACTTGGCTGTTATCCCAAGCGAGGGGAACTCAGGGGTTATTAGAAACCTCGGAAACTTCCTTAAGGCTATGGACGTCTTTGGATTCGCAGTTGAAAGGCTCGGTGTTGCCGTTGATGTTGACGAGAGCAGGGAAAATGCCCTCGCCTCGATAACCGGAAAGCTCTCCGGATTCCGGCACGAGAAAACGAAGTTCGGCTACCGCGTCGGTGAAACGGAGGTGGTCCCTCTCATAATCGGCCTGCCCTTCAAGGACGAGCTCATAGACTGGAAGAAGCCGACAGTTGAGGATTTGATGCTCCATCTCATAGCGAGGGGAGGCCTCCTTGATAAGATAAAGCCCGGTCTCAAAGCCCTCAACGAGAGCCTTGGAAGAAAGCTCAAGCCGAAGGAGGTTATGTATTTAGCTCTCTCAGCCTATGGGCACTGGGGAAATCTTGAGGGGTTCTACGAGCTCTTCGTCATGCGCTCTAGGTTTAGAAACCTTAAGGCCGTTCTGCGGGAGGCAAAGCTTATGGAATCCCTCCAGCACCTCGCGGGGTGGGAGAGGTGAGGGTGAAGCTGGTTTCATTTGACGTCTGGAACACGCTCCTCGACATAGGGGTCATGCTCTCCTTCCTCTCAAAGGGCCTTGGGGAGGTAACCGGAATAGAGGAAGAAGAAACGGCAGGGGGAGTTTCCCTCGCACGGGAGAGAATAAAAGGGATGCGCTCCAAGGGGACAGGAAATCCGGAAAGGGCCCTGGAGGAGAGCCAGGAACTTCTGGCGGAGCTCCTTGGAATAAACGTTGAGCTCGTTAAGAGAGCCACCGCGAGGGCAGTTCTACGGGTCGGGGACGAGATAGTCCTGCCGGGAGCGAAGGAGGCTTTGGAAGGCGTTAAGCGGAAAGACTTAAAGGTCACCGTCACGGGCAACGTGATGTTCTGGCCGGGTTCTTACACGAGGCTTCTGCTTGAAAGGTTTGGCCTTATGGACCACATCGACAAGACCTTCTTCGCGGACGAGGTTAAAGCGTTCAAGCCCATGAGGGAGATGTTCGAGAAGCCTCTGAAGGCCTTCAACGTGAGACCTGAGGAGGCCATACACATTGGCGATACCTACGCGGAGGACTTTGAAGGCGCTTTAAAGGCCGGCCTCTGGGCGGTCTGGATAAACCCAAAAGCGGAAGGTGTTAGGAGAATCCACGAGCGGGGCTTTGAGGTGCCGAGTGTCGGGGGGATTCTGGAAGTGCTTGAGGAAATAGAAAAAAGCTAGCGAATGAGCTTGGCGTTCACTTCTTCCCCATTTTAAGCCACGCGCCAAGCCCCACCTGTCTCGTCTTCTGATACTTCAAATCCTCCTTCTTGTAGCCGAAGGCCTTGAGGATTCTCTCCACTGCCGGCAGAACCTGGTTCTCGATGTAATACTCGGCATCATAGCGGTGCTTCGTTGGGTCGAACTCATTGAAGGGAATGGATCTATCCCCTATCCTGCCGGAGCCTTTCAGGACGATGTAGCTGATAACCGTCCCCGGACGGATTTTGACCCCCTTCGCGGCTAGCCTTTTGGCGACTGCCACGTGGGGACCGGTGGCTTTGTAGTCCCTCAGATCGCGGGTTATCTGCTCGTATATAACCAGTTTTTCGGGCGGAACCTCATACTTGCTCAGCTCTTCCGTTACTTCTTTTACTATCCTCACAGCTTTTTCAACATCACCGTGCTTGAGTATGGCCTCCAGAACTCTTGCCTGGGTTTCCTTGGCTATCTGGCTCCAGTCCCTCCTGACGATTTCAAGGCCCCTTGTGATTATCTTGCCCTCCTCATCTATCAGGGCGTACTTCTTCTTCGTCACGAAAAAGCCTCTAATGTAGAATCCCTCATATTCGAGTTCGAGCAGACCGGGCAGTTTGGAGTTGATGTACTTGAGGAACTCCATCGCCTTCTTTTTGACCGTTTCGGCATCTGCCCCTGGAATCGTTGCAAAAAAGCCATCGGTGTTGTGAACGAGTATCCCGTTGGCGAAGAATCTGTGGGTCCCCTCAACCTCGATGTCATAAACGTAGCCGTCATAGTGTATTTCTTCAATCCTCGATGGATTCCTGAGCCTGACTTCCTGCAAATCGCGGGATGTAATGGTTATCAGTTTCATGTCTGGAGTTTTGAGGATATCAACGGGTTTTATCCCCAAGTATTCTCCATTTAGGTAGCCAATGAGCGAGTGATCCTCCGTAACATCCAGATACCAACTGTTGGTCAGCCAGACGCGGTAAATTTTTTTGTCGGTCCTGTGCCTCATGATGTACGGAACCCTCTTCCACACGAGCCTGCCTCGGTTGTCCAGCGTCAGCGCCTCGACGCCTTCAAGGGTACAGTACTCCTTTTCACCAATCCTGTAATCAACGCGCTGGAAGAGTTTTTCGATTGGAAGGAACTCAACTTTACCGTTTCTCCTGATGATGACCTCAGTATTACCGGTGACGCTGTCGGCATACAATACTTTAAAGCCAAATTTCTCCTCTATTTCTCTTATCGTGGTCTCTATGTACTCCCTGCCCCAGGCAGTAACGCTCTCGGCGCACTCCCTGCAATACCAGCGAGCCTTTGCGTAGCCGTAGTAGCCGTAGAAGCTATTTGCAAGGATTTTAATGGCCCGCTGCCTGTAATCAAGGAGCTTCTTCTCAACGGGGTCTATAGTTGCCTTCATCTTCCTCTTTATCTTCTGCCTCTCCTCCAGAAGGTCCCCGAGAAGGCTTGGAATGAATCCCGGAAAGTCCTTGCAGAACTTATGGCCCACCTGCGGTGCCACGTCGTATTCCTTACAGCCTTCCCTGTTGAGGGTGTCGGGCGAAACGTTGTGGGTGATTATTA